>DATBKQ010000144.1:0-5726 GCA_036555825.1 Acetobacteraceae bacterium | reverse complement strand
CCGCGCGGGTTGCGGGCGACCGGCCGCAGCGCCATCAGCACCAGCAGCGGCACGATCACGGTGCGCGACCAGTACGACACCTTGGACAGATGGAACGGGAACCACAGCGGCAGATGCATGATCTCGAGCGGCATCACCGGTACTGCCCGCCACGGCACCTGGCCGAACAGCGCAAGCTGGGCGCGGGTGAACACGTTGGTGCGCTCCGCGCCACCCGCCGCCAGGATCGCCGCGCGCGCCCTCGCCATATGCGGCGCGCCTGTGTCGTCGCCGATCGCCTTCAGCGCGAAATAGGCCTTCACGCTGGCCGACAGGTCGAGCGCTCCATCATGGAACAGCGGCCAGCCGCCGTGGCCGCCCTGGATGTCGCGCAGATAGACGCCGATCCTGGCCTCCAGTTCGGGATCGATCCGGTCCAGGAAGTGCTCCAGCAGGACGTATTCGGCCGGGATCGTCGCGTCCGCCTCCAACTCGAAGACCCAGTGCCCATCGCCGTGCTGGCGGCGCAGCAATGCGGTGCCAGCACGAGCGATCGCATTGTCCAGCGCCGTCCCGCCTGCCAGCATCGCCTCGTTCGGCATGGGGCATCCCTCAGGCGGCCAGAAGCACGCGGGCCGCGGTTCGGCCCGACCTGATGGCACCTTCGATCGTGCCGGGCAATCCGGTATCGGTCCAGTCGCCCGCCAGCACCACGTTGGCAAGCCGCGTGTGCGGGCCGGGCCGCAGGCGTTCCTGCGCCTCGGTTGCGGCGATCGTGGCGCGCCGTTCCTTCACCACGCGCCACGGCGGCGGCGGCCCAGTTTCCAGCCGCAGCGCGGCGCACACGTCCGGCCAGACGGCGCGTGCAATGCTTTCGGCATCCTGCTCCACCATCCGGTTGGCGGCGCTGATGGTGACCGAGACATGGCCCCGTTTCACGAACACCCACTCCGCCGTGCCGCCGATGATGCCGATGAAGCCGGGAGGCGCCGGATCCGCTTCGACGCGGAAGTGGATGTTGAGAATGGCCTGGAACCTGGTCGGACAGAGCTGACCCGGGAGCAGGTCGGTCACGATCCACGGCGGAACCGCGAGCACCACGGCCTCTGCCTTCATCGGCCCGTCCGTGGTGGAAAGTTCGACGCCTTGGCCATCGCTGCGCAGCGCGGCGACACGCCGACCGGTCACGGCGGCCGCACCGCGCGCCCGCAACCATGCGACGGCGGGATCGACGAGACTTTCCGATAGACCGACACGCGGCACGGCCGGAATGCAGGCGCGACCGCCCAGGAACAGCGTCTCTTGCATCACCGCGCTCAACAGGCGAACGATCCCCTCGTCGGGCGGCGTGTTCAATGCGGCGACCGCGATTGGTTCCACCAGCCGCTCGTAGAGCTTGTCGTGCTGCACCGAGGCGGCGATCGAAGCCTCCGAATCGGTCTTGCGAAGCCGCAGCAGCGCGAGATGATCGATTATTCGCGTTCCTGGGGTGCGCCGATTGCGTGACAGGACCCACCAGGGGATGCGCCCAAGGTTCGGCCGCAGCACCCATCGGCGACCGTCGCGCAGGTCCATGAAGGGGAACATCGGCTCGGCTGGCATCGCCAGCGTCTCAATCGCGCCGATCGTCTCGAGATAGGCGAAGACGGCGCGATTGCCCGACAGCAGCAGATGATTGCCGTTATCGATCCTGAGCCCGAGTTCCCGATCGAAATAGGATCGGCAGCGTCCTCCGGCAGCCGGCCCGGCCTCGATGACGGTCACGGTCTTCCCCGCCTCGATCAGCGCGACAGCCGCCGCCAGCCCCGCCATCCCGGCGCCGACAACATGCACGTGTGCCGGCATCAGGCGTTACGCAAGGCAATAGCGCAGCGTGAGCCAGAGCTTCTGCCAGGCCGGCAGGCTGACGCGTTCATGCGGCGGCGACCAGCCCTGACGTTCCAGCCTCGCCAGGATCGCGGCATAAGTCGCGCCCATCATGCGCGCTGGCCGCATCGCCTTCGGGTCGCAACGGTGCATCGCCTCCGACGCGGTGCGGAAATGGTGGCGTGCCAGCCCCGCAAGGCGGTCGCAGACCTGCTTAAGGCCAGGCGCCCGCAACGCCGCGGCGGGATCGCGCGGCACGCCGGCCTGATCCAGCCATTCGCGCGGCAAATAGAGCCGGCCGCGATCGGCATCCTCCCGCAGGTCGCGCAGTATGTTGGTGAGCTGCAACGCACGGCCAAGCGAATGCGCCACCTGATCGGCGGCGGCCGACGGGTCGCCGAACGCACGCACCGACAGGCGGCCGACGGCGGCCGCGACCCGATCGCAATATAGGTCGAGCGTGGCCAGATCCGGTGCGACTACCGCCGCCTCGGCATCCATTTGCATGCCGTCGATGATCGCGAGGAAATCGTCCTGGCGCAGACCGAAGCGTGGCACCGCGGCGACCAGCACGCGGGTGACCGGCCCGTCCGACTGGCCGCGATAGAGGCCGGCAACGCGCTTGCGCCAGGCATTCAGTTCCGGCAGCTTGGCGGCGAATGCGCCATCGTCATCGGCGATGTCATCGACCATGCGACAGAAGGCGTAGATGGCATACATCGCGTGCCGCCGGTCCGGCGGCAGCACGCGCATGCCGCGATAAAACGATGTGCCGGCGGCACGCACGACGGCGACCACGGCGTCGAGATCGGCCTGGGCGACGTCCAGCGGCGTCAGAGCCATCGCAGCGCCGCCAGCACGCTGGCGATGGCATCGCCCTTGGTGAGTCGCACGCGCCGAGCCAATGGGTCGCCGCGCCGCAGTCGTCGCGCCAGCCGATGCGCGAGGCCGACGATGACGGCGGTTTCCAGACGCAGACGCCGGCCGCGGGTCAGACGCGGCAGGTCGATCGCCGCACGGTTCAGCGCGTCCACGCGGTCCAGCAGCAGATCGAACACCGCCCGCAGTTCGGGGGTTTCAGCCGGCCCGCGCAAAGCCTCGACCGCGACGCCGGGCATATAGCAGCGGTCCAGCGCCGCCAGGTCCTTGGCACAGTCCTGCATGTGGTTCAGCACCTGCAGCGACGTGCACAGCGCATCGGACGGCGCCCACGTCGCACGATCCTCGCCGTGCAGATCGAGCACATGGCGTCCGACCGGCATGGCCGAGTAGCGGCAGTAATCGTGAAGCTCGTCCCAGTTCGCATAGCGCAGCTTGGTCGCGTCGCGGCGGAAGGCGACCAGGAGGTCGAGCGAATGGCGCGCGGTCGCCCCGGTTTCCGCGAGGCTGGCGCGCAGCCGCAGCGCGCTCGGCGAGCCGGCGTCGCGCCGGCCCAGCAGCACGTCTTCCATGACGTCGAGCCGGGCGACCTTCTCGTCGGCAGCCAGGGCGGCGGAATCTGCGATGTCGTCGGCATTGCGGGCAAAGGCGTAGAAGGCGTGCACGTGCCGGCGCAGGTCGCGGCGGATCAGCAGCGAGCCGACCGGGAAATTCTCGTCGCCACGATCCTTGCCGGACCAGGTCTCGACGGTCGCCGCTTCGCTCATGCGCCCAGGCCCTGGTAGGCGCGTCCCTTCCAGGCGACGCCGCGGCCACGGTAGTGGTTCACCGCCGAGCCGATCGTTGCGGCGGCGTAGAACGCCGCGACGATCGGCAGGAACGGTGCCCACAACACCGACCGGCGATAACGATGCAGCGTGGGCTGATAGCTCGCGGCCATGCCGCCCCAGGTCAGCCATCCCAACCAGCCTGCCGCGCCATGGCCGAACAGGGCGGCGAGCGGCGGAGCCAGGAAGGTCAGTGCCATTCCCGCCACGGTTCCGGCCAGCAGCAGCGGCGAACAGCCCAGTTGCACGTAGGCGGTGCGCGACACCATGCGCCAGATGTCGGCTGCGCTCGGATACGAGCGGATCGAACGCGCCAGCGCGGAATGGCCGAGCCAGACGCGCCCGCCTCGCTTGACCGCCGTCGCCAGTGCCACGTCGTCGATCAGCGCGCCGCGCACCGCTTCGATGCCGCCGATCCGGCGCAGGGCGCGCTGACGGATCAGGATCGTCCCACCGGCCGCGGCCGCGGTCGCGCGCAGCGGATCGTTCACCCAGCGGAAGGGATACAGCAACTGGAAGAAATAGACGAACGCCGGCACCAGGGCGCGTTCGGCGGGCGTGTCGCAGGCCAGTGCGACCATCTCGGAGACCAGGTCAAGGTCGTGCCGCTCGGCCTGCGCGACCAGGGTCGCGACATGGCGCGGATCGTGCGCGATATCGGCGTCTGTCAGCAGGATGAACTCGCCGGTGCCCGCCTCGTCGATCCCCTGGACGAGCGCCCAAAGCTTTCCGCTCCAGCCAGGCGGGCGAGGCTTGCCGTCGAGCACCACCCTTTCCCGGCGCTCCGCGCCGACCTCTCCCGCGGGCGGGAGAGGTGGTTCTTGCAGATCGCGCGCAATATTGCCCGTCCCGTCGCGGCTGCCATCGTCCACGACGATGATGCGCAAGGCGCCCGCGTAATCCTGCCGGAGCAACGACCCCAGGGTTTCCGCGATGACCGGCGCCTCGTCGCGCGCCGGCACCACCGCCGTCACCGGCGCCGCGGTCGTCGGCCTTGCCGGCGCCAACTCCGGGCCGGAGTGCCAGAACCGGCCATGCGCCAGCAGCAGGTAAAGCCAGACCAGCAGCGCGAGGATGGCGAGCGTGGTCATCCGCGCAGCATGCCGTTGGCGCGGAACCAGGCCACGGCGTCCTCGACCGCCGAACGCACCGAGCGCGGCGCGTAGCCAAGCTCGCGCCTGGCCTTGTCCGATGAATAGAACATCTTGTGCCGCGCCATCTTGATGTGGTCGCGCGTCATCATCGGCGGGATGCCGGTGATGCGGGCAAAGCCCTCCATCAGCCATGCGGCGGGCCAGACCACTACCTCGGGCAGCTCGACGGCCGGCGGCCGTCGTCCGACCACGTCGGCGACCAAGGCCAGCAGGTCCTTCAACAAGAGGTTCTCGCCGCCCAGCACATACCGTTCGCCGATCCGGCCGCGCTCGAGCGCCAGCACGTGACCCTGGGCCACGTCGTCGACGTGAACGACGTTGAGGCCGGTGTCGATATAAGCCGGCACCCTTCCAGCCGCGGCGTCGCGGATCATCTTCCCGGTCGGCGTCGGCTTGATATCGCGCGGGCCGACCGGCGCGGCAGGGTTCACCACCACCGCGGGCAACGCCTCCTGGCGCACCAGGTCCATAACCGCCCGTTCCGCCAGGAACTTCGAGCGCTTGTAGGTGCCGATGAAGTCCGCCTCGTCGGTCGGGGTATCCTCATCGGCGAGTGCGCCGTCATGCGGGCGCCCGATCGCTGCGACCGAACTGCAATAGACGATCCGCTCCACCCTCGCGTCCTGGGCTGCCCGCATCATTGCCAGCGTGCCATCGACATTGGCGCGCAGCATCGCGTCGGGATCGGGCACCCAGAAGCGATAGTCGGCCGCGACGTGAAACACGTAGCGGCACCCGGCGGCGGCGCGCGCCAGCGAAACGGCATCCGTCAGGTCGCCGAGTGCAAGCTCAGCCTCGATCCCTGCCAGGTTGCGCCGGTCGCTCGCCGGACGCACCAGCAGGCGGAGCCGGTGTCCGCGCGCGGCCAACGCCCGCGCCACGGCGGAGCCGACAAACCCGGTCGCCCCGGTCAGCAGTGTCAGGTCCGCGGCCGCCACCCCGGCATCCCCTTGCGTGCAAACGGCCACCTATAGCCCGATGTCGCTGAATCGGTGTAGAGCCGCGCGCTCCCAGGCCGGCC
>DATBKQ010000143.1:0-5424 GCA_036555825.1 Acetobacteraceae bacterium | reverse complement strand
GGCAGGCGCGGGCCGGAGACCTGCGGCTTCTGCCATTACTTCATCGACCCGGACCAGTGCGTGATCGTCGAGGGCCCGGTCAGCGGTGCCACCGGCTGGTGCAACTACGGCGCGACGACAGGATGATCAGCCGCCGATGCCCAGCAGTCGTGCCGCCGTGCCGCCCAGGATCGCGACGCGCTGTTCGTCCGTCAGGCCCGGCGTGTTGAGCACCAGATCGACCTCGGTACTGGTCCATGGGAACGGATAATCCGTGCCGATCATGATCTGCCCGGGACCGGTTTCCGCGATCAGGTGGCGCAGCGCTTCCGGCGTGAAGACGATGGTGTCGAAGAACAACTGCCCATCACGCAGATATGCGGTCGGCTGCTTCTTCGGCAGCGGGCCGACACGCTGCGGGAAGGTGCGGATCACCGCATCCGAGCGATTGGCATAGGACGGCAGGAAACCGCCGCCATGCGCGGCGCAGATCTTCAGGCCGGGGAAGCGGTCGAGTGTCCCCTCGAAGATCAGATGCGACAGCGCGATCGTGGTCTCCAGCGGATTGCCGATCGTGTTGGTCAGCAATCCGCTGCCGGCGAGCCGTCCCGAAGGCTCCAGTTCGCGTGTCCCCAGCGGGTGCATGAACACCAGCACGCCGAGTTCCTCGCATTTCGCCCAGAACGGGTGGAAGCGCGGGTTGGCGAGTTCCTCGCCGGCCACGCTGCCGCCCACGCCGACGCCGCGGAAGCCCAGGGTCTTCACCGCGTGTTCCACCTGTTCGGCCGCGAGCTCAGGGTGTTGCAGCGCCGCGGTGGCAAACCCGCGGAAGCGCTCCGGGTTGGCGGCACAGTACTCGGCCAGCGTCTCGTTCTGCAGCTTGATCAGCTCGGCCGCGGCGTCGCGTGGCGCCCTGTACCAATAGGGATTGATGCTGAGCACCTCGACGTCGATGCCCTGCGCGTCCATCGCCGTGATGCGCGCGCTGGTGTCGTGCATCAGCAGACCGGGCGCTTCCAGCGGATGATTGATCACCGCCGCGGCGGCCGGAACGATGCAGTGGGCGTGGACATCGACCGTCTTGACCCGCCTGCCGTTGATCACCGTTTCGCGCCGGCGCGCTGTTGCCGTTGGCGTCGAGGCCACACCCCCCATCATGCAGGGGACGAACGCAATGGCAGACAGGCTGGTGGTGAGCAGATCGGCGGTGATCGACATGGACCATTCCCCCTCAGAGCCGCGGAAGCATCGATTCTTAGCGCATGATGACCGGAGGCGGAATCGGGCTCCCAATCGACGAGTCGATTGGGGACCCGGCCGGAGGTCTGAACCACGCACCCAAACAAAGAAGCTAAAGCAGGGTGAGGTCAACCCGACCTCATCATGCTTGAGCCGATGACCCGGCTTTGGAGCGCACGCGGCCGTCGCGGGTTATCAGTTGCTGATGCGTGACGCGGTCCGCTATCGGAGCTATTTTCCGCGACTGTCGCTGATCGCGCCGGAATAGCGCGCTGTTCCGCGCCCGCGCGATGAAGTCAATCGTCCGCTGGCCGACTCACGGCGCGCTCGATCCGGCGGTCGGGAATCAGCCACATGAGTGCGACGAGTACATAGACGGCATCGGCGAACCGTGGATCGAAGAACGATAGCAGAATGGCGGCGAGGTAGCATACGGGTGACACCTTGCCCTTGATGTCGCGGCCCAGTGCCCGAGCAAGCCGCGAACCGGTTCCCTGCGACCGGATGATAACGGTCTGCATCACGTACCAGGCGATGGCCGACATCAGCAGAATTGCGCCATACACCGCGGTCGGCAGGGCGGAAGCCGGGTGTTCACCCATCCAGCTCGTCGTGAACGGAATGAGCGAGAGCCAGAAGAGAAGATGCAGGTTCGCCCACAGCATTCCGCCGTTCACGCGCCTGACCAGATGGAAGAAGTGGTGATGGTTGGTCCAGTAGATCGCCACATAGATGAAACTCAAGACATAACTGAGGAAGACCGGCGCCGCCTCCCTCAGTGCACCGAGGCTCGCTTCGTGCGGCGCCTTCATCTCCAGGACCATGATCGTGATGATCACGGCGATCACGCCGTCGCTGAATGCGAGGAGCCGGTCCTTTTCCATTGCTAGGCCGCCGGGCCGTGATCGGCGTAATCGTCCGTTTGATTCGGCCGCGCCTTCAGCCTGGCACCAGCGGCGCGTGCAGCCGCGTATCCGGGCAGATGATGCCGCCGCGATCGCCCGGGGTAATCCCGCCGTAGCACTCGGCGAACACCGGCGGCAGCTCCCGCGCGCCCGGAGGTGCCAGCCACAGCCGCAGCAGGTGGCGCTTGCGCTCCAGCTCGGGCCAGTCCTCGTACCCGGTCCTTGCGTGCAGGATGGTGTGATTGTGCAGGAACTGGACGTCGCCCGGCATGAACGTCATGTCCAGGCGCAACTCGTCATCCCCCGCCAGCGCCGCCATCATGTCGAGCGCCTCGATATCCTCCGGCGTCAGCCGGCGCGCTTCGGCAAAGCGCTGCGACGAGCCGATATGCAGCCGCGAGTAGAGCACCGAGACACACCCGGCGTGCTGATTGAACACCGGCGCGTAGTAGAACTGCGCCTTGCCGTCGGGCACCTCGCCGCGCCGGTCCACCGGCATCGGCTGGTACAGCCGTTCCAGCAGATCGGGCCGCCGTTCCAGCATCACATTGTGCAATGCCATCGAGCTGGCGATCGCCGACAGTCCGCCGGACTTCGCGCGCCGCAGGCACAGCAGCGCCACCACGTCGCAGCGATCGATATGGAAACTTTGCCGTTCGGACGTGGCGTAGCTGCGGACGGTCGGATCGGTCGCACTGCTGCCGCCAAGGTCGTAGACATGCCCCAGCAGATGGCCCTTGGCATTCTGCGATCGCGCGCTGCCGAAATACGAGCCAATGCCCCAGTACATCGCCGCGCTCTCGGCGATCGGCCGGTTCTCGACCGGCAGCCCGCGCAGCAGCACGAAGCCGCGGCCGTTCAGCACCTCGCCGCACAGCCGGTCCAGCACCGGCCCCAGTGTCGGCAGCGGAAAGTCCTGCCGACGGATCGCGGCGATCTCCAGTCCGCGCGCCTGCACCGCCCGCAGCGCTGCCTCGACCTCGCCGGTCTCGGTCGCGGACAGACGGTAGCTCCACTCGGCCTCGCGCCCGCACATATCGGCGGCGAACCAGACCGACGGGCCTTCGACCGGCCGGCGCACCGGCGCGATTGTCGTTGCATCGAGCGCAGGCATCGCGTCCTCCAGGTCTATTGCAGCGCTACTCCCATCGCTTCGCCGAACCGGCGCGCCGGCTCCAGCGGATCGCCGTACTTCCGGTGCATCGCCGTATGGTACGCCGCCGCCAGCAGCAGCCTGTCACGCTCCGGATGCCGATTGGTGCCGTAGTCCATCAGCATGCACTGGGCGATCTCCTGGTTGTGCGGGTCGTTCCCCAGCTTGGTCGCGGCCAGCGCGATGCGCTGCACCAGCGGTCCACGGTCGCCGACATTGTCCAGGTACGCCTGCGTCCAGGCCAGGCTCTCGGGTCCGTTCAGCGCGCAGACCGAGCTGTCCACCTTCTCCAGCAACTGCCCGGCCGTCAGGGTCTCCGCGCCACTCGGCGGTCTGATCTTCACCGGATTCGCCTCGCCGATCCCGTGCTGATGCCAAGCCACCTGATTGAGATACGACGCCAGCAGATAGATCAGCCGCAGCCGGCGCGGATGGTCGAAGTTGTCGAAGAACCATGCCAGCGTGTTGCAGTACTCGTAGCAATGATGCGGCATGGAGAAGGCGTTCGGATCGACTGTCTCCAGCACCACCGTCGCCGCGGCGATCTGCAGCACGTCCAGAATGCGCCGCGGGTCCTTGCCGGCCTTCAGCAACCCGGTGATGGTGTGCAGGTTGGCGGGCTCATGGCTGCGCAGCACCGCCTCGATCAGCCCGGCCGCCTCCTGCTGGTTCAGCGCCTCCTTGTTGTTGCGCAGCACCGCGAGTTCCGCCTCGCTCACGCCGCCATACGGCACGGCATGCAGCGCCTCGCCCTCGATGTGCATCTTCACCATGTTGCACGCCATCTCGTAGGTCGAGTACCAGCGCGGCCCCACCGCGATGTCCAGCGCGCCGGCGTACAGCACATGATGCGCGGCCGGATCGTCCCAGCCGATCGCGTTGCCGATCTCCACCGTGGAGCGTGCGCGATATGCCTTGTGGCCCGTCGTATAGGAACGGTTGAACAGCATCCGGTCCTGCACGTCGATCAGACCGGCGAACACCAGTTCCGCCAGCACCGCCTTGCGGTTCGGCACGTCCTCCATCAGCCCGAGGAACGTCCGATAGGCGTCGATCACCTGCCCGCGGTGCACCAGCGTCAACCAATTCCCCAGGCGCTCGTTCAGCGGCCCGTCCTGGCGCAACGGCTCCTGGTCCGGCCAGTACACCACCGGCTCCGGCGGCTTCTCCACCGTTCCCAGATTGCCGCGCATGCGCGTGTAATGTCCCGGCGCCCTGTTGATCTTCTGGTTCCAGATATCCAGCCCGCTCGGGATGTACCAAATGGTCTGCGCCATCGGCAGCATCGCCAGCCGCTCCGGTACCATCTTCGCCAGGTTGATGGTGGCACGCGCGCTCAGCAGGCAGTGGTCGTTGTTGACGAAATTCGGATACCCGTCGTCGATACGCTCGTGATACGGCACGTGCGTGTAGGGCGCATGGATACGCACGCCCTCGGCGACGATCTCCTTCAGCGGACGGCCGGCGCGCACCAGGTCGTAGTACGCGTCGCTGGCGCCGGGCTGGTCACGCGCCAGCACGCGCTCTTCCAGTTTCGCGTACAACGCGCTCGTGGCGCGGTCCACCTGCATATCCATCGGTATCCTCCGGCAATTCGCTGACTTATCCTAGGGGTGACAGGCTGGGGCGACAACCTTGGGAGGATTGCGATGCCGCAGGCACAATGGACGATGAGCACGGTCGCCGGAACGGGCGAGCCTGGCTATGCGGGTGACGGCGGTCCGGCGACCGCGGCGTTGCTGAACAATCCGTTCGACCTGGCGTTCGATCCCCAGGGCAATCTTTGCTTCTCGGACACGTACAACCACTGCATCCGCCGCGTCGACGCGCGCACCGGCGTGATTGCCACCGTCGCCGGCACCGGCGAGGCCGGCTTCGGCGGCGATGGCGGCCCCGCGAAGCAGGCACGGATGAACCAGCCCTACGGGATTGTCATCGACCGTTCGAACAATTTCTATGTTGCCGACCGGCTGAACAAGCGTGTGCGCCGCATCGACGGTGGCAGCGGTGTCATCACCACCTTGGCCGAACTGGTGGAGCCCAACGGTCTGGCGCTGGACCGCGCGCATCGGCGGCTGTTCATCGCCGACGTCGCCGGCCATCGGGTCCACCTCGTCGATCTGGCCTCCGGCGCGCTGTCCACCTTCG
>DATBKQ010000142.1:0-9335 GCA_036555825.1 Acetobacteraceae bacterium | reverse complement strand
ATCGCCCACGCGGCCGGCGGGAGAACCCTTGGCGCGCTCCGCTACCAGCTCCTCGACCGGGCGATTGGTCTGCCGCGCCGCCGCGGCGAAGCCGCTGCGCAGCCGGTCGGTCAGGAACGGACCTGGCAGGATGTTGTTGATGACGACGTTATGCTTCGCGATCTGCCGCGCCAGACCGGCCACGAAGCCGGTGAGGCCGGCACGCGCGCCGTTGCTCATGCCGAGTTCCGGGATCGGCGACTTCACCGAGGCCGAGGTGATGTTGACGATGCGGCCGAACCTGCGCTCGATCATGCCGTCCACCACCGCCTTGATCAGCAGGATCGGCGTCAGCATGTTGGCCTCCACCGCCTTGATCCAGTCCTCGCGCGTCCATTCGCGGAAGTCGCCGCGCGGCGGGCCGCCAGCGTTGTTGACCAGGATGTCAGGGGCGGGGCAGGCGGCGAGCGCCGCGGCGCGGCCAGCATCGGTGGTGATGTCGCCCGGCACCGGGGTCACCCTGGCGCCGGTCGCCTTGCGGATCTCCTCGGCGGTGCGCTCCAGGTCGGCGGCGGTGCGCGCGGTGATCACCACATCGACGCCTTCGCGCGCCAGCGACATCGCACAGGCGCGGCCGAGACCCTTGCTCGCCGCGCAGACGATGGCCTTTTTGCCTTTCAATCCGAGATCCATGGCTTCCTCCTGCTCGATCTGGATACGCTGTCACACTCAGGCGGCGATGCCCAGCAGCACCGACCGAGATGCCGCCGGCACCGGCACCGGACGTTGCGTGGCGCGGTCGACGAATACATGCACGAAGTAGCCCTCGGCTGCCGCCATATCATCGTCGTTGCGGAACACGCCGATCTCGTAGCGCACCGAGCTGCCCCCCACGCGCGCCACGCGGATGCCCACTGCGATGCGGTCGGGAAATGCCACCGAGCTGTGATAGCGGCACATCACCTCGGCCACGACGCAGTGCACCGGCCCTTCCAGCAGGTCCACCACGCCATTGGTCATCTCGTAGTAAGTCACCGCGGTGTCGAAGAACGAGAAGTAGTTGACGTTGTTCACATGCTGGAACACGTCGTTGTCCATCCACCGCGTGGTGATGGCGTGGAACCAGCGATAGTCGGCGCGTCGGCCGGGCGGTTGACGGCTCATGCTGCAGGCCCGCTCAGATTGCGTTCGGCGGACTGATAGCCGATAGAGGCGCGCCGGAACAGGAGCGCCGCATTGGCTGCCTATGGTCGCGTTGTTGTCGTGCTTGCCGGCTTGTCGCTCGCCGCCGCGAGCGCCTGGGCGCACGCCATCCTGATGCGCAGCGAGCCCGCGGCGGGTGCCAGGGTCCCGGCCGGCAGACTGGCCATGTCGTTTCGCTACAACAGCCGGATCGACCGCGAGCGGTCGCGGCTGACGCTCACCGGGCCCGACCAAAGCCAGACGCTGCTGAAGATCGACCCCGCCGGTTCGCCCGATATGCTGCAGACCACCGCCGAGCTCGCCACGCCGGGCTCCTATGTCGTGCGCTGGCAGGTGCTGGCGATCGATGGCCATATCACCCGTGGCGACGTGCCGTTCATCGTCATGGACCGCTGACACGTGGCGCTGCTGATCGACCTGTTCGGCTATCTCTCGGTTGTCATTCATGGACTGACGATCACCGCCCAGTCGATTTCGCTGGGTGGTGTTCTGTTCATCGCGCTGCTGTTGCGGCCGCTGCTGCCGCAGCTTGGCGCGAGCGGCGAGGAGGCCGAACGGGCCTCTATCGCCATTGCCGCGTGGAGCGCGCTCGCACTGGTGCTGTGCGAGGCGGCCACGATCGCACTGCAATCGGTGGTTCTGGTGGCAACCGTCGATCTGTCCGTGGCGGATACTCTGCGTGCGAGCTTCGCGATTGCCGGGCTGGTCAAGGCGACCGCCGCCGCGCTGATCGCGCTGACCCTGTTCGCGTTGGGACAGCGCGCGCCGGTGGCGCCGCTGCTGGCGTTGAGTGCGATCGTCCTGGTGGCGGCGACCCTGACCACGCATGCCGCGGCGCGGCTGCAGGAACGGACGCCGCTCTTTCTGCTGGAGTTCCTGCACCAGCTCGGCGCCGCGCTCTGGATCGGCGGCATTCCGTGCTTTCTCGCCGCCCTGGGGCGAGTGCACGCGGCGCAGGCATGGCGGCTGATCGGTGCTCGATTTTCCCGCGTATCGATGGCCGGGGTCGCCGCCATCGTGCTCAGTGGTCTGGCGATGAGCCTTGGGTATATCGGCAGTTGGGAAGGTCTCTACGGTACCGCGTACGGCGTCATGGTCGGCGCCAAGATCGCAATGTTGCTGATGCTGCTGGCGCTTGGCGGTGGCAACTTCCTGCTGATCGAGCGGCTGCGAAGCCGGCCCGCCACTCCGGTGACGCGATTGAAGCGCTATGCCGAGGTGGAGATCGGCACCGGGATTGCGATCTTCTTTGCCGCGGCGTCGCTGACCTCGGTGCCGCCGGCGGTTGACCTGGCGCAGGACCGCGTCACCTGGGCGGAGATCATTGCACGCAATGCGCCCGAATGGCCAAGGCTGAGCTCGCCCGAGCATGACACGCTGGCGCTGCCCGCGTTACAGGCGAGGCTGGATGCCGAGGCGGCGGGCCAGCGAGCGGCACCGCAGGCGGCTTTCGTGCCGGGGTCCGGCAACCTGCCGCCGCGCAATGCCGCCGACCTTTCCTGGTCGGAGTACAATCACCATTGGTCCGGCCTGTTTGTGCTGGCGATCGGTGTGCTGTCGCTGTTGTACGCGGCCGGGCTCCGCTGGGCGCGTCACTGGCCGCTGCTGTTCGTGCTGCTTGCGGCCTTCCTGTTCGTGCGCGCCGATCCCGAGGTCTGGCCACTCGGCAAGATCGGCTTCTTTGCCAGTCTGCGCGACACCGAGGTGCTGCAGCATCGGACGTTTGTCCTGCTGATCGCCGCCTTCGGCATCTTCGAGTGGCGCGTGCGGGCGGGGCGGAAGGTCAAGCCCTGGGCATCGCTGGTGTTTCCGCTGTTCTGCGCGGCCGGCGGTACGCTGCTGCTGACGCACAGCCACGCGATCGCCAATGTGAAGGACCAGGTGCTGATCGAGCTTACTCACACACCGCTGGCGCTGCTGGGGATCGTCGCGGGCTGGGCGCGCTGGCTCGAGCTGCGCCTCGATCCGGAAATCAATTCGGCGGCCTGGCGCGTGGCGCACTGGCTCTGGCCGGTTTGCTTCATCCTGGTCGGGCTGCTGCTGCTGAACTACCGCGAGGCGTAGGTGGCAGCCAAGTAATGCGTCAACAGCGCGGCGCCGGCCATGAAGTCGTCGATCGCCATGGCCTCGCGCGGATTGTGGCTGCCGTTCTCGTTGCGCACGAAGATCATGCCCATCGGCACGCCGGCGGCGGCGAATGCGGCGGCATCGTGCGACGCCGGGCTGCCGAGATGCAGCACGGGAATGCGCAACTGATCGGCGCAGCGCTCCAGGGCTGATTCGATCGACCTATCCACGGCGCCGACCGCGGCACGTGCCTTCGGTCCGCGATCAAAGCGCACACCGCGACGCTGCTCGATGCCGGCGATGATCGCGTCCACCCGGCGGTCGAGCGCCGCCAGCACGTCCTCGTCATAGGCGCGGACGTCAAGGCTGAGATGAAATGCCCCGGGCACGATGGTCAGGCCGTGGGCGGATGGGTCGGTGTGGAAGCGGCCGATCGTGCAGGCCATCGGCACATCCTTCGCGTCGTACTCTTCCCAAAGATGGTCGAGCGCCATGGCGAACTCGGCGCCGGCGATCGCGGCGTCGCGGCGAAACCGGCGCGGCAGGCCGACATGATCGTGGCTGCCCTCGATCCGCGCATCCGGATAGCGGAAGTTGCCGGGAATGCCGGTGCAGATCGCCACCGGGCGCCCCGCCTCCACCAAACTCGGCGCCTGCTCGATATGCAATTCCAGATAGCCGGCGATGCGTGCCGGATCGAGGAAGCGCGCGCGGTTCCGCAGCGCATCGGGATCGCCGCCGCACTCGCTGATATGTTCCGCCAGCGTGCGGCCGGTGTCGATACGACGCACGTCCAGCGCGCCATCCGGCAGCGTGCCAAGCGCGCTCCGGCTGCCGATGTAGGAGACCTGGAACCAGATGCTCTCCTCGGCGCGAATCCCCATCACGGTGAGGTCGCGGTCGAGCGTTGTGCCCGACTGTTGCAACGCCGCGACCGCGACCAGGCCGGCCACCACGCCGGCGGCGCCGTCGAAATTGCCGCCATGCGGTACGGAGTCGAGATGCGAACCGACGACAATGCGTTGGGCGGCTGCGTCGCCGCCGGGCAGTGTCATGTAGAGATTGACCGCCGCATCCGCTTCGATCCGCAGGCCGAGCTGGCGCGCCGCGGCGGCGATGGTGGCATGTGCGCGCTGTTCGCCGGCGCCGTACGGATCGCGCGACACACCCGGTTCGTCGAGTCCGTCACGGCGCAACTGGTCGAACAGCGAGCTCGCCAATGCGCGTTGTGCTGTCACTGCGGCGGTAAGATCCATTCGCGAGCTCCCGAAACAATGCTGCATAACGGGCGGCCGGTCGGCGCCAGCTTACATCGGTCTGCATGGCGTTGCGCTGCAGCCGGCGCCAGATCTCCGGCTGCCGCCATACCGAGTGCACGCGCAGGATGGTTGCGGCCAGCATGTCGCTGGTGACGGGCGAGAAATGGAACCCGGTGCCGATACCCTCCGACAGCGCCATCTCGTTGGCGTCGATGACCGTATCGCACAGTCCGCCGACATGCGCGACGACCGGCAGGGCGCCGTAGCGCATGGCGCAGAGCTGCGTCAGCCCGCACGGTTCGAAGCGGGACGGCACCAGCAGCGCGTCGCAGCCGCCCTGGATCAGATGCGCCAGACTCTCGTCATAGCCGACCTCCACGCCGACATCCGGGCCTGCCGCCGCGCGCAGCGCCGCTTCAAGTGAAGCCTCACCCGAGCCGAGCAGGGCGAGTTGGGCGCCGATCTGCGGCAGGGCCGGCAATGCCGCGAGCAGCAGGTCGATCCCCTTCTGCGTCGAGAAGCGGCTGACCACGCCGAACAGGAGGCGACCGGGGTCGCGGCGCAGACCAAGCCGCGCCTGCAATGCCGCCTTGTTGGCGGCGCGATCCCCGGGAAGAAATGGATCGTTCACCGGATCCCACACCGTGGTGTCGATACCGTTGATGATGCCGGACAGCACGTCGGCTCGCGCGCGCAGCAGGCCATCCATGCCCATGCCGCCCGCCGGGGTGCGGATTTCCGCGGCATAGGTCGGGGAAACGGTGGTGATGCGATCGGCGAGTTGCAGCCCCGCCTTCAGGTAGCCGATGGCACCGTAGTATTCGACGCCCTGCATGGTGTAGGCCTCGGCGGGCAGCCCGAGTTCGCCCAGCAGATACGGCGGGTACTGGCCTTGGAACGCGAGATTGTGCAGCGTCATTACGCTGGGCGTCATCGAGCCGGCATAGTGCAGGTAGGCTGGCGCGAGCCCCGCCTGCCAGTCGTGCGCGTGCACCACGTGCGGGCGGTAGCCATCCACGGTGCCTTGCGCCAATTGCAACGCGACGTGCGCCAGCGCGGCGAAACGGAACGCGTTGTCGCCCCAGTCGGATCCATCCGGGGCTCGGTATGGGTTGCCTTCGCGCGCGTACAGATGCGGCGCGTCGATCACGAACAATTCCAGTTCCGCCGCTTTCGCCGCCACGACGCGGGCCTCGGCTCCGAACAAATGCTGCCTGCCGACCACCACGCCACCTTGCAGTGCGCGCAGTACCGACGGATAGCCAGGCACCAGCGTGCGCACCGCAACGCCTTCGGCGGCCAACGCACCTGGCAGTGCGCCGGCGACATCGGCAAGCCCGCCGGTCTTGATCAGCGGAAAGATTTCCGACACGACGGCGAGAACGTTGAGCGGCGACATCACCCCAGGCGGTCGAGCATCGGCTGAGTGATCAGGCACACGCCGCTATCGGTGCGCCTGAAGCGCTCGGCGTCGGCCAGCGGGTCTTCGCCGACGACGAGCCCGTCGGGGATTCGCACGCCGCGATCGATGATCACCTTGTTCAGGCGAGCGCCGCGCCCGATATCGACCTGCGGCATCACCACGCTCTGCTCGACCCGCGCGTAGGAGTGCATGTGCACCCCGGTGAACAGCAGCGATCGCCGCAGCAGCGCGCCGGAAATGATGCAGCCGCCGGAGACCAGCGAGCTGATTGCCTGCCCGCGGCGGTCGTCGCCGTCGTGCACGAACTTGGCGGGCGGCGTGACCTCGGCATAGGTCCAGATCGGCCACTCGCTGTCGTAGAGATCGAGCGGCGGGACCACCTCGGTGAGGTCGATGTTCGCCTGCCAGTACGCATCCAGCGTGCCCACGTCGCGCCAGTACGATTCCGCCTCGAAGCCGGAGCGCACGCAGGATTCGCTGAACCGATGCGCGATCGCCTTGCCGTGCTTCACCAGGTACGGGATCAGGTCCTTGCCGAAGTCACGGCTGGAATTCGGATCGGCGGCATCGCGGCGGAGCTGGTCGAACAGGAAGCTGGTGGCGAACACGTAGATGCCCATGCTGGCCAGCGCCATCTCGGGCTTGTCCGGTATGCCCGGCGGGTCCTGCGGCTTCTCCAGGAACGACACGATCCGGCCTTCGGTGTCCACCGCCATCACGCCGAAGGCGGTCGCCTCCATGCGCGGCACCTCGATGCAGCCGACCGTCACGTCGGCCTGCCGTTCGTGATGCATCTGCAACATCGGCTCGTAGTCCATCTTGTAGATATGGTCGCCGGCCAGGACAACGATGTGGTCCGGCCCGTAGCTCTCGATGATGTCAATGTTCTGGTACACCGCATCGGCAGTGCCGGCGTACCATTCGGTCTCGGAAACGCGCTGCGACGCCGGCAGGATATCGAAACTCTCGTTGCGTTCGACGCGGAAGAAGTTCCAGCCGCGTTGGAGGTGGCGGATCAGGCTGTGCGCCTTGTACTGCGTGGCGACGCCGATGCGACGGATGCCGGAGTTCAGTGCGTTCGACAGCGCGAAGTCGATGATGCGCGACTTGCAGCCGAAGAACACCGCGGGCTTGGCGCGGCGGTCGGTCAGCTCCATCAGCCGGCTGCCGCGGCCGCCTGCCAGCACGTAGGCCATCGTCGTTCGCGAGATCGGTCCGGATTTCGGTATTGCCAGCATGACGAACCTCGTATCAGGTTTGCTTCCGGGCGGCAGCCCGGCCTTCAACCGTCATGGGCGGGCTCGACCCGCCCATCAGGTGTCGGCAAGCTCGGTCAGGATACGGTCGCGCGCGGCGGTATCGCCATCGTCGTGCACTGGCTGGATACAGACCTGCGTGGCGCCCGCGGCGAAGTGCGCGCGCAGGCCTTCCTGCACCTTCGCCTTGCTGCCCCACAGCACCATCGCGTCGATGAACCGGTCGGAACCGCCGTTGGCCAGTTCGGATTCGGAGAAGCCGAGGCGCAGCCAATTGTTGCGGTAGTTGTCCAACGTCATGTAGCGCGAAAGCTCTTTGCGTCCCAGCGCGCGTGCCCTGGCCGGGTCGGTTTCAAGCGTAACCTTCTGTTCGGCAACCAGCCATTTGCCTGGCCCGAGAATGCGCGCGGCCTCAGCGGTGTGCTGCGGGGTGGTGTTGTATGGCAGGGCGCCGCGGGTGTGGCTGGCGGCCAGCTTCAGCATCAAGGGGCCGAGTGCGGCGATGGCGATCGGCCAGGCGTCGGACCCGGCCTCGCCCTTGGCGATGCGTTCCAGATAGACGCGCATGGCCGGCACCGGTTTCTCGTATTTGTGGCCGCGGATGCCTTCCACCATCGGCAGATGACTGACACCGAGGCCGAGGATGAAGCGGTCGCCGTACAGCGCCTGCAACGACAACAGGCCGCGGCGCGCAGTGAAGGCATCGCGTGCATAGATCGAGGCGATCGAGCTGCCGAGCTTCAGCTTCGTGGTGTTGCCGAGGACGAACCCGCCGACCGACAGGGATTCGTAGCCGCGTGATTCGGGATACCACAGCGTGTCGTACCCCAGGCGTTCGACGGTCTGTGCAAAAGACTTGATTTGCTGGGGTCCGCCCAGCTTGTCGGTAGCATACCAGGCGCCCAGTCGTCCGAGTTGCATCATGGTCTCCTTGCTTTAACGCTCGCGCAAAGGAAAGACGTGGATGGCCGGCCTTCGCCGGCCATGACGGCTACACCACTCCTGCCTTCCTGAACCCAACGATGTCCGCGTGGCTGTACCCCAGCTCACCCAGCACCTCTTCGGTGTGCTGGCCGAACATCGGCGGCGGGCGATCCACCCGCGGCCCGTCGTGTGCGAACTTAAACGCTGCCACCGGTACGGTGAATGGACCATCGATGCCCGGCGCAGTCTCGTGCCGATGCAGCACGCCGCGCGAGGCGATCTGCGGATCGGCCAGTGCCTCGGCCATCGTGCGCACGCGCGACGCCGGGACGTGACGTTCCTGTAGCCACGCCTCCCACTCCGCCGCGCTGCGCGCCAGCATGATCTCGGACAGCAGCTTTTCCTCCCGATCGTGATCCGCGTGGCGTTCGTCGTTGGTGCGCTTGATCATCTCGGGATGCTCCAGCACGGTCCATAGCCGCTTCTGCTGCCGCAGGTTGGAGGCGCCCAGCATCAGCAGTCCATCCTTGGTCTGGTACGCCATGCTGGTGGCGTGCGGCATGCGGTTGCCGGACGGCTTCGGATGGTGCCCGTTGCGCAGATAGCCGGTGACATGCGAGGCCATCAGGATGATGGCGACATCCAGCATCGCCATGTCGATGCGCTGGCCCTGGCCGGTGCGCTCGCGCTGGAACAACGCGGCCGACAGAGCGAAGGCGCCCATCGTGCCGGTGGCATAGTCGATCGCCGGTGCGCCGATCTTCACCGGGTTGACCTCCGGCGTGCCGGTCATTGCCATGATGCCGGAGGTGGACTGGATCACGTGGTCGTACGCGGTCTGCTCGCGCCGCGGTCCGCCCTGGCCGAACGCGGAGAACGATGCATAGATCAGCTTCGGATTGATCCTGCGCATCTCGTCGTAGCCGAGGCCGAGCGCCTCGAACGCGCCGGGACGGTAGTTCTCCACCAGCACATCGGCGGTGGCGACCAGCTTCCTCAGGATCTCGCGCCCCTGTTCGGTCTTCAGGTTCAGCGTGATTGAACGCTTGTTGGAACCCTGGGTCAGGAACCCGGTACCCATGTTGGCGTGGTTCAGTGCGCTGTCGCTGCCGGAATCGCGGCTCTGGTCCGGCTCGTCCGGGTGCTCCACCTTGATGACATCGGCGCCCATCAGCCCGAGCTGGTACGCCGCGAACGGTCCGGCCAGCACGTGCGTGATGTCGA
>DATBKQ010000141.1:0-23552 GCA_036555825.1 Acetobacteraceae bacterium | reverse complement strand
CCAAGGTGATGTGGATGCAGCTTGGCATCCGCAACGACGAGGCGGCGGCGCGCGCGGAAGCCGCGGGCATCGAAGTGATCATGAACCGCTGCCCGAAGATCGAGTTCGGCCGCCTGGGCGGCGAGCTGTCATGGAGCGGCGTGAACTCCGGCATCATCCGCAACCGCGCGCCCGAGCCGCCGACCGAACGCAAATCGAAGCCGCGCGCGCTGCCGTCGGCCAATGTGAGTTACGGCTTCGAGACACGCGCGATCCATGCGGGCGCGGCGCCCGATCCGACCACCGGCGCACGCAATACGCCGATCTTCCAGACCACGGCCTATGTGTTCGACGACGTCGATCACGCCGCGTCGCTCTTCAACCTGCACAACTTCGGCTACATTTATTCACGGCTGACCAATCCGACCGTCGCGGTGCTGGAGGAACGCATCGCCAGCCTGGAAGGCGGCCGCGCGGCATGTGCCGCCGCGTCGGGCCACGCCGCGCAGTTCCTCACTTTTGCCACGATGATGGAGCCGGGCGACGAGTTCATCGCTTCGCGCAACCTGTATGGCGGATCGCTGACCCAGTTCGGCCTGTCGTTCAAGAAGCTCGGCTGGACCTGCCATTTCGTCGATCCGCATGACCCGGAGAACTTCCGCCGCGCGCTGACCCCGCGCTGCAAGGCGATCTTCCTCGAGAGCCTCGCCAATCCCGGCGGCATCATCGTCGATCTGGAGGCCGTGGCGAAGGTGGCGCACGAGGCCGGCATCCCGTTGATCGTCGATAACACGCTTGCGACCCCCTATCTGTGCCGGCCGATCGAGTGGGGCGCCGACCTGGTGGTGCATTCCACCACCAAGTTTCTCGACGGTCACGGCAACTCGCTGGGTGGTGTGGTGGTGGAAAGCGGCAGGTTCGACTGGTCGCAAGGCGGCAAATTCCCGGCGCTGACCGAGCCGGAACCGGCGTATCACGGGCTGCGCTTTTACGAGAACTTCGGCGACTTCGCGTTCACCACCAAGGCGCGGGCGGTGGCGCTGCGCGACTATGGGCCGACGCTGGCGCCGATGAACGCGTTCCTGACCATCACCGGGATCGAGTCGCTGCATGTGCGGATGGAGCGGCACTGCGTCAATGCGCAGAAGGTGGCGGAGTTCCTGGAACGGCATCCGCGCGTGGCGTGGGTGACCTATGCCGGTCTGGAATCGAGCCCGTACCGTGCGCTGGCGCGCAAATACCTGCCGAAGGGTGCCGGCGCGGTGTTCACCTTCGGCGTGCGCGGCGGCTACGCGGCCGGGGTGAAGCTGGTAGAGAACGTGCGCCTGTTCTCGCACCTAGCGAATATCGGCGATACGCGCAGCCTGATCCTGCACCCCGCATCGACCACACACCGGCAGCTTACCGACGAACAGCGCCTTGCGGCCGGCGCCGGGGCGGATGTGATCCGGCTGTCGATCGGGCTGGAAACGGCGCAGGATCTGATCGCGGATCTGGATCAGGCATTGGAGGCGAGCGGCGCTGAGGAAGACTGATTTAGATCTGGATTACCGGTCTGCATCCGGGCACAGGCGCGCCGCGCGCAGCGACGCAGTTACGTCTTTTGCATCGGGCGCAGGGTTATCTCGGTAACTTCGGCTGTTCGGCTCAACTGAAGAAGTCCGGTTACGAGATGCGCTACGTCCTGAGGCTGAACAAGCATATCGGGCCTGTACGGCCGATGCTCCAGCTCAAAGATGGTCTTCTGCCGTTCGGTTGCCGTGCGTCCGAGGAATACGGTCATAACGCGAACGCCGGACGTCTCCATCTCCTGCCTGATACTGTCGGCGATAATTCTCATCGCATGCTGTGTCGCAGCGAACTGACCCACGTCCTTGGCCGCTGATATTCCCTGCGTCGAGTTGATGAATACAATCTGGCCATGCGCACTGCGCAGTAGAGGCAGGACCCCGCGCAGCAGCGAGTATGGGCCGAGTACATTTGCTGCAAACTGCCGGGCCAGAGCCTCCGGGTCGTGCGACCGCTCGTAGATGCCCGACCCGAGCACGAGTATGTCCAGCCGACTGGCGCGGGCCATCGCCTGGAAAACCTGGCAGACCGCTCCTTCGCACAATAGATCGGCCTCCAAGATCTCCGCTCGATCCGGAGCCGCGTCTGCGATCTCGGTCAAGCGGTAGCGTCGGCGTCCGAGCAGGAAAACGCTTGCACCAATGCGTAGCAGTTCCTTCGAGATCGCCTGTCCAATATCACTCGAGGCGCCCGTGACGAGAGCCACCTGGCCCTTCATAGCTAATGCTGCTCGGCCGCAAATATCAGCACATCGTTTGAAAGTTCGGTGCCGTCATCGTACGACGCGATGACCTGATCAGGCAGGCGCTGCTGGTCGGAACAGCGGAGGTAATCCCGCATGGTAGTGCCCGTGCAGCGTGAGTCTACGTTCGGGGCTCCCAAGTGGCCGACGACATCGTCGTAATGCACGGTTCGGAAGTCTATGCTGTAGCGAGCCAAACCGCTGGTGTTCGGTACCGTCTCGTGCAGTTGGGCGCCGGAGAACACGATCATTCCACCTGGGGCGCAGAGCAATCGGAGATCTGGCCCGTCGATGGCCTGCTGGGGCTTTGGTTGCACCCTCTCATCCGACTTCACATGCTTGGCCGCTTCTGCTCTGCTTCTTTTGTTCCATTCGTAGTAGTTGTAGATCTCGGAGGTATTCTTGACTCCCCGCGAGAAATACCCGGGATAGAAGGCGAGGCAATTTTCCGACGTGATCGGGTAGATCGGCAACCACCAGTTTATCTGGCAAGTCGGCGCCGAGTACCACGTGTCGCGGTGAGGGTGAAAGGCGTAAGCAATCCCAGAGGTAAGATAGTCCTTCGGATAAGCTGAACGCATGCGAGGGACGTCGAAATAGATTTTGTCTGGATCACCGCCATGCTCCTCGATGATCTCGGGCAATAGGGACTTGCATTTCGGGTGATGGATGAATGCTGGCTTCAGCTTCGCCAGAGTCGCGGCACATTCCTCCATGCTGAGGACTCTATCGACCCGAAGAGGATCGTGTGGCGAGAAGGCCTCCTCGATCATCGATTGCGCTAGACTGCACAGCTTTTTCGTTGCTTCGCTGGGGGAATAGACAAACAGGTCGCCTCGGTACAGAGCCAGCCGCCGCTCATCATCCGTGCAGCGCGAGTCCAGATAGAGATTTGCCATCGGTCTGCCCTGCGGAACTGGATTGCTTGGTTTTGGCTGAAGCTCTGACGAATTAGCGATTTGGCAAAGTTGCATATAATCACAAGCGCGTGACAGGAGTTTTAAGCTTGATGTCCCGCAATGCGTTTGCGACTCGATGACACCCGCATTAGTTGCGGACGGCGCGTAGACAGCTTCCCTAGGTGGCCGAAGGTGCGACGTTCTCGCGGCCCACCGCGCGCCGCTCTCAGCCCGACGGCCGCGCCGCGGCTCGACGACAAGGCGCTCGCTATGTCCGCATGCTGGGCATTATTCGCTAAGGGCGGCACTCGCCCGTAAGGTCATTGTAAGCCAGCGGGTATGTCCTGACCATCCTCCGAACGGACGAAGCGCTGGCGCGCCTGGATTTCGGCAACGTCGGCCGGGCGTTCGAACGGCGCGGGCATCGGCTCGCCGGGACGGCGCGGACGGCCGATGGCGCGGAACCAGTCCTCGAGACCCGCGGGGGCGATCATCCACAAGAGCCGCATCGGCGTTTCGCCGGTGTTCTGGATCTCGTGTTGCATGGCGCGGCCGACCAGGATCGTTGTCTCAGGTCGCACGACGTAGCGCCGGTCGCCGATCTCCGCCCACCCCTCGCCCTGGTAGCAGAACAGCACCTCGTGCTGACGTTCATGCGCGTGGCGGCGGATATGTGCGCCGGGCTCGAGTACTTGGATGCCCAGCGAAAAGTTGTCGTACGGCGTATTGTAGGGCGTCAGCTTGTTGACGATGTAGCCGGTCGAGGGCAGCGGCTGCCAGAACGAGTCGCCTTCGTCCGGTCCGAGCACCACAACGGCACCCTTGGCGAACTGGTTCATGCCTGGCGTCCTCCGTCTGTCATACTTGATCGATCTCAGGGCATGGAGCGGACACCATGCGCGCAGGCAGCGCAATGTGGCCTCGGGCGCGGCCTATCTGGGATGGAGCTGCGGCAATGGCCAATCGGGTCGTGAGCCTGATTGGGATTGCATGATGGCGATGACGGCCGCGTCATACGCTTCAGCGAATTTCTTCCGCGTGTGAGTTGCCCGGGCGTATTCCCAGGCATTGCGTGCCATCGTCTGTATTTCCGTAACTGAACTGTTCGAAATCGATTGAATTGCGAGCCGGATTTCCTCGACAGAACAGCTCCGCAGAACGACTCCCCGGTCCGCAGTGACATCCACGCTTGATTCGTAGCTGATGATTGGCACAAGCCCCGCGTGCATGCAGGTTACAACCGATCCGCCGCCCCCTTCGGAACATGAAGGGGAAACCAGTCCAACCGCCGAGCAGGTGAGATCGCGGAAAGCCTGGCTGGCAATATCGATCCACCCGATCGTCCGTATGTTCGGCGTCTCGTAGAGTTCCTTGCGGAAGGCCTGGGCAAAATCCTCTTCCCTGTCCACCGGTCCGCAGACGGTTAGGCGGTGGTCCGGCAACCCTGCAAAGGCCTCCAGTACCAAATCGAGCCCCTTGTGAACGAGCCCCCCGCTATTGAACCAGATAAAGTGCCGCCGGCATGCCTCGAAATCCTTGTCCTCCGGCCAGTCGTACAGTACCGCGGCGGAGATTGGCACCCGATACAACGGTTTGTTGGCATAAGCGAACGTACTCTTTGTGAACTCATTTCCCAGTATCGTCGCGCAGTCGGCATATTCGATAGCCAGGTTGGGAATCATGAATCTACGTGGCCGAAGCGTTATCCCCCTTCGCCGCTGCAGATCCAGAAGCCGGCGCGCCTCCGCTGCGTTCTGGAACAGGGCATGAGCCGTATCGATATGCATGATCTTCAGGCAATCTTGATTGAGCGAATGAGCAACGCGTTCCAACACTGTCCGGTGTTCGACGAAAATTGCGTAGTCTTTCCTCGGAAGAAAGGTTTTGTTGTACGAGTTAATCACATCCACCGCGTAACCCAATCCCAGGAACGTCGCCGCCATCTGGACGCATTCCCAATAATTCGTATGGTCGTGCCGCATTTCCCGCCGCGATCTCAGGAACGGTTCGATCATGTAGGAGAGCAGGACATGGCCTCGAACCGGTCCATCGGGGCGAAGGTACACGACCCGCGACTTTTCAAAATGCCACTTTGCCTGCTGCCGGAGCATATAGAGGGTATTCACGACCCCTCGCATGTCCATGGTCGATCCTGCTTAACGGAAAGTGTGCGGTGGCCGTCCTTTCGCAACCATCGGATAGACGATTGCCGATTTAGGCAATTCCGGCAGGCGCGCGGGTTCCGGCATTGCACGCAGATTTGAACGTTGATCCGCGGCCGCTCTTGGTATTGGCAGGCCCAGATGTAACAGGGCGGACAGCACCGGCCCGCCCCTGAAGTGTCATGAGGGCTGGAGGCCTGAAAGCGATTTGCGTGGGACCACTGCTCAAGCGCCACGGCGATGCGCGTTTCGGCGACAAGAAAGATCTAATTCCTCGTCCCCCGAGGCATCAGCACGGCCCCTTCGGGGCCAGTTCGAACGATCCTGTAATAATCGGCAATCATAGTATTGATGTAAGCAGGCAACCGGAAACTACTCCCGTCGTTTGCAACGGTCTGAATGGCTGCATAGTAGCGAGCTTGCAAGCGGCTCTGCAGGACGAGAGGGGCGATCGATCCTGCCGATAGCTTCTGTCCGAGCAGAAAGAAGTCGAGCTCGAAGCCCTTGCCGGCCCGGTAGCAGAGGCTAAGGTCCTCGCAGGCGACCGGTCCCGGCGTGTTCGAAAGCAGGCCGATCACCTCGGCGGCGTCGCGTGATCGTTTGTCTCCGTGCCAAGAGTTGCGAGCGGCCTGCAAGCGGAGTGGCACGTGAACGCCCAATACAAGCAAGATCAGCAAAGCCCAGCAGGTCGGGCGCTTGAACCCTGGCATCATGCCGGCCCCACGCTGGCTTCGCCACGCTCGAGCTCCGCAATGGCAACGCCGATCATGAGGCACAGGGCAATGTCCAGGTCGAAGATAGCATTTATGTCTACACCGGCACCGCCCGAAACGTACACGGCCGACACCGTGGAAATGGCGGCATAGAAGACGATGACCCGGCCTGCTGCAATTCGCCACGTCGAAGGTAACGCGAATGCACCTAGCAGAAGGAGCGGCAACGCGCTCTCGAGCCTGATGGCGCCGGCTGAGATTGCTGAACCCCAGCTCCAAGACCGAACATCGTGGAAGACGCCTTGGAAGAAATCCGAACCGTAGGCGACGAAACAGACGATCAGCGCCGACACTGACAATGCGGAGCAAGCGGCCAGCCAATGGGCAAGCACGGCACGACGATACAGCAATAGCCAGAGGGTGGCGGCCAGCGGGATCGGGAAGAGCAGGTGCTTCACAAACCCCGCTGCAAGCATGAGGGCCGCCGAGAACAGAAAGAGGAAGCCGCGTTGTTCACTGGCCAGAAATGCAAGCAGGCCAAGCACCATGATCCCATGGCCAAGCCACTGTGGATCATCGAGGCCCACGTACACGGTGTTCACTGCGGCGTTGTAGCCAAGGAGCAACAGCCCGGCCAGCAGCGCCGCCTTGATGCGGCCGGTGAGCAGTTTCACGATTGCCGTCGCTGCGGCGGCGGACGTCAGCAGGCCGGCGAACGCGAGGAGCCGGCCCGCGAGCAGGTAGTCGCCCAGCCCATATCCAAGCCAGCCAGCCGCATAGAACGACAACGGGGGATAGTTATTGCCGATGAGGGCATCAAAGGCCGGGTAAAGCGGCTCCCCAGCCATCAATCGCGCGGCATGGATCGCATTCCACCCCTCGCTGTAATCGAGCCCGAAGCGCATGGTTGCATTCAATACGGGCGAGACCAGCAGCAAGGCGGTCGCCAAGACCACTGCCCACACCGCCCACCCTAAACCCCAATCGAGCCCGAAGCGGCTCACGTTGCGAGCCGCACACAATTGGTGCGATTCCGCCGTATCAGTTTGGCCATCGCTGGTCATCACCAACCGATGTCCTACCTGGGGCGTCAACGGCAGGGAAGCGCCGGCTGGTGCGGCCCTGACTTTCCCCCTATGGTTGTTCACCAGTAACCTAAAGTAACGGATTGAAACATAAGTAATCCTTGCCGCGGCTCGATACTGCTTTAATCGGCACTTGGGCGCAACAACGATCGGTTGCGAAACGCAAAAAGGGCTGAGGCACGCTGCCCTCGGTCTGACGCCGGATCGCGGCACGATCAGATGCGGATCCCACATCGAACTCAGCAAACGCCACACCCCTTGGCGAACGCCCCCTCCCGTGTCTCCATTCCACCGCCACCACGGAAGGAGCTGCCGCCATGTCCGCCACCGCCGCCACCTGGCCTTCAGGCGCCGCTTATATCGACGGCCGCTTCATGCCGGTCGGCGAGGCAACGATCCCGGTCACCGAATGGGGCTATCGCAGGTCCGATGTGACCTATGACGTGGTCAGTGTATGGGATGGCGCATTCTTCAAGCTGGACGACCACCTGAAGCGGTTCCGCGCCTCGATGGACTATTTCCGCCTGCATCCGCGCGAGAGCGATGGCGACATTCGCGGCGCGCTGCACGAGCTGGTGCGGCGCACCGGCCTGCGCGAGGCGTATGTCGCGATGGACTGCCTGCGCGGATCGGCGCCGCCGAACGTGCGGCGGCATCCGGCGAACGCGCGCAACTATCTGTTGGCGTTTGCCGTGCCCTATGTGTGGCTGATGCCGCGCGAGGTGATCGATCGCGGGGCGCATCTGATCGTGTCATCGACGCCGCGCATTCCGGAGGTGTGCATCAATCCACGCGCGAAGAACTTCCATTGGGCGGACATGACGAAGTCGCTGTTCGAGGCGCAGGACAAGGGGGCGGACAATCCGGTGCTGCTTGATCTCGCGGGCAACGTGACTGAGGGGCCGGGGTTCAACGTGTTCGCGGTGACCAATGGCGTGGTGGCGACGCCCGATCGCGGCGTGCTGGAAGGCATCACGCGACTGGCGGTGATCCAGCTTTGCGAGAAGCTGGGTTTGCGCTGCGAGCAGCGCACCGTGCCGGTGGCGGAGCTGCGCGAGGCCGATGAGATCTTCATCTCCTCGACCGCGGGCGGCGTGATGGGGGTAACGCGATTGGATGAGCGGATCCTGGGCAACGGGCGGCCCGGGCCGGTCACCGAGAAGCTGCATGACGCTTACTGGCGGTTCCGGCGCGAAGGCTGGTGCGCCGAGCCGATCGACTACGCGCGGTCGGAGGCTGCCGCGTAGTGGACGACCTGACGGCACTGAAGCTGCAGATCGAATGGGGCGCCGACGAGGCGCTGGAGGAGGCGCCGGTGGACCGGCTTCATCCGGTGGCCGCGCCCCCTCCCTCTTGCCCCTCCCCGCGAGGGGAGGGGGGACACGGCTCTCCGCGCTCGACCCCCGCCGAACGGGCGGTGCAGGCGGCGGCTGGGGCGGCCACGCTCGACGAACTTCGCGCGGCGATTGCCGGGTTCGACGGCTGCGCGCTGCGCGATACCGCCAGCCACCTGATCTTCGCCGAAGGCGATCCCGCGGCCGGGCTGATGCTGATCGGCGAACCGCCGAGCGCCGACGATGACCGCTCGGGCATGGCGTTCGCCGGATCGGCGGGCGAATACCTGGACCGGATGCTGACGGCGATCAGTCTGTCGCGCGCGCAGCTTCTGCTGACACCGCTGATCCCGTGGCGACCACCGGGTGGCCGGCCGCCGGGTGCGGCGGAGCTGGCGATCTGCCTGCCGTTCCTGTACCGGCTGATCGCACTGGTCGCGCCGCGGCGGCTGCTGGTCATGGGACTGCTGCCGGCACGGTCGCTGCTGCCGCGCACCGGCGCGCGCCGCCGGCCACGCGGCGAGTGGGTCGACGTGCCGATCCCGGGCGCGTCGCTGGTGCTCCCTGTCCTGCCCACCTTCAGCTCCGCGGAACTGATCAAGAGTCCGGAGAACCGCCGGGCGGCATGGGACGATCTTCGCCTGTTGCGGCGGACCCTGGACGAGGACGCGGCTGGCTGAGCACAAGGCCGGCGGCAAGCAGCAGCGCACCGGCGGCCGCGATCGACGGGACAGTGAAGCTGCCCAGGCGATCGGATACCACGCCGGCGAACGTGGGGCCGATGATCTGGCCCAGGCCGAACGCGGCGGTCATCCAGGCCAACACGCGGCGCGAGTCGCCGGCGGCCAGAGCGCGTGCGCCGACGAGGCCGAGTGCCGTGAGCCCCATGAAGGTACCCCCGACGAGGGTCGTGGCGAGGAAAATGCCGGTGGCGCTGCGCCAGGTGACGCTGGCGAGCACGCCACCCGCCTCGATGGCGCAGGCGACCGCGAAGCTTGCAAGGATGCCCAGGCGCTCGGCGATCCGCGTCCACAGGGCGACGGATGGAGCCGCCGCCACGCCGAATACGATCCAAACCATAGGTTCCGACGCGCGGACGGCCGGGGTGGCGCGGACGATGGCGACAATGAAGGTGGCGGTGATCACGTAGCCGAAGCCGAACAATCCGTAGGCGGCGATGAGCCGGGGCAGGGCGGCCTCGATGGCCGGCCGGGGCCCGCCATCCCCGCCGGCCTGCTGCGCCGGCACTCGCGCATCGCGCAGCAGCAGCGCCACCGCGACCGTGGCCAGCAACGACACGGCCCCGCTGGCGAACCACAGCGACCGCCAGTTCTGATCGGCGCGCAGCAGGCCGGCGACAAGGATCGCGGACGCCGCAATGCCGGTGCCGACGCCGGCGAAGTGCAGCGCCGACAATCCGGGGCGCCGCGCCTCGGCCAGCTTTTCCAGCACCATCGCCGAGGCAAGAACCAGCACGACGGCGCTCGCGCCGCCGCCGATGAAGCGGAGCAGCAGAAACGGCGCCATGGTTTGCGCGGTCCCCATGCCCGCGGTGGTGACCGCGCTGACAGCGAGCGAGACCAGCAGCCAAGTGCGCGGCGATCCCGGCAGGTTGGGCCAGGCGGCCAGCAGGGCGCCCAGGAGATAGCCCAGGAAGTTGGCCGAGGCGATCAGGCCAGCCGCGGCCTTGCTCATTCCCAGAGCCTCGATCATCGGCGGCAGGATCGGCGTATAGACGAAGCGGCCGATACCGATGGCGGCGGCCAGGGCGATCAGGCCGCCAAGGGCGGCGGGGAGGGCACGGGCGCTGCGCATGACGGACTCTGTATGGCGCCTGAAGCCGGCAATCACTAATTTCTGGGGGAGCAGGAGAGCACCAGCATGCCAGGCATCGACCAGACCCGTCCGTTCATCGCGGTCAACATCGCCATCCTCACCGTGTCGGATACGCGCACCCTGGCCAACGACACGTCAGGGGCCGCACTGGCCGAGCGGATCGCCAAATCGGGCCACCGGGTCGCGGTGCGCGCGATCGAGAAGGATGAGGCGGATGCGATCGAGCGCCATCTGCGCGGCTGGATTGCCGATCGCGAGATCGACGTGGTGGTGACCACCGGGGGGACTGGCATCACCGGACGCGACGTGACGCCGGAGGCGTTCGACCGCGTGCTGGAGAAGCGCATCGAAGGCTTCGGCGAGCTGTTCCGGATGCTGAGCTACCAGAAGATCGGCACCTCCACGATGCAGTCGCGTGCGCTGGGCGGGGTCGCCGGCGGCACCTACCTGTTCGCGCTGCCGGGCAGTACCGGGGCGGTGAAGGATGCGTGGGACGACATACTGGTGCATCAGCTCGACAACCGGTTCCGGCCCTGCAACCTGGTCGAGCTGATGCCGCGGCTGCAGGAGCACCTGAAGCCGGCGGCGGCGTAGCTACCCGGCGATGCGCACCGGCAGCGCGGTGATGCCGTGGATGAAGTTGGAGTAGATCCGCTGCGGCTCCTCCATCATTTCCACCACCATGCCCCGCTTCAGGATCTCCTCCCAGAGAATCTGCAACTGAAGCTCGGCCAGGCGATTGCCGACGCAGCGGTGGATGCCGAAGCCGAATGAGAGATGCTGGCGCGGACGCGTGCGGTCCACCAGGAACTCGTTCGGCCGCTCGATCGCGTCCTCGTCGCGGTTGCCGGAGATGTACCACATGCAGACCTTGTCGCCGGCGCGGATCGGCTTGCCGCCGATCTCGGCATCCGCCGTCGCAGTGCGGCGCATGTGCACGATCGGCGACTGCCATCGGATGATCTCGGACACCGCGCTCGGGATCAGCGCCGGGTTCTCCCGCAGCTTGCGGTACTCGTCGGGGTGGCGGTTCAGCGCCCAGACGCCGCCCGACATGGAGTTGCGGGTGGTGTCGTTGCCGCCGACGATCAGCAGCACCAGGTTGCCCAGGAAGTCGCTGGGGTTTTCCGGCAGGTTCCGCGTCGCCTCGCCGTGCGCCAGCATCGACAGCAGATCGGGCTTCGGCTCCTGCCTCTGGCGTTCGTAGAACAACCTGGTCATCACCTCGAGACATTCGGTCAGCAGCTCGAGCCGCTTTTCCTCGGAGGAGACGATGCCGCCGGCGTTCACGTCCATGGTGGACACGTCGGACCAGAAGGTCAGCCTGCGGCGTTCGTCGAACGGATAGTCGAACAAGGTCGCGAGCATCATGGTGGTGAGCTCGATCGAGACCCGCTCCACCCAATCGAACGTCTCGTTGCGCGGCAGGCCATCGAGCACGCGCTGGGTGCGCGCGCGGATCTGTCCCGACATGCGCTGCAGGTTCATCGGCGCGACGACCGGCGAGACCACCTTGCGCTGCTCGTCGTGATACGGCGGGTCAGAGGAGATGAAGCTGCGGCGGCGGAACTCTGCCGGTCGGTCGGTGATGGTGATGCCGCCGAGACGCGCCTCGGACGAGTAGAGCTGGTGGTGGGTCTCGACGTGCATAATGTCCTTGTACTTGGTCACCGACCAGTACGAGCCGTACATGCCGTCCTGGCACCAGTGCACCGGGTCCTCGCGGCGCAGGCGCTCGAAATACGGGTACCAGATGTCGTTCTGGTAGAGCCTGGGGTCACTGACATCGATCCGCTCGAGGGGCAGCGAATAAGCGTCGTCGATCGGGTCGAAGTGCACCGGTGCGTTCATGGGCGCGGCATCTCCTTGGATTGAGGGCAGGTTATCGCGAAACCGGGCCGGCGTGTAGCCGCCCGACGGCGGGTCGATGAACCGGGTCACAGTTTCCTTCGCGATCTGTGCAAAAATCATATGCCGAATGACGCGATTATCGCGGGCAGGGCGCAAGTCCATATGCGCGCCGTCAACAACATGGCCGCACGTCGCGGACAACAGGAGAGAGGACCATGAAGATCATGCTTCGCGCTGCCCTGGCAGCGGCGAGTATCGCCAGCATCGGTTCGGCTTATGCGGGCGAGGGCGAGGGAGTGGTGGCCAACACGCAGTTCACTCAGATCCCTGGCGTTGTGGCCCAGGCGCCGGCGCAGAATGCCACTGGGGTGACGACCGCCCAGAACAGCCGGCCGGTTCATGTCTATGCGACCCGTTCGGACCAGGGCACCTGGCTGTTCCCGCCGAACGGCAATGCTGGCGCCAACAGCTGACCCGCCCCTGGGCCGTGGCAAGAAGGGCCGGCGCTTGCCGGCCTTTTTGCGTCAGCGGTCGAACCGGTCACCGTCCGGCGGCACGGGGACGTCGAAGGCGTTCACCACGCCGCATAAGGCGACGTAGAAGTTCGCGACCGCGGTCAGCTCGACCAGCCATTGCATGCCGTGCCGGTGCTTCAGCGCATCGAACACCGGCTGCTCGACACGGTTGGTGCGCGTAAGCTGGCGCACGTACAGAACGATGTCGCGCTCCTCCGGCCACAATTCCGCAGGATCGCGCTTGGCGCGCAGCAGGTCGATGACCGGCTCGCGTAGGCCGACCCGGCGGGCGAGGCCGACCTGCGCGGCCCAGACATAGTCGGCGTCGTGCTCACGCACCGCGGCCAGAATGGCGATCTGGCGCAGCTTCGGGTCGATGACGGTGCCCTCGTGTGCGAACGGCACCATGGGCAGCAGGCGCTCGGTCAGTTTCGGGCTGTGCAGCAGGACGCTGAACGGGCCGCGAATGCGGCCGAACACCCCCATGACCTGGTCGAAGACGTGCTGGTGTTCGGGCGCCATCTCCGCCTTGCTGGTCACCGGTGTGTAGCGGGACATCTCGGCTCCCTCACTTGAGCGCGACGTAAGGCTGGCCCCATTTGTCCTGGAACACGATGTCGGACAGATTGCCGCGGCCGACCGGGCCAAATTGTCCCATCGGATAGCCGATTGGCAGGATGGCGTAGGAGTGCACGCCCTCGGGCAGACCCATCGCCGCCTCGCTCTCCCGCTCGTAGAGCAGGTGCCGGGTGGTCAGCGTGCACCCGAGCCCGAGCGCGCGGGCGGCGAGCAGCATGTTCTGGACCGCCGGATAGATCGAGGCACCCGACCAGCGAGTGGGCCGCGCGGCGCCCTCATCGATGCAGGCGACGATCCACACCGGGGCTTCGTGGAAGTGCTCGGTCAGATACTCCACGGCCGCGTGCTGGCGCTGGTAGCGTTCCGCGGACACGCCGGGCGGCGGTGCGCTGGTGGCGTAGCGCGGGCCGACCACTTCATCGAAGGCGCGCTTGTACCAGACCTGCACCGCCTGCTTGACCTTGGGATCCTTGATCACCAGGAAGCGCCAACGCTGGGTGTTGCCGCCATTGGCGGCGCAGGCGCCGGCCTCCAAGATCCTGCAGATCAGCTCATCCGGCACGCCATCCGGCTTCAGCCGCCGCATCGAGCGGGTGGTCCGCATGATCTCGAACAGGTCGTCCATGGCCGTCTCCTCGTATCGGTTTGCTCCAGCATAGCCGAGTGCACGGCAAACGTGCACGATGCGCCTCGGATGAGCGTCATTCCCGTCATGCTCAGGCTGCTGATATCCTGAGGCTTGGGTTTTTCTTCGGCCTTGCGTTCGAGGAATTTCATGCGGAGCAACAGAAGCGGCCAGGTCAGGTGGGATACGCACATTTCCTTTGCTCGCACTGACTGGCGCCCTGCTCCAGCGGCTCGACCGGATCACCCGATGCCGGTCGAGGCTGGACTCGCGGCGTTGGGTGCGCGGCTCACCTGCTATTACTGGTGCCATCTGGACGAGATTGACGCGAGGGATCCCTCAACGTCGGGCTCATGGTGCTGATCTGCAATGTGCAGGCGTTCCTGCTCGGCCCGATCGCGCTGGCCGACCCGCCGTGGGGGGTGGGCGCAACCGTCGCGGCGGTGCTGCTGCTGACAGCGCGACAGGAGCTGCACCAGTTCGCGCATCGCATCGAGCTTGCGGAGATCGTCAGCAGAAACCGTCCCGCGGGCGGCGTCAAGGAATATTTTCAGCGATCGTTGAGGGCCAGCCTGGCTTCCTGCTTTGCAGAAGGCATTGGCTAGACGCTTCACGTCGGGAAGCGTGCCCATGAGAGACGGCATATCGATTCCCGCCTTCCGGTGCGTCTCGGATGGCACCGGCAGGGCCGCCTTGGTTGTGAATGAAATCAGGCTGCAAATCCACGATGATGAGCGCAGACACCGCTATGTCCGGTTGCCGCATTGCGCTCGCCATCTGCTGTCGCCCCCGATCGCGCCGATTGCGGCCGGTGGCGCTTGTTTCGCACGTAATTTTCAACCGTTGCGAGAACAAGGGCGCGGCGCGTAGTCTCGCCCCATCGCGTTACACGCGGGGGAAACGTATGGAAGAGCTGTTCCGCTTCATGATGCTGCGGCCGGCCGACCTTGCGCCGCCCACTCGTGTCAGAACGCTGACCCCAAGCTTTGTGGAACGCGGCAGCAATATGACCGCCGCACGCCGTAGCGCGACGCAATTCGTCGGCGGCAATGCGTTCGTGCGTGTGAGTTTCGGCCTCACCTACCGCGCCGCAGCCGATGCCGCCCTCACCGCGGTGCGTCGAGGCACCAATAAGGCCGCCGATGTCGCACAAGTTATTCAACGGGCTGCCGGCCGTACCCCCGCTGAGATCGTCGCCGACGAGCGCTTCAAGACCGAGCGCGCGCGCATCGAGGACTCGCTCGTGGCGATGAAGCTCCTGTCGGGTTCAGTAGGAGGCGACGCGCCGGGCATCGAGAGCACGGTGCTGGGCTACGACATTATCCAGCAAGCCGCGGACGGGCATGATCCGGTGATCGTCCGATCGCTGGTCTATGACCTCAGTGCGCACGCCAAGGACCCCGCACCGCCGCAACCGGGCAAGCCACCCGCACAACCGCCGGCTCAACCGCCGGATCATGGCCCGGCGATCGCCCGCATCGATGCCGCCATCAACGCGCTCTCGCGGCTTCAGGTCGCGGCGTTCGTGCCTCCTGTCGCCGCCGCGCGGCCGGGTGCGCCTGCCGTCGCCGTGCCAGCCGCGCCCAGGCCCGCCGCGCCGGCCGAGCCCAGACCCGCCGCACAAATTCTTCCGGCATCCTTCTCGGCCGGAGCGCAGCCCTGGCTGCTGCACCAGCAATCGGTTGCCGGGCTCGACGCCCAGGTTCGCCAAACCGTGGCGGCGACCGGGCTCGATCTGACCAAACACGCGCTGCCGATCGTGCTGGACACCCTGCATCAGCAAAGGGTGCAGCTTGAGCGGAGCCAAGCGGTAGACGAGGCCGCCGGGTTCAGCGACGTGGTGCATCGGATCGGCGGCATCTTCAAAGCCGTCAGGACCAACGACTATGTTGGTCCGCCCGGGGCGCCGGCGCCCACCGGACACGGCAATGTCCGCCCCGTCGGCATCGGCGATCTGCTGATGGTGAAGCAGCATGTCCTCCGCTACGAGGGCGGCGATCTCGCCCATGTGGAGAACATCCTGAAATCGGAGCATCTGGAGCGCGATACGCGCCGCCTGGAGCGGACAGAGACCACCATCACGCAGGAGACGGAGACCACCAAGGAGGAAGAGCAGGATACCCAGACGACCGACCGCTTCTCCTTGAAGCGGGAAACCTCGGACACGATCAAGAACGATTCATCCTTCAAGGCGGGGGTTTCGGTGGATGCGAAATACGGTCCGTTCGTCGAGGTGAAGGCGAATGCCGATTTCGCCACCAGCACATCATCCGAATCCTCGGCCAAGCAGGCGAGCGAGTTCAGCAAGGACGTGGTCAGCAGGTCGGCCTCCAAGCTGGTGGAGCGCGTGTTGGAGCGCCGGACCACCACGACGATCACCGAGTTCGAGGAGAAGTACTCGCACGGCTTCGACAACACCCAGGGCGCGGGCCATATCAGCGGGTTCTACCAGTGGATCGACAAGGTGATGCAGGCGCAGGTCTACAACTACGGCAAGCGCATGCTGTTCGATGTCACGGTCCCGGAGCCGGGGACCAACTTCATCCTGACGCAGACCGCGAACACCGATCAGGGCCAGAACCTGACCGCACCACCGCCCTTCACCATCCGCGCTGACCAGACCACCGAAGGCAACTACACCGTCTGGGCGAAGAACTACGACGTGACGGGTCTGGAGCCGCCGCCGCCACCCTGGCAGACGGTGACCAAATCCATCGACGGCATGTTTTCCCAGGACCCGCACGAGGGCAGCAAGTCCGAATCGATTGCGGTGCCCGACGGATACCGCGCGAAATGGGCGCAGATCCCGCGTGCCTGGATCACCTACGACGGTGCGTTCTGGGGCCTGACGATCGGCACAAATTACATCGATGGACTCGATCCGAACGCCGGACATCTCGACATGGCCGGCGAGGTCGGGTCGGTCGGATTTGGCTACATCGCTTACAAGATGGAGGGCATCGCCGGTAGTCTGGAGGTGTTTTGCGAACGCACCGATACCGCTTTCCATGCCTGGCAACTCAAGGCGCATGCGGGAATCACTCAGGGCTACCAGGCAAAGCAGCAGCAGTACGAGCAGGCGTTGGCACAGGCCAAGGCGGCCGCCGGCACGGTGATCGCCGGCAAAAATCCGGCCTTCAACCTGCGCCTGATAAATGCCGAGCTGCGCCGGCAGTGTCTGGCCCTGGTGACCGGTCAGCAGTTCGACAGTTTCGGCGCGCTGGAACTGACCGCCGAAGGCTACGCGCAACCTAACCTGGCCGCGACTGACACTCAGATGCCCTATGTCCGCTTCTTCGAGCAGGCGTTCGAATGGGAACATCTGGTGTACTTCTATTATCCGTACTTCTGGGGATGGAAGCCGGCATGGAAGGAGCACATGCTGCTCGACGACACCGACCCGGAATTCGGCGATTTCCTGCGCGCCGGCGCCGCGCGTGTCGTGTTTCCGGTCCGGCCGGGGTTCGAGGAAGCGGTGGCGCACTACCTGGAGACCGGCGAAATCTGGAACGGCGGCCCGCCGCCGACGATCAGCAGCCCGCTCTATGTCTCGATCATCACCGAGATTCAGGAGGCGACAGGCGCGCCAGGCGATGAAACGCCCGTCGGCGACCCTTGGCTGGTGCATCTGCCGACGACCTTGGTGCAAATCAGGCCGAACAACGACCTTCCGGTCTGGAAGAAGGTCGGCGAGGACTGGCAGGCGGCGAATTGATGGCAGTCGCTCCCGGCCCTTCCGGTTCCTCCTACGACGACAAGGCGCGCATCTACGCCCTGGTGAATCCAACGATAATCCCGCAGCAGGCGGGCGCTATTCAGAAGGCGGTGTTCCAGGCGCTCCGGGTCCGGCCTTCGGCCCAGTTCAGTTTCGCACTATCCGAGTGTAGCGGCTGGTTCGAGTTCCTGGCCGTGGAAGAGTTGTGGGAGCGCAAGGCGCCGCCGGCCCTGCCGGACCAGGCCACCGCGCTGAAAGCCGCCGAGAACGCGCTGATTGCCATCGAACGCCAATGCTCGGACGCGAGCGAGGACTGGCCCGACGCGCTCCGTGGTATCGCGCTGCTGCCGCCGGTGAGCATGATCCGCCGCGTATCGTGCCGTGCCGTGGCGCGGCCCGATGGTTCCGCGTGGGACCATTGGCTGTACCGCGGCGAGCCGCAGCTTCTGCTCGACGGCGGGGCGAAGAACCGCGCCGGCGTGTTCGGCGCGCTGATCGAAGTGCGGATCGGACACCAGAGCCAGGTGGTACATGTGCGCTCGCGCTGGCGGCCTTTATCGGGGGAGAGAATTCTCGCCGACCTGACGCCATTGCCGGCACAGAGCGACGGTAATGGCGGCGCCGGCGACCAGTCCGTCTCGATGCTGAATTTCCTGCTGGAGGGGGACGACGTCCCGCAATACTACCTCGCGCCGTATTACTTCGTCACCGACGGCGACGATGTCGCGACCGTCAGCGCTTCGCCATGGTCATTGACAGCCGATATCGGCCGCACCGCGCAAGGTTCCGAGCAGGTGACGCTGACCGCACTCGCCCAAGGGGGAAGTGGCGATTATCTGTACAACTGGGCGGTATATTCGCCGATCGACGTCGAGCGTGGCATCCGCGAAATCGGCTCCGGCCGAAGCCAGGCGGTGAAGACCGATTCTGGCCCGGCAATGAGCAGTGCCATCGACCTCGACAACGGGCTCTATGTGGCGATGGTCAACATCAAGGACCGCGCCACCGGCGCGTTCAAGCACCACCGGCAGACCATTTTTTCCAGCCCGTTCCAGGTCGCATCCGACGGGCCGCCGATGAACGTTGCCTGATCCACCGCCCGCATGAAGCTCAGCGATCCCGCCACGGGCTGGTCGTTCGATTGCCTGACCGACACCGCAGGCAACCCGCTGCCGGGCGGCATCGTGTTGCAGAACGTAAAGCACGACCAGCACAACCTGGCGCGCGACGTGCGGGTCATCGGCTTCTGGCTCACGATCGAGACTGTCGATCCGCCAAACACGATCGCTTCCACGGCGAGCCAGTTCCATCTGCTCGATGCGACCAACTTCACCGTCTCCGCGGTGCGGATCCTGACGCCGGCTCCGGTGACCGCGCCTGGCGGCGGCGGCACGTTCCAGTATCTGAAGGAGGCTGATACCGCCCTGTATTTCTCGGGCTATTTCAAGGACTCGGGCGGCAATTCGATCGCCTATGGCGTGGCCAGCAAGTTCGATGCGCCGAACCTGTTGAGTGGGCAGACCAATTGCGAGTTCGCCGGCCTGACCGTCGAGCAGATCTTCCTGTTCTCCCGCTACGGAAATTCGCCCAAGCACGAACCGAGCGGTGGGCTGTCCGCGGCGCGGCTGCACCCGATGGTGCGCTATGCCTTTGCCGCGAATGGGTCGTTCGATGCCACCAAGCGGTCCACCCGGATTGCCAGCATCCGGTTCGATTATCGGCTGAACCTGGTGGTCGACCGGCATTACGACGTCGCCACCAATGCCGGTTTGCAGCAACTTGGCAATCAGGCCGGCCTGTTCGCCGACAGCGACACCGCGCTTGGGACCGTGGTGACATCAATCGGCTCGACCATCTGGAATCTGTCGACTTCGGCGGGGCTTTCGAGCGGGTCGTTCGATGCGGTGGAGAAGCCGCTGGTGCTGGAGGTGATGGGGCCCGGCCTCGCCAAGGGGTTCCCGACCTTCGCGACCAGCACGGCTGGCGGTCAGCAGATCAATGTCCGTTGCTGGGACAACATCCATTGGTGGGGAGCACGCGGTGCGGGTCAGCCGATCATCTCGGCGCCCGGCGCGTTCCACGCGGCCCACATCCATTGGCGATGGGGCGGTGCCGCGCGGGCCGCACGGGTCGGGGGAAGCCAGACCTTCAACCCGCAGACCTGGCCCAAGGGCATTCCCATGAGTCCGGCACAGCAAGGCATGTGGGGGCCGCTCGTCGATCCCGGGATCTGGATGCAATCGATCCGCGTGGCGGTGACGAAGAACGACGCCCGTCTGGACCCGATGCGCGGCGCGGCGCCGACGAACCTGAGCAAGTCGGATTGGAAGACCCTGTTCACCGGTTTACGGCCGGTACCGGACGACATATCGGCGGGGGATGATCTGGTGTTGTGGTACTCCACCGAAGTCCACCGCGAGGTAACAACATTGCCTTCCTCGGCGCAGGGTTCGCCACCATTTTTCCTGCCGCCACCGGCCCAGACGTTTCGCGCGGCGACCTCGGGCACAGTATTCATCCATGGTCTGTTCTTCGCCCATGACGCGGAGAAGACCGGGTTCACGGTGGGATCGACCGCGCCCGCCTACGCGCCGCGGAGCGAGGCGACGATCCGATCTGGGAAGTCATGGTTCAGGGCGGCGAATTGAGGGCAGCTCAGAGGCCTGAATGTCGGTGCCGGACTGCTGTCTCGGGATCGCGCCAGCGAGAGTTTCGCCTCAAGCAATCACGCACTCGTCCAGCGCGGTGCGTACCGCGCTGCGTAACGCAGGCAATAGCTCCGCGGCGAACCAAGGATTGCGCCGCTCCCAGGCGGTGGTGCGCCAGGATGGATGCGGCAGGGGGAAGTAGCGCGGAAGGTGTTGGCGGAACGCGCGTACCTGTTCGGTCATCGCACCGCGGCCGAGTACGTGGGTCAGCGCGTAACCGCCGACCAGCAAGGTCAGGCGGATCTGCGGCATCAGCGCCAACAACCGCTCGCGCCACAGCGGCGCGCATTCGGGCCGGGGCGGCGCATCGCCACCGTTCGGCAGGCGGCCGGGGTAGCAGAACCCCATCGGCACGATGGCAACGCGACTCTCGTCGTAGAACGTGGCGCGGTCCATCCGCAGCCATTCGCGCAGGCGGTCGCCCGAGGGGTCGTTGAACGAGAGGCCGCTCTCGTGCACCGCGGTGCCGGGGGCCTGGCTTGCGATCAGCAGGCGGGCGGTGGTGGAGACGCGGATGACGGGGCGCGGGCCGAGGGGGAGATGGGCGGCGCAGACGCGGCAGGCGCGGATTTCCGCGGCGAGGCGGGTGAGGGCCCCCTCTCCCCGGCCCCCTCCCGCGAGGGGAGGGGGGGTCTTCGGTATGGATTCAGCCGATGATGCCACGGCGTGCGAGCTCGTCCACCACCCGTTCGGCGAGCACCTCGGGGGGTGCTTCCAGCGTGGGCAGGCGGATTTCCGGGTCCAGTGGCTGCTCATACGGGGCGTCCACCCCGGTGAAGTTGCGCAGCTCCCCGGCATCGGCGCGCGCATACAGGCCCTTGGGATCGCGGCGGCGGCACTCCTCCACCGGAGTGTCGACGAAAATCTCCAGGAATTCGTCCTGCGCCACGCAGTCCCGCGCCAGCATCCGCTCCGCCCGATAGGGCGAGATGAACGATACCAGCACGATCAGCCCCGCATCGACGAACAGCCTGGATACCTCCGCGACGCGGCGGATGTTCTCGACCCGGTCGGCCTCGGAGAAGCCAAGGTCGCGGTTCAGCCCGTGGCGGACATTGTCGCCGTCCAGGCTCATCGTATGGCGGCCCTGCGCGTGCAGACGCTTTTCCACCAGGTTGGCGATGGTCGACTTGCCCGACGCGGACAGGCCGGTGAACCACAGCACCGCCGGCTTCTGCCCCATCAGTCCGGCGCGCGCCGCCTTGTCCACGTCGAGCCGGTGCCAGTAGATGTCGGAGGCGCCGGCACGCAGGTCGGTGATCATGCCGGCGCCGACCGTGTTGCGTGTGAGACGGTCGATCAGGATGAAGCCGCCCAGGTCGCGGCTGAAAGCGTAGCGCTCGCAGGCGACGCGCTGCGCCAGTGAGATGGTCACCCGGCCGATCTCGTTGAGCCCGAGTTCGCGCACCGGCTCCTCGGTCAGCGTGTTCACGTCGAGCCGGTTGATGATGTCGGTGATCGTGCCGACGATTGTGCGCGAGCCCAACATGAACAGGTAGGCACGGCCGCGGAACAGCGGCGTCTCGTCCATCCACACCACCCAGGCGGTGACCTGGTCGGCGAGCGGCGGCGGCGGCGCGGCGGCGAGCACGTCACCGCGCGAAACGTCGATCTCGCGATCGAGCACCAGCGTCACCGCGTCACCCGGTACGGCGCGCGGCAGGTCGCCATCCATGGCGACGATACGCGCGACCTTGGCCTTGGTGCCGGATATGGCATTCATAACCGTGGCGCCCTGGCGGATGACGCCGGTGGCCACGCTGCCGGCGTAGCCACGGAACGAGTGGTCCGGCCGCGCCACGAGCTGCACCGGCATGCGGAACGCCCGCTCAGCAACATGTGACGTAGGTTCGGCGCCCTCGAGCGCGGTGAGCAAGGTCGTGCCCGAATACCACGGCATCCGGTTGCTGGGTGAGGTGACGTTGTCGCCGTCGCGCGCGCAGACCGGGATCGCGGTCACCTGCAACGGACCGAGCTTGCCAAGCAGCCCGTAGAAGTCGGTGACGATGCGGTCGAACACGGCCTGGTCGAACCCCACCAGGTCCATCTTGTTCACCGCCAGCACCAACTGGCGGATGCCCAGCAGGGATGCGATGGCGGCGTGCCGCCGGGTCTGCGCCAGCAGGCCCTTGCGCGCGTCGACCAGCAGCACGGCGAGATCCGAGGCAGAGGCGCCGGTGACCATGTTGCGGGTGTACTGCTCGTGGCCAGGCGCATCGGCCAGGATGAACCGGCGGCGCGGCGTCTCGAAGAACCGGTAGGCGACATCGATGGTGATGCCCTGGTCGCGCTCCGCTGCCAGACCATCGACCAGCAAGGCGTAGTCGATGCCGCCCTGCACGGTGCCGAAGCGCCGGCTGTCGCGCTCCAGCGCGGTCATCACATCGTCGGGGATGGTGCCGCACTCGAACAGCAGCCGGCCGATCAAGGTCGATTTGCCGTCATCGACCGAACCGCAGGCAAGGACGCGAAGCAACGAGTCGGGCATCAGAAGTAGCCCTCGCGCTTCTTCTTCTCCATCGAGGCGTCCTGGTCCTGGTCGATCAGCCGCCCTGCCCGTTCGGAGACGCGCGTGGCGCGCATCTCGGCGACGATCTGCTCGAGGTTGGCAGCCTCGGATTCCACGGCCGCGGAGAGCGGATAGCAGCCAAGCGAACGGAACCGCACGATCCGGCGTATCGGCCGTTCGCCCGGTCTGAATCGCATCCGATCGTCATCGACCACGATGATCAGGCCATCGCGCTCGACGGTGGGGCGAGAGGCGGCGAAATACAGCGGCACCACGTCGATGCCCTCGGCAAGGATATAGGTCCACACATCGAGCTCGGTCCAGTTGGACAGCGGGAAGACGCGGAGTGTCTCGCCGGGTGCCAGATTACCGTTGTAGAGATGCCAAAGCTCGGGCCGCTGTCGCTTGGGGTCCCAACCATGGCCGGGGCCGCGGACCGAAAAGACGCGTTCCTTGGCACGCGAGCGCTCCTCGTCGCGCCGCGCGCCGCCGATCGCCACGTCATAGCGGCCCTCGGTCAGCGCCTGCTTCAGCGCGTCCGTCTTCATGACCTGGGTGTAAATGTTGCTGCCGTGGTCGAACGGATTGACGTTCTGCCGCAGGCCCTCCGGGTTGGTGTGCACCCGCAGGTCCAGACCGAAACGTTTCGCGGTGGCATCGCGGAACGAGATCATGTCGCGGAATTTCCAGGTCGTATCGATGTGCAGCAGCGGGAATGGCACGCGGGCGGG
>DATBKQ010000140.1:0-7961 GCA_036555825.1 Acetobacteraceae bacterium | reverse complement strand
GGTGGCGCTGGCATTGTTCGTCACGCTGCCGCCGCCGCCCAGATCGATGCCCGCGCTGAGCGCCGCGCCGATGCTGCCGCTGTTGCTGACCTGGCCGGCTGACTTGATATAGACCCCGTTGCTGTGACCCGAAATCACACCGCCGGCGGCGTTGGTGACGCTGTTGCTGGTCCCGGCCGCGACCCCATAGACGAACGTGGTGACCGACCCGGCCAGCAGAATGCCATTGGACGCGCCACCGGTGATCTGGCCGGCGTTGATGATGCTGCCGGCCGAGCCGTAGATGGCGATGCCGGTGGTGCCCCCCGCAATGCTCGCACCCGATGCATTGCTGACCGCGCCACCGGTTTGCAGCACGATCCCCGCGGCATTCGCCGACCCCACGGAGCCGTTGTTCTTGATGGCCCAGGGCGTGCCGGCGGGACCATCGATGGCGTCGCGGCCGGCGCCCGAGGCGCTGATCGCGCCGCCACTCGCAATGACCAGCGGATTGTTCGCGGCGCTCAGCACGACCGGCCCCGTGGTCGTCCCACTGATCGTCTGCCCGGCGAACACCTGAATGGGGGCTGCCGTCGCCGCGTTGTTCGGCCCGGTCAGTCCGAAGGCGCCGAGGATGGTGCTCAGCATGTTGTAGTGGTTGTAGGCGGCTGTATAGGTTCCGGGGACCACGCCGGCGCCATAGAGGATGGCCGCGATCTGATTGCTGTGCTCGACCGGCCTGCCCGACTCGTCGTCGTTCTCGTCCCAGGTGACCACCAGCAGCGAATTGTTGGCGACGGCCCACTGCGCATAGGCGGCAAGATTGGTCTGCAACCAGGAGTCAGCGGTCTGGATCGTCCCGTTGTGCATGTCGTTGAAATTGGACGGGATGACGAACGACACGCTGGGCAGCGATGAGTAATCGCCCGACGGGAACAACGAGCCGAAGGTGGGGTAGCTGGTGGCCGGCCCGAAGCCGGTTTCCACCGTGCGTCCTTCCGGGAAGGACACCCACGGATCGTGGTTGAAGTCGGTGCCCGGGTGCTCGAGGTAGCCGATGAAGGACCTGCCGGCGGCCTGCAGGATAGTGGCGAGGGTGGGGTCGGGCTCGCTATGGGCGTCGTCGTCGGTGGTGCCGAATGTGCTGCCGGCGTAGAGCGCGAAGTAGTTCGGTTGGCTCGGGTGAGTGATCGCGGTGTAGTTGGCCAGCAGCGCGCCGCCGGCTGCAAGGCTGTTGATGAAGGGTGCCTGAACGGTGTTGCCGATGATCTCGTCGTAATTGTGATTCTCCTCGACGACCACGACGATATGGCTGTACTGCGGGACTGTGGTGGTTCCGCTCACGTCCGCTCACCTCGATTGTTACATTTTCAACAAAACTCTGTATCATTTCCTCCGCAACGTGAATGCTGGCCATTGGGTCTAAATCCTTAGTTGCAACTTCTGGCGCGGGGGCAACGCATCTGACCGACCACACGGCGAACGGCGGCAGAGGCCCGGCGGGGAGCCGGGCAAGGTCAAACCGACGCGCCAGCCACCCGAAAATTGCAGACGTACACCTGCCTGTAACTCCTTCCTGGCATGATCCCCGGCATGATGAGTGCCAGAGTGTCGAGAACGCTCGCCGAGCCGAACCATCGCCAACGCCTGGCGCTCGATCGGATCGAGTTCGCTGTCGGCGAGCTCGCGACCGCATTGCTCTCCTGCGGCAAGTCGCGCGCCGCCGCCTGCGAGGCGATCCAGAGCATCCGCCGGTCGGTGGCGCCGGTCGTCAGCGAAATACTCGAGGCGGAATGAACGCCCGCAGGAGCCAGGAACCATGAGACGGCTGACCACGCTGATCGCCGACACTTTCGTGCGGCGGCATTTCGCCCCGCCCGAGCCGCCGCCGCCGATCGCCACGGTGGTGCGGGAGCGGATCAACCGGGTGCTGCGGCGGCGGCTGTCGGACCGCGTCACCGACGTGTTTTACGAGGCCTGCATGGGGGGCGATCTGGACACGGCCGGGGAGCTGCTGGGCGTGCTCGAGGCGATGCACGCGCGTCGCCAGGCGGCGATGCCGGACCGGCGCCTCGGCAATGCCGAGATCGCGCAGGCACGCGAGGCGCTGAACGAGCGCAGGGCGGAGCACGCGGCGGGATCGGCGCGCAGCGAAGATGCGGAGGTAGGGGCGTAACGGACCCGGTGTTCTTGCTACGGCGCTTGTCCCCGCTCGCCAAAGGCGGCAGGACTCGTGAATTCATCCGAGTCCTTGCCTCGAGCCTGCCCCTGTTACCACCGTGCCGCCGCGGCATCGTCCTCCTCGCGTGCCTCGACCCAGGTCGCAGCACCGCCGGTGACTTCCTCCTGCTTCCAGAACGGCGCCTTCGTCTTCAGCCAGTCGATCAGGAACGCCGTCGCCTCCAGCGCCGGCTGCCGGTGCGCCGCGGCGGCGAGCACCAGGACGATGTTCTCGCCGGCCATCAGCCTGCCATGCCGGTGAATGACGGTGCAGCCCAGCAGCGACCAGCGCCGCTCCGCCTCCTCGGCGATGCGGGCGATCGCGCGCTCGGTCATCGCCGGGTAGTGTTCCAGCGTCATCGCGGCGGCCGGACCGCGCACGGTACCGACGAAGCAGCCGATGCCGCCGATGTCGCTGCGCCCAGCGGTCAGCGCGGCGAATTCGGCGCCGATATCGAAGTCCCCGGCCTGCACGCTGATGCGGGCCATCCGGTCAACCACCGGTGACCGGGGGGAAGAACGCCACCTCGTCGCCCGGACCGATGCGGGTCGCCGGATCGGCGAACTCCTGGTTCACCGCGCAGCGCACGGCCCGACGGTTGGCAAAGGCGCTGGCGTGTCCCGGCCCGCGCTGCGACAGCCAGTCGATCAGCGCGCCGACCGTGGCGATGGCGGCGGGTGGCGAGACGCTCTCCTGCGAGGTGCCGGTGCGCTCGCGCAGCCAGGCGAAGTAAAGGATGGTCAGCGGTGTTTCGACATCGGCCATGGCTACTCAGCGGGTTGCGGGTACCGTCTCGATCCGGCCATCCGAATGTATGATCGTGTTGGTGCCATTGCCATTGGGCACCACGATGGCGGTGCCGCCGCCGGGAGTGGTGAGCGTCTGATAGCCGGTCGTGCCGCCGGTGGTAACCCCCGGTCCCTGCGGCGTCTGCACGATCTGCCCGCCAGGATTGGGGGCGGGTGGCGTCGTGTTGGTCGGTCGCGGCGGGCTCGGCCCCTTGAGCGGCGCCAGACCCGGCTGGGTCGAGCCAGGCGGGGTCGAGCTGCCCCGTGCCGGCGGCGGCGGTGGCGGGTTCGGCGGCTGGTTCGAGGGCGCCTGGTTCTGCTGGAACTCGGGCGAGCCGGGGACCGGTCGTTCGATGCCCGGCTGCACGCCGCCCTGCTGCTCCAGGTCCTGCAGCGTCGGCGAGGGCGGCAGCGGGCCGGGCCAGATGTCGCCCGGCTCGGGGGTAAGCGCCGGTGTCTGGAACTGCTCGCCGGTGACACGCCGCAGGTTCTCGCTCTCGCCCGCCGGGAAATGGGGATTGTTTCCGCTCGAGAACGGCGGGTTCGACCACGTGTCGTAGCCGCAGCCGGACAGCGCGAGACAGAGACTGGCCAGGGCGATACGCCGCATGAAGCAAGGCTCCCACCGGAACGGACGCCGAATCGGCGGGCCGGATGGGGCCAGCCGGGGCGGACTGTGCCCCGGCTGTGCGTTAGGCTCAAGGACTTGCGGGCGGTGAATTCAACTTATGGACGCATGTTCCAATCGGCGCGCGCTGCGTCATTGAGCCGCTGTTTCAGCCGTGCCTGATCCACTCGGCGATCACGGCCGGGTCGCTCAATGGCAGCAGCCTGCGGTCGGTGCTGACCGGGGCATCGCTTGCCACCGCGACGATGTCGGGCTGCCCGGGCCAGATCGGAGGTTTGCCCAGGGCCGGCCGGTACACCTCGAGCTTCGGAAAAGGGTGGGTCTTGTAGCCCTCCACCAGCACCACATCGACCGGCTGCATGCGGCCCAGCAGGTCCGGCAGCGACGGTTCCGGGCCGACCACCTCATGCAGCAACGCCCACCGCGTGCCCGCCGCCACCAGGACCTCGTGCGCGCCCGCCTGGCGATGGCGGTAGGTGTCCTTGCCCGGCCGGTCCATGTCGAAGCCGTGATGCGTGTGCTTCACGGTCGAGACGGTCAGTCCGGCGGCCCGCAGCAGGGGGATCAACCGGGTCAACAAGGTGGTCTTGCCGCTGCCCGACCAGCCGACGATACCGAGGACCCGCACGATCAGGGCAGTTGGCGTTTGGGAAGCGCGGTGGCCGGGGGGCCGGAGGCGTGCCGAACGCCGGCGGTCAGGTAGTCCCATCCGGTCCACAGGGTCAGGACTGCCGCCACCCACAGCATCGCCTCGCCGATCGCCGAAACCGGCAGGAACGAGAGGTGCAGCCACCGGGCCGCCGAGTCGCCGGCCAGCAGCGTGCCGAGTGCGCCCATCTGAAACCCGGTCTTCCACTTGGCGAGCCGGGTGACCGGCAGGCCGATGCGGAGCGCGGCCAGGTACTCCCGAAGTCCGCTCACCAGGATTTCGCGCAGCATGATGACGATCGCGGGATACAGGCCCCAGGGGGAAAGTCGGCCCTGGCCGACCAGCATCATCAGCGCCGCGCCGACCAGCAGCTTGTCGGCGATCGGGTCCAGCATGCGTCCCAGGTCCGACTGCTGTCTGCGGGAACGCGCCAGCTTGCCATCGAAATAGTCGGTGACCGCCGCGGTGCTGAACAGCACGCAGGCGGCGAGGTCTGCCGCCGGGTCCCGCAGTGCCACCAGCGCGACCAGCAGCGGGATCGCCGCGATGCGCGACAGCGTCAGCAGATTCGGTAGGTCGGTCAGCATCGAAGACAACCTAGCGACTAGGATCGCGCAGCGGGAGAGGGGGCGTGCGGATGTGCAACAGAAGTGAGAGACTTCGTGCCGCGAGCCGACGGGTGCGGCAGCGGCTCAATCGGCCTCGGCGTCCGAGCCTGCCATGATCGCCGCGAGCTTCGGAACGTTGGGCGCGCGGCGCGGCGCCAGCCAGTGCTGCAGGCGGTCGAGGTAGAGATAGATGACCGGCGTGGTGTAGAGCGTGAGGATCTGGCTGAGCGCCAGCCCGCCCACCATGGCAAAGCCGAGCGGCTTGCGCAGCTCCGATCCGGCACCGTTCTGCACCATCAGCGGCACACCGCTGAGCAGTGCCGCCATTGTGGTCATCAGGATTGGCCGGAAACGCAGCAGGCAGGCCTGCCGGATCGCCGCCGATGGCGACAAGCCGTCGCGGCGTTCGGCCGTGATGGCGAAGTCCACCAGCATGATGCCGTTCTTCTTGACGATACCGATCAGCAGGATGATGCCGATCAGCGCGATCACCGTGAGCTGATAGCCGAATGCCAGCAGGATCAGCAGCGCGCCGACACCGGCCGACGGCAGGGTGGACAGGATCGTCAGCGGCAGGATGTAGCTTTCATAGAGGATGCCGAGGATGATGTAGACGGTGACCAGGGCCGCGGCGATCAGATAGGGCTCGGTGCCGAGCGAGCTCTGGAACGCCTGCGCCGTGCCCTGGAAGCTGCCTTGCAGGGTAGCCGGCACGCCCATCTGCGACTCGGCCTTCTCGATCGCATTCACCGCATCGCCGAGTGCGGCATTGCCCTTCAGGTTGAACGAGATCGTGACCGCGGGAAACTGGCTCTGGTGGTTCACCGCCAGCGGCTGGACAGGTTCCGTTGTCTGATGCACCAGCGTCGAAAGCGGCACGACCTGACCGGAGGAGGAGGCGACGTAGAGTTTCTGCAACGTGCCGAGTTGCCCCTGCTGCCCCGGCAGCGCCTCCAGCACGACGTAATATGCCTTGTTCCCGGTGAAGTACTGCGCGACCTCGCGCTGGCCGAATGCGTCGTAGAGGATGTTGTCGATCGCTGCCGGCTGTACGCCGAACCGCGCCGCCCGATCGCGGTCGTAGGTGAGCGTCTCGGTAGTGCCGGCGATCTCCTGGTCCGAGGTCACGTCCGAGAGCTGCGGCAGATCGCGCAGTCTGGCGAGGATCTTCGGCGCCCAGGTGTTGAGCTCGTCCGGCCTGTTGTCCTCCAGCGTGTATTGATACTGCGTGCGGGAGACGCGTCCGCCGACGCGCACATCCTGCACGGATTGCAGGAACAGACGGATGCCTTGCACCTGCTCCATCTTGCGATCGATGCGGGCGATGACCAGGCTGGCGTTGTCCTTGCGCTCATTCCATGGCTTGAGGGTGATGTACATGCGGCCGTTGTTGGCGGTCTGGCCAGCCACGCCGGCGCCGACCGCGGCCACCACCGAGGCCACCGCGGGATCCTGCTGCACGATGGCATTCACTTGCTGCTGCAGGACCGACATGGCGGTGAACGAGATGTCCTGCGCAGCGTCGGTGGTGCCGATCAGGATGCCCGTGTCCTGGTCGGGGAAGAAGCCCTTCGGCATTGCAACGTAGAGTGCCACGCTCAGCGTCGCCGTGGCGATGAACAGCATCAGCGTGATGAACCGAAAGCGCAGGGCGATGTCGAGCGTCCGCTCGTAAAAGCGCAGAACCGCGGCGAAGCCGCGTTCGATGAGATTGTAGAGGCGGCCGTGCCGATGCGCTTCGCCCGAGATGAAGCGCGACGCCATCATCGGCGTCAGCGTCAGCGACACCGCGGCCGAGATGACGACGGTCAGCGAAACACAGATGGCAAACTCCCGGAACAGGCGGCCGACGATACCGCCCATCAGCAGCAGCGGGATGAACACCGCGATCAGCGACAAGCTGATCGAGACAATGGTGAAGCCGATTTCGCCGGCACCCTTGAAGGCGGCATCAAGCGGCCGCATGCCGCCCTCGATGTAGCGGAAGATGTTCTCCAGCATCACGATGGCATCGTCCACCACGAAACCCACGGCGATGGTCAGCCCCATCAGCGACAGATTGTCCAGGCTGAAACCGCACAGATACATGGCGCCCAACGTGCCGGCGAGCGCCACCGGGATAGTGATGCCGGGAATGATGGTGGCCCACAGATTGCGAAGGAACAGGAAGATCACCATGACGACCAGTGCGACCGCCAGCATCAGCGTGAACTCGACGTCGCCGACCGAGGCGCGGATCGTCAGCGTTCGATCCGACACGACCGAGGTGTGAATGTTCTGGGGTATGTCCGCTTCCAGTTGCGGCAGTCGCGCCTTGACGGCGTCCGCGGTGGTTATGACGTTGGCGCCGGCTTGTTTGAACACCAGCAGGAGGACGGCGCGCTTGTTGTTGGTCCAGGCTATCAGCTCCTTGTTCTGCGCACCGGCCACCGCCCGTCCGATGTCGCCGATGCGGATCGCAGCGCCGTTGCGGTAGCCGATGATGATCTTGTTGTACGGCTCCGCCCGGGTGAGCTGGTCATTGGCGTACACCGTGTAGGACTGAAGCGGACCGTCGATGCTGCCTTTCGGGTTGTCGACCGTCGCATTGGCCAACACGGTCCGGACGTCCTCCAGCGTCATGCCCATGGAGGCGAGCTTCGCGGGATCCACCTGGACCCGGATGGCCGGCGTCTGCTGGCCGGCCACCAGCACCTGCCCGACGCCGGAGACCTGCGACAATTGTTGTGCGACGAGGTTTTCGGCGTACTCGTCGACCTCGGTGATCGGCGCCTGGTCCGATTGCATCGACAGAATGAGGATCGGCGCGTCCGACGGATTCGACTCGCGGAAGGTTGGCGGGTTCGGCATTGCCTTGGGCAGCGAACCTTGTGCGGCGTTGATCGCTTCCAGCACCAGGGTCTCTTCCGATTTCAGGTTGGTGCTGAGGTCGAACTGCAGCGTGATCTGCGTGCTGCCGAGGACGCTGGTCGATGTCATCTGTGCAAGGCCCGGCAGCATTTCGCCGAATTGCGTCTCGAGCGGAGTAGCCACGGTCGAGGCCATGGTTTCCGGGCTGGCGCCCGGATAATTGGCGGTCACCCGCAGT
>DATBKQ010000139.1:0-8108 GCA_036555825.1 Acetobacteraceae bacterium | reverse complement strand
GCCGGCGATCACGCTTTCCGCCCTGCGCACCCGGGCGCGGCGGCTGAAGCGCACCAAGGGGCTCGCGCTGGTCGTCGTTGACTACCTGCAGCTCATGCGTCCCGCTGCGGGAACCAGGCCGGAAAGCCGGGTGCTGGAGATCGGCCAGCTCACCCAGGGCCTCAAGGCGATCGCCAAGGAACTCAACGTGCCCGTGCTGGCGCTGTCGCAGCTCTCGCGCGCGGTCGAGAGCCGCGAGGACAAGCGGCCGCAACTGGCGGACCTGCGCGAGTCGGGGACGATCGAGCAGGATGCCGACGTGGTGATGTTCATCTACCGCGATGAATATTACCTCGAACAGCGCATGCCGAAGCTGGCGGCGTTCGACAACGAAGAGAAGTTCCAGGCGGCGATGGACGAGTGGCACCGGCAGATGGAGCGTGTGCACAACCAGGCGGACCTCATCATCGCCAAGCAGCGTCACGGTCCCACCGGCACGATCCAGTTGTTTTTCGAGGCGGAGTTCACCCGCTTCGCCGACCTCGACCGGGCGCACTCGGCAGATGTGGAAGGCTGACCGCGCCGGAGCGATTCTCGAGATCGATCTCGCCGCTGTCGTCGCCAACTGGCGCTTCCTGTGTGCGATCCATCCTTCCGGGCCGGTCGCTGGCGTCGTCAAGGCCGATGCCTACGGGCTGGGAGCGGCTCCAGTCGCGCAGGCGCTGTACGCGGCGGGGTGCCGGCACTTCTTCGTGGCGTTGCTGGACGAGGCCATCGAGATTCGCGAGCTGGTGCCTGAGGCAATGGTCGCCGTGCTGGGCGGTCTGATGCCGAGCAATGAACGCGACTACCTGAATTTCGACATTGTACCGGTACTCGGCTCGCTTGCCGAAATCGAGAGCTGGAGCGCGGCGGCGCATGCCCTGGGCCACAGGCTGCCTGCCATCCTGCACATCGATACCGGGATGTCGCGCCTCGGTCTCGACCCGCGGGAACTGGCCGTGCTGCAGCAGGACCCCATGCGCCTGGACGGGATCGAGCTGAGCTTCATCATGACCCATCTGGTTTCGTCCGAACTACCGGATGACTCGCTGAACGAATTGCAGCGGCGCCGCTTCGAGAAGGCGTGCGGAAGCCTGCCGAAGGCGCGGCGGAGCATGCTCAACTCATCCGGCATGTTCCTCGGCCCGCGCTTTGCCTTCGACCTGGCGCGCCCCGGTGCGGCCCTCTACGGCATCAACCCCACTCCGTATGACGAGACGAACCCGATGCAACTGCCGGTGCGCCTGACGGTGCGCGTGCTGGCGGTTCGCGAAATCGGCAAGCGTCAGACCGTCGGTTACAACGCGACATGGCGGGCGGGGAGCCCCCGCCGCATCGCCACCGCGGCCATCGGTTATGCCGACGGGCTGCATCGCAGCCTGTCCAATCGAGGCCGTGCCTTCTTTGACGGCAAGCCGGTCCCGCTGGTAGGCCGTGTCTCCATGGACCTGACCACGTTTGATGTGACCAAGGCTCCGGGCGTGGTCCCTGGAGCGTGGCTGGAGATCATGGGCCCCGCGCAGACCCCGGACGACCTCGCTGTCGCGGCGGGCACCAACGCCTATGAGGTGCTGACCTCGCTGGGCCGGCGGTTTCACCGGACATACAAGTCGGCGTGAACCTCGTTCTGGACAGCCTAGCCGCGGTCGGGCGTGGGGTCATCGCCGTGTGCCGGGTGGCTGGGTCGCTGGCGTTGTTCGCTGGTATAGGGCTGTCCCATCTGGTGCGGCCGCCGTGGTACGGGCGGCTGTTCGGCCGGGCCCTGCTGGAGATCGGATATTTCAGCCTGCCGGTCGTCGCGCTGACCGCGGTCTTCACCGGCATGGTGCTGGCACTGCAGTCCTACACCGGGTTCGCGCGCTTCTCGGCCGAGAGCGCGATCGCCAATGTCGTGGTGCTGTCGATCACGCGCGAGCTGGGACCGGTGCTCGCCGGCCTGATGGTTGCCGGCCGCATCGGTGCCGCGATGGCGGCGGAGATCGGCACCATGCGGGTGACCGACCAGATCGATGCGCTCTCCACTTTGTCCACCAATCCGATGAAGTACCTGGTGGCGCCGCGCCTGCTGGCGGGCATCATCGCCCTGCCGATGCTGGTCGTGGTTGCCGACATCCTGGGCGTACTCGGCGGGTTCATCGTCTCGACCCTGAAACTCGGGTTCAATGTCGGGACCTATCTGCGCAACACGCTCGACTTCATGCAGACGATGGACGTGGCGTCGGGTCTGGTGAAGGCGGCAGTGTTCGGCTTCCTGATCACGTTGATGGGGTGCTACCAGGGCTACAACAGCCGCGGTGGCGCCGAAGGCGTCGGTGCCGCGACAACGGCCGCCGTGGTCAGCGCGTCCATCCTGATACTGGCCTTCGACTATGTGCTGACCGAGATGTTCTTCGCCCGATGAAGCGAAAGGTTTCTCACGGAGAAGATCGAGGCAGAAGGAGGGCCACTGAGAATCTTTACATCACGAAGCGGCGGAGGCCGTCTTTCAGACGTGCTGCATTGAAGTTGAGCAGCGGGCCGACGCGATATCCGCCCATCTTGAGGTAGGTGAGTAGCTGGGCCTCATGGACAGGCAGAAGCCTTTCGATGGCTTTGATTTCCAGGATCAGTTCTTGCTTCACGACAATGTCTGCGCGGCAGCCAGCTTCCAGGGTAACGCGTTCATATACGACTGGTACCGGGACCTGTCGCCGGTCGGCAATCCCCGCTTGCTCAAGTTCGAAACAAAGACATTCCTCATATACCGACTCGAGCAATCCCGGCCCCAACCGCCGATGGAGCTTGATCGCCAAGCCAATCACTCTCTCCATCAACTCGCCGCAAATCAAATCCATTCTTCTCAGTGGCCCTCACCCCTGCCTCGTCCTTCTCCGTGAGGAACCTTAAGATTCCATGACCCCCAAAATCCGCGTGCGCAACCTCCGCAAGTCGTTCGGCGAGAAGCTGGTGCTCGACGGCATCGACCTCGACATCATGCCGGGCACCTCGATGGTGGTGATCGGCGGCTCCGGCACCGGCAAGTCCGTGCTGCTGAAGTGCATCCTCGGCCTGCTGGCCCCCGATGCGGGCACGATCGAAATCGATGGCACCGACATCCTTCCACTCCCCCGCAGCGAGCAGGAGGCGATCCGCTCCCGCATCGGCGTGCTGTTCCAGAATGGCGCGCTGTTCGACAGCCTGCCGGTCTGGGAGAACGTCGTCTTCGGACTGCTCGCGCAACGCAAGCTTCGCCGCTCCGCGGGCCCGGAAAAGGCTGCGGACTTTCTCGCGCAGGTCGGCCTGGCGGCAAGTGTCGGCGAGCTCTACCCGGCGGAACTCTCCGGCGGCATGCAGAAGCGGGTCGCGCTTGCCCGTGCCATCGCCGCCCAGCCCGACATCATGTTCTTCGATGAACCGACCACCGGCCTGGATCCGATCATGGGCGCGGTGATCGATGACCTGGTGGTGAACTGCGTCAGGCAACTCGGCAGCACGGCGGTGGCGATAACCCACGACATCGCCAGCGCCCGCCGCATCGGCGACGCCGCCGCCATGATCCATCAGGGCAGGATCGTCTGGAGCGGCCCAGCCGGCGACCTGATGGCCAGCGGCAACCCGATCGTGGACCAGTTCACCCATGGCCGCCGCGAAGGACCGATCCAGATGGAGCTGCGGCGGTAACGGATTGTTGATTGACGGGACTCCACTCGAAAGGGGGAGCCTAACCAGAGGCATGAAGCTGGTTCGCCGGACAAGCATGGTCTGGGCAGCGGCCCTGATACTTGCGGTCGCCGGGGAGACACGCGCTGCCGACCTGCCGGACGCAGCCGCGAAGCAGGTCGCCGGCCTGTTCATGCAAAGCTGCGTCCAGTTCGCCGGCGACAAGGATGCGTTGCGTGGCTGGGCCGGTAAGATTGGGTTGAGGGTACTGCCACCAGCCGTTCAGGCCCGATTCCTCGCTGGGCGGCCAGGCGCCGTGTTCGATGCCTCGAATCAGGATGGCAAGTTTGTCCTGGTCTCCGAGGATGGCGGCTCCTGCTCGGTGATCGCGGAGATGGCCAGCGGCACGCAGACCATTGCCGATCTCGAGAAGGACCTGAATGACGCCAGGATCGGTTTCACGATGACGGCGAAGGCGAGGGATTCGGAGGAAAAGCTGCTGCAGCATCGTGAATACGTCGCCTCGCGGGGCGACCGCGGCTGGTTGCTGCTGATCAGCACCGTCAAGGATCCGGTCGGCGGCCAGGTGATGCTGACCGCCAGCCGGAACTGACGTCGTTGGCCAAGCCCGCCGCCCGGTTTGTCTGCCAGAGCTGTGGCGCCGTCCACCCCAGATGGGCCGGTCGCTGCGAGGCCTGCGGCGAATGGAACAGCGTGGTCGAGGAGGCGGTTGCCGTGCGCCCTGGCCCCAGTGCCAAAGGCACCGCGGGCCGCCCCGTCGCGTTCGAGCAGCTCGCTGGGAGTGCGGAGCCGCCGCCGCGTTGTCCGACCGGGATTGCCGAACTGGATCGCGTCCTGGGTGGCGGCCTGGTCCCGGCCTCGGCGATCCTGGTGGGCGGCGACCCCGGCATCGGCAAGTCCACGTTGCTGCTGCAGGCGGCGGCGGGCCTGGCGCGCGCCGGTCAACAAGTCACCTACATTTCCGGCGAGGAATCCATCGAACAGACCCGCCTGCGTGCCCGCCGGCTCGGCGTGCAGGACGCGCCGCTGCGGCTCGCGGCCACCATCAACCTGCGCGACATCGCCGCGAGCCTGCAATCCACCGGTGACATGGCGTTGGTGGTGATCGATTCGATCCAGACCATGTGGCTCGACCAGATCGACAGCGCGCCAGGCACCGTGGCGCAGGTGCGCGCCTGCAGCTTCGAGCTGATCCAGCTTGCGAAGGCCGGCAGGTTCGCGATCGTGCTGGTCGGCCACGTCACCAAGGACGGCGCCATCGCCGGCCCGCGTGTGCTGGAACACATGGTCGATGCGGTCCTCTATTTCGAAGGCGACCGCGGGCACCAGTTCCGCATCCTCCGCGCGGTGAAGAACCGCTTCGGCGCCACCGATGAGATCGGGGTCTTCGAGATGACCGATCGCGGCCTCGAGGAGGTCGCCAACCCGTCCGCGCTGTTCCTGGCGGAACGTCGCGGCAATATCGCCGGCAGCGCGGTCTTCGCCGGCCTCGAGGGGACGCGGCCGGTGTTGGTCGAGGTGCAGGCGCTGCTCTCGCCCAATCCGGCCGGGCCGCCGCGCCGTTCGGTGATCGGATGGGACGGAGGCAGGTTGCCGATGCTGCTCGCGGTGCTGGAAGCGCGCGGCGGGCTGCGCCTCTCTGCCACCGACGTGTACCTGAATGTCGCCGGCGGCCTGCGGATCAGCGAGCCGGCCGCCGACCTCGCCGTCGCCGCCGCGTTGGTGTCGGCCGCAACCGATACGCCTACCAGTGCCGGAATGGTCTATTTCGGCGAGGTCGGCCTGTCGGGCGAGGTCCGCCAGGTGTCGCAGGCCGAGCCGCGCCTGAAGGAGGCGGCCAAGCTCGGATTCGAGCAGGCAACGCTGCCCCGCCGGGTCGCCCGCGGCAATCGCCAGCCCGTCCAGCCGCACGGCCTGGCACTGCGGGAAATCGGCCACATCTCCGATCTCGTTGCCGGGTTTTCGCCCGGCTAGCAGGGTCGGCAGGCGGCGTTGCCCTTGGCGCCGGACGTGTTGCAGTCGATAAGATGCCTGCTTGCAGTCGGGCGGGCCGATGACCTGGGTCGATCTCGTTATACTCGCGGTGCTGGTGGTCTCCGCGCTGCTTGCCTTCATGCGCGGGTTGGTACGCGAGGTGCTTGGGCTGGCCGCGTGGGTCGGCGCCATCTTTGCCGGTGTCTGGGCGCTGCCGCGGATACGCCCGCAATTTCAGCACTGGCTGGGGAGCTCGCCCTGGGTCGATCCGGTGGCATTCGCCGCGGTGTTCATCGGCGCCCTGATCGTGCTGCTGCTGATCTCCCGTTGGATCAGCGCCATTGTCCGCGGCTCGCCGCTTGGCGGCGTTGACCGGACCTTGGGTCTGGTATTCGGCCTCGTGCGGGGTGCGGCGCTCGTTATCGTCGCCTATATCACGGCGGGTATGGTGGTCCAGGTCAGTCGCTGGCCCGACGTGGTTCTTAAAGCCGAATCGGTGTGGCCGGCCTATCAAGGCGCCCGCTGGGTGGTGGAACGATTGCCGGTGGACTATCGCCCGCGGCTGGAGCCGCCCCCGCCGGGCCGAGAGACGACCGCCGCCGCGCTGTTGCAGGCGACCCCGCAAGGGAGAGCGGTGAGCCGCTGAACCGGAGAATTATGGCATGTCTGTTCGTTCGCCGCATGAGGACAAGTTCCATGAGGAGTGCGGCGTATTCGGTATCTGGAACGCGCCCGACGCCGCCGCCCTGACCGCGCTCGGGCTGCACGCCTTGCAGCACCGTGGCCAGGAGTCCGCCGGCATCGTCAGCTTCGACGGCAGGCACTTCCACACCCACCGCGGTCTGGGGCTGGTCGGCGACAATTTCGGCGACGCGCGGGTGATTGCGTCGCTGCCGGGCACCACGGCCATCGGCCACAACCGCTACGCCACCACGGGCGCCACGATCCTGCGCAATGTCCAGCCGCTCTATGCCGACTTCGAGTTCGGCGGCTTCGCGGTTGCCCACAACGGCAATCTCACCAACGCGCACGTGCTGCGCCGGACGCTGGTGCGGCGCGGCTGCCTGTTCCAGTCCACTACCGACTCCGAGGTCTTTATCCACCTGATTGCGATCAGCCTCTACTCCACCGTGGTCGATCGGCTGATCGATGCGCTGAAACAGGTGATCGGCGCCTATTCGCTGGTGGCACTCTCCACCGAGGCGCTGATGGGCGTGCGCGATCCGCTGGGTGTCCGTCCGCTGATCCTGGGCCGCATCGGCACGGAAGGCACCGGCGGCTGGGTGCTGGCGAGCGAGACCTGCGCCCTAGACATCGTCGGCGCCGACTTCGTGCGTGACGTGGAGCCGGGCGAGGTCGTGGTGATCAACGACCAGGGCGTGCACAGCATCAAGCCGTTCGGCCGGCATCGCGAGCGGTTCTGCGTGTTCGAATACATCTACTTCGCCCGCCCCGACTCGGTGATGGAGGGAACGCCGGTCTACGATGCGCGCAAGAGCATCGGCGCGGAGCTGGCACGCGAGAGCGGCGTGCCGGCCGATGTCGTCGTGCCGGTGCCGGATTCGGGCGTGCCCGCGGCGATGGGCTATGCGGCGGAAAGCGGCATCCCGTTCGAGCTCGGGATCATCCGCAACCATTATGTCGGCCGCACCTTCATCGAGCCGACCGACCATATCCGCCACCTCGGCGTGAAGCTGAAGCATTCGGCGAACCGGTCGGTATTGGAGAACAAGCGGGTGATCTTGGTGGATGACTCGATCGTGCGCGGCACCACCAGCCGCAAGATCGTCGAGATGGTCCGCGCGGCCGGCGCGCGCGAGGTGCACATGCGCATCTCCTCGCCGCCGGTCACGCATTCCTGCTTCTATGGCATCGACACGCCGGAACGCGGCGAGTTGCTGGCGGCGCGGCATTCGGTCGAGGAAATGGCCGACCAGATCGGCGTGGACAGTCTGGCGTTCATCTCGATCGAGGGCCTGTATCGCGCCCTCGGCAAGCCTGCACGCGATCCCGCGCGTCCGCACTACTGCGACGCATGCCTCACCGGCGACTACCCCATCAGTCTGCCCGACCAGGCGGACAATTCCGAACGTCAGTTGAGCCTGCTGGCAGAAAGCCCGTAGTGCGTGATGACCGGAGGCGGATGCGCCCGGAGGTCTGAATCACGCGCTCAAACAGCGGAGCTGCCGCCGCTGACCGGATCCATCGCCCTCGTCACTGGTGCGAGCCGCGGCATCGGCAGCGCGACCGCGGTCGAACTGGCGCGGCTCGGCGCGCATGTGGTGATCACCGCGCGCACGCAGGGCGGGCTGGAAGAGACCGATGATTCGATCCGTGCAATCGGCGGCAATGCCACGCTGCTGCCGCTCGATCTGACGCAAGGCGACGAGGTGGATGCGATCGGCCCCAGCCTCTATCGGCGCTTCGGACGGCTGGACGTTCTGGTGCATGCC
>DATBKQ010000138.1:0-15612 GCA_036555825.1 Acetobacteraceae bacterium | reverse complement strand
CCAGCGGGAGGACCAGGCGGCGAATCTCCCGCTTCGCTTCGGCGATCTCCTCGGCACTCATCGCCTCGAAGTCCATCCGCTGCAGGCGCTCGCGGTCGGAGACGGTCAGCACCGCGTCCATGACCGGCGGCTCGTCCTGCGATCGCGGCCTTGTCTCCTTCGGCCTGGCCATCGCCTCGGCGACGCGGCGGCTGCCGGGCGGCGGGCGCTCCCGGCGCTTCTCCTTCTGCGCCTCCAGCAACGCCATGGCCACCGCCTGCTCGGCGGCGGTCGGGTCGCGCCAGAACAGAGAGAAGGCCTGATCGAACACATCGCGATGCTCGTGGCGATGCATCATCGCCGTGCGCAACGCGGTGCGCGCCTGCTCCCGGCTGCCGATATCGACCAGGGACAGGGCCTGCTGCGCGGCCAATGTTTCCGCCGGCCCGACGGGCAGACCGGCACGGCGCAGCAGGCGGGCGAAGTGCATCACATTGGCGGCCAGGGTGGGGGAAGCCGCGCTCATGGCCGCGGCTTCCCGGCCAGGCGTTGCAGCCGCTCCAACGAGCGATCGCGCAAGCCCATGGCATGCAGCGCATCCAGTGTAGCCGCCAGATAGAGCGCGCAACTGCCCAGCGACCCGGAGGCGGAGGAAAGCCGAGCGGCCACGGACGCCTCATCCAGGCGGCCCGCATAGTGCGCGTGGGCCCGGTTGACCACGAATGTCACTGCCGGGACCGGGCCGTCGGCGGTTCGCGCGGTGACCCAGCGGGAGCGATAGGCGCCGGAGAACAGCTCGCGCCGCCAGGCGAGCAGCAGTTCGGACCGAGCCTGGGGCGCGGCGATGCGGAACAGGATCCCGGCGCAGCTTCCGCCCCGCTCCAGTGCCAGCATCAGTCCCGGGTTTTCCGGCGAACCCCGGCCCCCGTGCAGCCACAGACAGAAGCGCCGGTGCCAGCCACGCAACTCGGCCGCCCGGCGCTCGACGAAGTCGATCGCGGGGTTCCACATCAGGGAACCGTAGCCGAACAGCCAGACGTCAGCCCCGGGCGCATGGCGCGCCAGGGTCCGGTCAAGGTCCGCCTCGATCTCGGCATCGGACAGCGTCGTGATGCCTGGCGGCATCCTTGCCCGTGCGAGCGCCAGCAGTGAGCCGTCGCGCAACGCCTCGCGGGTGATCTGCACGCGCCAACCTGAGGGGAAGCCCTGGGTCACTCCGCTGCCTGTCGCACCTCTCCCACCAGCCGCGCTGCCTCCGCACCGCGGACCTTCGCGATATCGTCCTGATATTTCAGCAAAACCCCCAGCGTGTCGTCGACCGCCGCCTGGGTCAGCTCCCGCTGGTTCAGATAGGTCAGTGCCTGCGCCCAATCGATGGTCTCCGCGACGCCGGGCAGCTTGAACAGGTCCTCGCCGCGCAGCCGCTGCACGAAGGCCACCACCTGCGCCGAGAGGCCCTCGGGCACCGATGGCGCCTTGGTGGCGAGAATGGCGCGTTCGCGAGCCGCGTCCGGGTAGTCGACCCAATGATACAGGCACCGCCGGCGAATGGCGTCATGGACCTCGCGCGTGCGGTTGGAGGTGATGACCACTGCTGGCAGGGTCCGGGCGCGCATGGTGCCGAACTCCGGCACGGTGATCTGAAAGTCGGCCAGCAGTTCCAGCAGGAAGGCCTCGAAAGGCTCGTCGGCGCGATCGAGCTCGTCGATCAGCAGTACCGCCGGTGGCAGGTCGGGATCGATCGCGGCCAGCAGCGGCCGGGCCAGCAGGTATTTCCGCGTATAGATATCGCCGGCAAGCTCGTCGGGGTTGGTCTGGCCAGCCGCTTCCGCCAGCCGGATCGCCATGAGCTGCCGGGCATGGTCCCACTCGTACGCGGCTGCCGAGAGATCCATGCCATCATAGCATTGCAGCCGTACCAGCCGGCGATGGAGACCGGCGGCCAGCACCTTGGCGATCTCGGTCTTGCCCGTGCCAGGCTCACCCTCGAGGAACAGCGGGCGGCGCATCGCCAGCGACAGGTGCACCGTCGTGGCCAGTTCCTGGTCGGCGATGTACCCCTGTTCGGCGAGCAGTCGGGCGGTGTCAGCGACAGTCGCAGGCAGGTCGGCCACTACGCCATGCTTCCGATGACCAGAATGAGGATGAGCAGATAGATCGCGCCGGCGATCCAGGCGACAAGTGGCAGGCCGAACGGCTCACGCGGGATCAAGGAAAACACGCTGACCGCGGGGGGTGGTTCCGGCATCGGCAGGACCTGGTGCGCCACCTCCTCGCTGGGAGCCGCGGGGAAGATCTGCTCGGTCTCCGGTTCGGGCGGAGCGAGTTGCGCGCTGAACCGGTCGAAGAATGAATCCGCCATCTGCTTCGCGGTGGCATCGATCAACCGTGCGCCGAGCTGGGCGATCTTCCCGCCGACCTGGGCGTGCACCTCGTATTGCAACAGCGTGGCGCCCCCGTCCGGCTCCAGACGGACCTTCGCGCCGCCCTTGGCGAAGCCCGCGACACCGCCCTGGCCTTCGCCTCCGATGGTGTAGCCGTGCGGCGGATCGATGTCGGAAAGGTGAACGGCGCCGTTGAACCGGGCGGAGATCGGCCCGATCTTCACCGACGCGGTCGCCTTCATGTCGGTGTCCGACAGTCTCTCCAGCGACTCGCAGCCGGGAATGCTGGCCTTGAGCACCGCCGGGTCGTTGAGCGCCTGCCAGACAGTCTCGCGCGACGCTGCGATGCGCCGCTCGCCTGTCATATCCATCCGGACCGAACCCCGTTATGCGCGCCGGACGTTACTGGCAGGGTCGGGGGCATGCAACCAAGCGCCGTGCCATCAGAATGCGGCCCGGTTGAGCAGAATGTGAGTCAGGATGCTGGCCGCGTAGCCCAGCGCGATGGCTGGGCTCCAGCGCAAATGGGCAGAGAAGGTGTAGGTGCCGCGTGCCTGGCCCATGATCGCGACCCCGGCCGCGGAGCCGATCGACAACAGACTGCCGCCGACGCCGGTGGTCAGCGTGATCAGCAGCCATTGTCCATGCGACATGTGCGGGTCCATGCTCAGCACGGCGTACATCAGCGGTATGTTGTCGAACACCGCCGATGCCAGGCCGATCAGGGCGTTCGCGGCTGTCGGACCCAACCCGCCGTATAGCAGGTGCGATGCCAGCGCCAGATAGCCCAGCAGACCCAGCGCGCCGACGCACAGCACCACGCCGTAGAAGAACAACAGCGTGTCCCATTCGACATTGGCCATCCGGTGAAACACGTTGAAGGCATAGTCGCCGGGTGCGCGGCGGTCGCGCCGCTCCAGCAGGTAGTCGTACAGCATGAGGAGCCCGAGGCCGGTCATCATGCCGAGGGCAGCCGGCAGGTGCAGGAAGGTGTGGACGCCTACCGCAATGGCAATGGTAGCCAGGAACAGGAGGATGACCTGGACGGCGCCGAACTTCATCCGGACTGCCCCCCCGCCGCCGGATGGCGTGCCGCGTGGGACGGCGGCATGCATCAGCGCCGCGGGAACCAGATAGTTGACCAGCGAGGGCACGAACAGCGCGAAGAACTCCAAGAACGAGACCCGGCCTTTCTGCCACACCATCAGCGTGGTGATGTCGCCGAACGGGCTGAATGCGCCGCCGGCGTTTGCCGCCACGACGATGCCGATGCAGGACAGCACGACGAAGCGGGGCGACGTCCCACCGACCGAGATGGCCACCGCGCACATCACCAGGGCTGTGGTCAGATTGTCGGCGAATGGCGAGATGAAGAAGGCCAGCGAGCCGGTCAGCCAGAACATCGTGCGATAGGTGAAGCCGGAACGGACCAGCCAGGAGCGGAGAGCGTCGAACACGCGTCGCTCCTCCAGCGCGTTGACGTAGGTCATCGCGACGATCAGGAACAGCAACAGTGTCACGAAGTCGCCCAGCACGCTGCGTAAAGCGGCGCCGGCCTGCTCCGCCTGGCCCAGGCGGCCATAGACCGCGGCGAGCAGGATCCAGAGCACGCCCGAGGCGACAATCACCGGCTTGGACTTGCGCAGATGGAGCGCTTCCTCGGCGATCACCAGGGCGTAGGCGAGCACGAAGATCGCGAGGCAAACGAACCCCACCCAGTGGGTTGTGAGATCGGCAGCGGCCAGCGGCGTGTCGCTCAGGGCAGCCTCCGCGAGAATGAGGGCCGGTTGTCTTTGCTCCGGAGCTTCCGCTATGCCGGACCACGGCTCATGGGAGTTGGAATGTCATGACCTATCTGCTGGCCGCCGATCTGCCAACGGCGCCCCCCGGCGAGCGGTTCCGGACGCTGCTCGCGCGACCCGGCATTCTGCCGATGCCGGGGGCGCACAACGGCATGGCCGCGCTGCAGGCCAAGGCGGCGGGCTTCGAGGCGCTCTATCTGTCCGGCGCCGCGATGACCGCCTCGATGGGCATCCCGGACCTCGGCATGATCACCGTGGACGAGGTGTGCTTCTTCATCCGCCAGATCGCACGCGCGACCGGGCTGCCGCTGCTGGTGGACGGCGATACCGGCTACGGCGAGGCGCTGAATGTCATGCACATGGTGCGCAGCTTCGAGGATGCCGGCGCGGCCGCGGTGCATATCGAGGACCAGTTGCTGCCGAAGAAGTGCGGCCACCTCAACGACAAGAAGCTGGCGGACGCGCACGACATGGCGGCCAAGATCGCCGCCGCCCGCCGAGCGCGGCGCCACCTGTTCATCGTCGCCCGCACCGATGCCGCGGCGAGCGAGGGCATGGACGGCGCGGTGGCGCGGGCGAGGCTCTATCTGCAGGCGGGAGCCGATGCGATCTTTCCCGAGGCGCTGACCACCGCCGAGATGTTCCGCGCCTTCGCCTCACGGGTGGACGCACCGCTGTTGGCCAACATGACGGAGTTCGGCCGCACGCCATTCTTCACCGCGTCCGAGTTCCAGGACATGGGCTACAAGATGGTCATCTGGCCGGTCAGCTCGCTGCGCGTGGCCAACAAGGCGCAGGCCGAACTCTACGCCGCGATCCGTCGCGACGGCGGCACGCAGACCATGCTGGACCGCATGCAGACCCGGGCCGAGCTTTATGCGGCGATCGGCTATCACGACTACGAAGCGCTGGACGCGAGCATCGTGAAAACGGTGATCCCCGAGGGGATGCCGCAACGAATGCCGCAACGTCCGTGAACGAACGGCGAATGAACCGGCGCACCATGCTGTGGCTGGCGATACTCACGCCGCTTGCCGCTCGCGCGCAACCGCGCGATCCGACCGGTCCGCAGCCGGAATTGCCCAAAGAGCGGCTGGTCATTGTGACGCGCGACGGCGCGCAGCACGCGTTCATGGTCGAGATGGCGACGACGCCGGAGCAGCAGACGGTGGGCCTGATGTTCCGGCCCAGTGTCTCGCCCGATGGCGGCATGCTGTTCGACTGGGGCACCCCGCGCGAATCGCAGATGTGGATGCGCAACACCATCGCCTCGCTCGACATGGTGTTCATCAATGCCGACGGCACGATCCGGTCGATCGCCGAAGACACCGTGCCGCAAAGCCTGGCGGTGTTAGACAGCCGCGGTCCGGTCCGCGCGACGCTCGAACTCGCGGCCGGCACCACCGCCCGGCTGAACATCCGGGTCGGCGACAAGGTGCGCCAGCGCATCTTCGGCAACGCGCCGTAGGCATAATGAATGCTTCTCCGTGGCTCTCGGTGGCCCTCGCTCTGCCTCCGTGGTGAACACAGAACCGGGCGAACGGCCCAGGGCGGGGCCAAGAGGGAACAGCCGTATCAGTCCGGCAAGTCATCGCGGGCACGGGAGAAGACACGAAGCGCCAGCAGCGCGCCCACCACGCCGATGGCGAACCCCGCGATCCCGCCCCAGATGGCGTCCGCGCTCCCGCCGATCGCGCCGCCGACACCGCCGCCCAGCAGCAGCAGGACCACAGGAAGCAGACAACCGAGCGCGGCCATGGTGACGATCCTCGCGGGCGATCCAGGCTGAACGTTTACTGGGGCGGGCGCATTATGCTAGCGGCTTCGACGATTTCGGGGCGTGGCGCAGCCTGGTCAGCGCGCCTGTTTTGGGTACAGGAGGTCGTGGGTTCGAATCCCGCCGCCCCGACCAGATGGAACGAGAGGTGCCATGCGGGCGCGGATCTATCAGCCGCCGAAGAACGCCATGCAGTCCGGCTGGGCGGGCACGGACGAGTGGGTGCTGGAATTCGAGCGTTCGTCGCCGCAACGGCCCGACCCGCTGATGGGCTGGATCGGCAGCAGCGACACCCTGCAGCAGGTGCGGTTGAGCTTCGCCACGCGCGAGGAGGCCATCGCCTACGCCGAGAAGGCCGGCATCGTATACGATTTGGAACTGCGGCAGCCGCGCCGGATCAAGCCGAAGGCCTATGCCGACAATTTCCGCTACGGCCGGATCGAGAACTGGACCCACTAGGCCGGATCGCGGCCGGCCCAGCCGCGTGCCAGGCCCAACAGCAGGACCAGCAGCGGCAATGCGGCGGCGATCCGGAACGTGAAGCCGAACCCGGCGAGGAACGCCGCCGCCTCCGCCGCGCCGGCGGCCAATGCGCCGTCCTGCCAGGTCTGAAACAGCAGCATGAGCACTGTGGCTCCCGTCACCGTCCCCAGTGTGCGCGTCATCATCACAAGGCTGCCGGCCACGCCGCGATCGGCGCGCGGGATCGATGCGGTGACAATGTCGAAATACGCCACCTGGAATAGCCCCAACCCCGCTCCCTGCAACGCCATCGCGGATCCCAGCCGTGCCATGTCCGGCGTCGCACTCGCGGTCCCGATCAGGACCTGACCGATCGCCATGGCCGCGGCCCCGACCAGCGCGAGCCGCCGCGGTGCGATGCGGCCGGCCAGCCGTGCCGCCACCGGCGCGGCGACCGCGGTGCCGGCGGGCGAGCACGCAAGCAACAGGCCGGTCGCGTAGGCGGTCAGCCCGCCGAAGCGGCTGAGATAGAACGGCACCAGCAGCAGCACGGAAAATCCGGCCAGATTGAGTGCCGCGTGCCCGACATTCAGCAACGAGAAATCGAAGTCGCGAAACAACCGAAGGTCGATGATTGGCCGCCGGATCCGACGTTCCTGCACGACGAACCAAACCGTCGCGAGCACGCAGACCGCCGCGGCGGACGCGGACAGTGTCGGGTCTTCCCGCAATCGGTTGAAGGCGAGCAGCATCGCGCTGATCGCCAGTACCAACAGTGCGCCGCCAACCGCGTCGAACTGTTCGCGATGCGCCGGGCGCGTGTCCAGCGGCAGCCGCCATCCCAGCAGGAACGCGGCCAGCGCCAGCGGTGCGCGGAACCAGAACACCGCGGGCCAATCGATCAGCGGCACCAGCGCGCCGGCGATCATCGGTCCCAGAGCACCGCCGAGACCGATGACCATGGTGTAGATGCCCAGCACGCGGGTGCGCGAGGACTCCGAATGCAGGCTGGTCGCCAGTGCCGGCCCGCAACTCAGCACCAGCGCCGCGCCGACCCCTTGCAGCACGCGCGCCGCGAGCAAGGCGCTGTAACTGTGCGCGGACGCACAAAGCACGAAGGCGACGGTGCTCCACAGGCTGCCGGTCAGGAATACCCGGCGATAACCCAACACGTCGCCCACGCGGCCGAACACCAGCATCAGCGCCGCATAGGTCAGTGTATAGGCGATCACCACCCACTGGATCGCCGGTATCGGCAGGCTGAATGCGCGGGTGATGAAAGGGAAGGCGAAGTTGACCGAGGAGTCGAAAGGCACCACCAGCGTGCCGAGGGCCACCACCAGTACGCCGAAGCCCGGGCGTGCGGTGGTTGGCGCTGCGCGGTGGATCAGACGGCCTTCTTGAGCGACGGCGAGGCCTTGAAGCGAACCGTCTTGCCCGCCTTGACCTTGATCTGCTCGCCGGTGCGCGGGTTCAGGCCCTTGCGTGCCTTGGTCTTGCGGACGGTGAAGGTGCCGAAGCTTGGCAGTGTGAATTTGCCGACCTTTTTCATCTCCTTGACGATCGCATCCATCAGTTCTCCGGCGGCGCGATTCGCGGCGGTGCCGGTCAGATCCGCGGATTCCTGCAGCACCTGGGCGATGAAAGCCTTGGACATACTGTCTCCTCGCTGAACAACCGGCTGGGCAGCGAATCGCCCGCCGTCGCGATGGTCTTAGCGCGTGATGACCGGAGGCGGAAGCGCCCGGAGGTCTTACAGCACGCCGTGGCGGGCATACACTGTTCGCAGGCTCTCGCCTGCCTCCAGCTCCACCCGGGTCGTGTCCTCGGCCGCGATCTTGTCGAGAGCGGCAGTGAACACGGCATCGGCGTTGCCGGCCGGAACGACCACCACGCCATCGACGTCACCCATGATCCAGTCGCCAGGGGCGACGCGCACGCCGGCGATTTCGATGACCGTATCCTTCTCCGTCATCTGGGCGCGCCCCTTGGTATCCAGCGGACCGATGCCGCCGTGGAACACCGCAAAGCGCATGGCGCGAATCCGCGTGGTGTCGCGCACCAGGCCATCGGTGACGCAGCCCGCGGCGCCGCGCGCACGTGCCGCGGTCGAGAGCAGTTCACCCCAGGGAGCGATCCAGTCGGTAGGTCCGCCGCACGCCAGCACAGCCACCTCTCCTGGGCGCAACGCATCGATCAGGTCCATCTCCAGCGCATAGGGGTTGTCGCCTGGTGCAACCGTATTTGTTGCCACGTAGCGGCCGGTGCGCGCGCGGCCGAACAGCGTGAGGGACTCGTCGAGCGGTCGCACGAATGGCCGCAATGCCTGGTGCATCAGGCCGAAACTGTCGAGTACATCCGAGAGTACGGGAGTGTAGAGTAGTCTGCGAAGTTCATCAGGCGGCGGCAGGGCGGTCATGGCAAACCTGTGCGACGAGAATTCGCCGGCAAGATTGCTTGTCCGCCGCCCGTTGCGCAATCGCCGTCACACCGGCTCCGTATCCAGCGCGTAACCAGCGGCACGCACGGTACGAACGATATCCAGCTCACCGGTCGCATTGATCGACTTCCGGAGCCGCCGGATATGCACATCGACCGTGCGGGGCTCGACATGGATGTCCCGGCCCCAGACCGCGTCCAGCAGCTCCTCGCGCGAGAACACCCGGCGCGGGTGCTGCATGAAGAATTCCAGCAAGCGGAACTCCGTGGGCCCCAGATGCACCGGCCGGCCATTGCGCTGCACACGGTGCGACACGAGGTCCATGGTGATGTCGTGGAAGGTGATCTGTCCCTTGACCGGCAGCGCATTCGACCGGCGCAGCAGCGCGCGGATGCGAGCCAGCAGCGCGTCCATCGAGAACGGCTTGGCGATATAGTCGTCCGCCCCGGTGTTCAGTCCGCGCACGGCATCCTGGTCGTCGGTGCGCGCCGTGACCATGATCACCGGCAGGTCGCGTGTTGCCTGGCGGCGCCGGATCTGCCGGCATACCTCGAGGCCGGACATCTGCGGCAGCATCCAGTCCAGCAGCACCAGGTCGGGCCGGGTCTCCGCGATCCGGGTCAATGCCTCCTGACCGTCGCTCGCCTCTTCGACGCGAAACCCCTGTTTCTCCAGGTTGTAGCGAAGCATCGTCGCTAGCGCAGCTTCGTCTTCGACCACAAGCACCAGCGGTCTGAGCGAGGCGGATACGGTGTCGGGCATATCGGTTCTCACTCCCGCGGCCGCACCACGGCAAAGGCCGAGGTATCGCCCTTGGGACGCGACTCGGGCAGCGATTCGCCCGTCACCGCGTAATACAGGTTCTCCGCTATATTTGTTGCGTGGTCGCCAATGCGCTCAAGGTTCTTGGCAATGAACAGCAGGTGGGTGCAGGGGGTGATGTTGCGTGGGTCCTCCATCATGTAGGTGATGAGTTCGCGGAACAACGCGTTGTAGATGTCGTCTACCACCTGATCCGATCGCCAGACCTCCACCGCCTTTTCGGCGTCGCTTTCGCCGAGAGCGTCGATGATCGATTTCAACTGCCCCTGCACCAGGCGCGCCATGTGTGCCAGCCCTGCCAAAGAGTAGGGAACCGAGAACTGTGCCAGCACGATCGAGCGTTTGGCGACATTGGCGGCATAATCGCCGATCCGTTCGAGGTCTCCGGTGATCTTGAGTGCACTCACCGCGCGCCTCAGGTCGTCGGCGACCGGCTGGCGCAGCGCGAGCAGGCGGATCACCAGCTTCTCGACCTCGCGTTCCAGCGCATCGACGTTGGGGTCCGCCTCGACGGCGCGGGTCGCCGAGGCGGCGTCGCGGTTCATGATGGCATCGGCCGCCAGCGCGACCTGGGTCTCGACGATGCCGCCCATTTCCGTCATCAGGTCCCGCAGGCGCTTCAGCTCCTGATCGAAACTTTTCACCAGGTGTTCCGGCACTTCCGACATGGTGCCTCCGGTCAGCCGAATCGGCCGGTGATGTATTCCTGGGTGCGACGCTCCCTTGGCGCGGTGAACATCTCCGCTGCCGGCGCCACCTCCACCATCTCGCCCAGGTAGAAGAACGCCACCTGATCGGCGCAACGTGCCGCCTGCTGCATGTTGTGCGTCACCATCGCGATGGTGTAGTCCTGCTTCAATTCATCGATCAGCTCCTCGATCTTCAAGGTGCTGATCGGATCAAGGGCGCTGGTCGGTTCGTCGAACAGGATCACCTCCGGGCGCACCGCGATCGTGCGCGCGATGCAGAGCCGCTGTTGCTGGCCGCCCGACAGCCCCATCGCGGAGGCATGGAGACGGTCCTTCACCTCTTCCCATAGCGCGCCGCGGACGAGCGACCATTCGACCCGTTCGTCCATCTCCGCCCTCGCCAGCCTTTCGTGCAGTTTCACGCCGAAGGCGATGTTGTCGTAAATTGTCATGGGAAACGGTGTCGGTTTCTGGAACACCATGCCGACGCGCGCGCGGAGCGCGTTCAGATCGACCGAAGGGTCGATGATGTTCATGCCATCCATGATCGCTTCGCCGGTGGCACGCTGACCGGGATACAGATCGTACATCCGGTTCAGGACGCGCAGCAGGGTCGATTTCCCGCAGCCGGAAGGGCCGATGATTCCTGTCACCTGGCGGTCGGGGAAGTTCAGCCGGACGTTCTTCAGGGCCTGGCGGTCGCCGTAGTAGAAATTGAGGTTGCCGACGGCAATGCGAGGCTCGTTCAGGGTGGCACCAGTGCCCCGCACCTGCACGCCGCCGAAGCGTGTCTGCCGATCCTGGGACTCGCTCATCGTCGTGCTCACTGTCATCTCCCGCCGCGCATGGCAAATCTTGCCAGGATATTGGTGGCCAGTACCCCCGCCGTGATCAGCAGCGCGCCGGCCCAGGCAAGCCGCACCCAATCCTCGAAAGCCGAGCCGGCATACTGATAGATGGTCACCGGCAGGCTGGACATCGGTTGCGACAGAGAGATCGACCAATTGAGATTGCCGAGGCTGGTGAACAGCAGCGGCGCGGTTTCGCCGGCAATGCGGGCAATGGCGAGCAGCACACCGGTGACGATGCCGTTCAGCGCAGCGCGATAGCAGACAAGGACGATCGTCTTCCACTTCGGCGCGCCGAGCGCCACTGCCGCTTCCCGCAGACTGGGCGGGATCAGCCGCAGCATGTCCTCGGTCGTCCGAACGACGATGGGAATGACGATCACCGCGAGTGCAAGGCAGCCCGCGATCCCGGAGAAGCCGCCGAAAGGCTCGACGCAAAGCTGGTAGATGAACAGGCCGATCAGGATCGACGGCGCCGACAGCAGGGCGTCGGAGACGAAGCGCACCGCGTTGGCCATAGGCGAGTTGTGGCCGTACTCGGCGAGATAGGTGCCGACCATCAGGCCAACCGGCGTGCCGATCAGCGTCCCGAGCGCCGTCTGGATCAGCGTGCCGACGATCGCATTGAGCAGCCCGCCGTACGAGCCAGGCGGCCTGGTGCTCTGGGTGAATGTCGCAACCGACAATCCCGCCGCGCCGCGCCAGACGAGCGTGAGCAGGATCGAAGCGAGACACAGCAGGCCGATCGCGGTGGCGGCAAAGCAGAGCACGCCGATGACGCAGCTCGCTCGCCGCCGGCGCCGGCCGAGCGCACGTGCAATCGGTTCGTTCCTGGCCGGGCCGGCGAGCGACCCGGTGCTTGGCGCGCTCATTGCTGCACCTTCAGGCGCGGACGAAGCAGCACGCGCGATATCGCCAGCACGATGAACGAGATGACGAACAGCATGAACCCGAGTGCCAGAAGCGCCGACAGCTTCAGGCTCCCCGCGGGACTTTCGGGAAACTCCAGCGCCACGATCGAGGCGATGGTATTGCCGGGTCCGAACAGGCTCATCGAGATGCGATCAGTGTTGCCGATGACGAAGGTGACTGCCATCGTCTCGCCCAAGGCGCGGCCAAGGCCCAGCATGATGCCACCGACCACCGAGATGCGCGTATGGGGCAATACGATCGATCGCATCACTTCCCACGTGGTGCAACCGACCCCGTAGGCGGACTCCTTGTAGACCGCCGGCACCGTCTCGAATACGTCACGCATGGTCGCGGCGATGAACGGTACAACCATGACGGCGAGGATCAGCGCGGCGGTAAGGATGCCGGTGCCGAAAGGCGGGCCAGCGAACAGATCCTGCAGCAGGGGGATACCGTCCAGCGCACCGATAAAGAACGGCTGTATATACTGCGCCATCAGCGGGACGATGACGAAGAAGCCCCACATGCCATAGATGATGGACGGAATCGCCGCCAGCAGCTCCACCGCGGTCCCGATCGGACGGCGCAGCCAGGCTGGCGCAAGCTCCGTCAGGTAATATGCGATGCCGAACGCCAGCGGCACGGCGAACAGCAGCGCGAGCACCGATGTCGTCAGGGTGCCATAGATCGAGACGGCGGCTCCGAATACCTGCCGCACCGGGTCCCAATCGGCCGATGTGACAAATCCGGTGCCGAACTGGCGGAAGGCCGGCAGCCCGCCGACCAGCAGCGACAGGATAAGGCTGCCCAGCAGGATGAGGACGAAGGCTCCTGATGAGCGCGCCAGGGACGCGAAGACCGTGTCCCCGAGCTGGTAGCTGCGGCCCGCCGGGCGCATGGACGCGGAGGAGGCGACTACCTGTTGCACGTGCGCGCTAGATGGTGCCTGGCACTTCTGCCTTCCAGGCTGACCGCACCGCATCCTTCACGCTGTCCGGCAAGGGAATGTAAAGCAACTGCTCGGCCACATCGTTGCCGTGTGCAAAGCCCCAGTCGAAGAATTTCTTCACCGCGGCGCTCTGGTTCGGATCCTTGGCATCGGTCGGCAACAACACGAACGTGGCGGATTCGATCGGCCAGCTATTCTCGCCAGGCTGGTCGTTGAGGTCGATCGCGAAGTTCTGCGCTTTCGCCCAGTCCGCGTTCGCCGCCGCTGCCTTGTAGCTGTCCATTGTCGGCGCAACGAACTTGCCCGCCTTGTTGCGCAATTGCGTGGTCACCAGGCGGTTCATCTTGGCGTAGGCGCTCTCAACATAGCCGATGCCGCCCTTGATGTTGTGGACTGTCCCCGAGACGCCGTCGCTGCCCTTGGCACCTGTGCCGGCGAGCCATTTCACACTGGTCGACGAACCGATCCTGGATTTCCACTCGGGGCTGAGCATCGACAGGTAGTCGGTAAAAACGAAGGTTGTCCCGGAGCCGTCCGCGCGATACACCGGAGCGATTGTCAGACTTGGCAGCTTCAGGCCAGGGTTGATTTCAGCGATCCTCGGATCGTTCCACTTGGTGATCCTGCCGAGATAGATGTCGGCAATCAGCTCGCCGGTCAGTTTCAGCTCGTCGGGTTTCGCATCCGGCAGATTGACGATAATGTCCACGCCGCCGATCGCCGTGGGGAACTGCATCAGCCGGTGGTCCTTCAGTTGTTCGGCTGGCACCGGCATGTCCGAGGCACCGAAATCCACCGTGCGGTTGTTGACCTGGTTGATGCCGGCGCCTGAGCCGATGGCCTGATAGTTCAGCCTCACGCCCGTTGTCGGTTCGGAGACTTCGCCCCATTTCGAATAAATCGGTGAGGCGAAGGTCGAGCCCGCGCCGGTGATCGCTGATTCCGCGTGCACCGCACCGGGACCACCGAATGCGACAGCGGCGGCGCAGCCAAGCGCACCAACAAACCTACCGGGTCTCATGTTGCTTCCCCTGTGGCAGTCCGTCTCGGGGGCGGGGCAAGCACCATCGCCCACAGCCCGACCCCCGGCGCACATCAGCCTAGGGTCAGGCCATTATAGCAACATTTCACTTCGATGAAGGTTCGATGACAAGCAGAGCTTGTGCCCCCGCTCACCTGGGAAGCGCCGGCTGATCGACCATGCGGAGGTAAGGCCTCAGCTCCTTCCAACCGCCTGGGAAGCGCTGCTTCGCTTCTGCATTGGACAGGCTGGGCGCAATGATTACCGGCTTCCCATCGGTCCAGTTCACCGGGGTGGCCACCTTGTGTGCATCCGTGAGTTGCAGGCTGTCGATGGCGCGCAGAATCTCGTCGAAGTTTCGGCCCGTGCTGGGCGGATAGACCAGCATCAGCCGAACCTTCTTGTTGGGGTCGATAACGAACACGGTGCGGACGGTGATGGTCGGATCGGCTTCCGGATGCACCATCCCATACAGGTCGGAGACCTTCCGGTCGGCATCGGCCAGCACGGGGAAGTTCAATCGCTGACCCTGCGTGTCCTCGATGTCCTTGGCCCATCCGGCGTGGCTGCTGGCCGGATCGACCGACAGTCCGATCGGCTTGACGTTGCGCCTGTCCCATTCCGTCTTCAGTCGCGCGACCTCGGCAAGTTCCGTCGTGCAGACCGGGGTATAATCCTTGGGGTGGCTGAACAGCACCCCCCAGGAGTTGCCGAGCCATTGATGGAAGCGAATACGCCCCTCGGTGCTGGCCTGCTCGAAATCCGGTGCTACTTGTCCGAGTTGAATTGCCATTTCATTCTCCGTCTGCCTGGCGCTTCGCATGCGCACCACAGATAGGAAAGTAACCCGCTGATGCAACAGGGTTCTTACACACGAGTCCTTGCCACGATGTGTGTCGCGGCATTCCTGTTGAGCGGTGTGGCGCACGCGGCGACACTGCGGATCGGGCTCAACGAGGACCCCGACGCGCTGGACCCCGCACGCGGCGGGACCTTTGTCGGCCGCGTGGTGTTCGCGGCGGTCTGCGACAAGCTGATCGACATCGACGCGCACAACGACTTCGTGCCGCAGCTTGCAACTTCGTGGAGCTGGTCGCCGGACAACCTGGCCCTGACCGTCGCATTGCGCAACGGCGTGAAGTTCCACGATGGCGAAGCGATGGATGCCGATGCGGTGAAAGCCAATTTGGAGCGATACCGCACTGCGCCGGAAAGCCTGCGCAAGAGCGAGCTGAAGCCCGTATCCTCGGTCGAGGTGGTCGATCCGCACACCGTCCGGTTGCATCTGTCGCAGCCCTATGCGCCGCTCGTCGCCGTGCTGGCCGATCGTGCCGGCATGATGATCTCGCCCAAGGCGCTCGGCCGCGATGTCAGCACCGACCTGCCGTGCGCCGGCCCGTTCAAGCTGACCGAACGCGTGGCGCAGGACCGCATCGTGGTCGATCGCTTTCCTGGCTACTGGAACGCCGGCGCGATCAAGCTCGATCGCATCGTGTATCATCCGCAGCCGGACACGACGGTGCGCCT
>DATBKQ010000137.1:0-4708 GCA_036555825.1 Acetobacteraceae bacterium | reverse complement strand
TGGCGCATGCGGTCGATCTGTTCGTTGATCTGCGCGTCCTTCTCGATATAGGTGTCGGTGCGCGGGACGTAGGCCTCTGGCTGGTAGTAGTCGTAGTAGGAGACGAAGTACTCCACCGCGCTGTCGGGGAAGAACTGCTTCATCTCGCCGTAGAGCTGCGCGGCGAGCGTCTTGTTCGGCGCCAGGATCAGGGTGGGCTTCTGCACCGCCTCGATCACCTTCGCCATGGTGAAGGTCTTGCCCGAGCCGGTGACGCCCAGCAGCACCTGGTCTCGCTCGCCCTGCACCACGCCTTCGCTCAGTTCGGTGATCGCCGATGGCTGGTCGCCGCTGGGCTGGTAATCCGAGACCACGCGCAGGTGTCGCGTGTGCGGCTTGGCGGGCTGCTTCTCCGGGATGAACAGCACGCGCGGCGAGGGGCGGAGCAGGGTCTGGGACATCCGTTCAGGATAGGGTCCGCCAGGACGCGCTTCCAGTCCCGGGTGGCTGGATTGTGTCTGGCTGCGTCCGAGGGATAGGATCGACGCATGCAGGCGCTTGCTCCCGTACTTCGCCGACGAGGCGTGGTGGCCATGTTGGGTGCGGCGGCGGCAACGGCCGCGATGGAGCCGGCTCGGGCCAATGCCGACAGCGACGAGGCGCCGAACTACCGCAGCGCGACCGATCTGACGCAGGCGCTTGCCGTCCGGCGCGTTTCCGCCCGCGAATTGCTGAACGCATCGATCAGGCGCATCGAGGCGTTCGATGCGAAGGTCAACGCGGTGGTCGTGCGCGATTTCGATCGGGCGCGTGCCGCCGCCGATGCAGCCGATGCGGCGCTGGATCGCGGCGAGCGGCGCCCGCTGCTCGGACTGCCGATGACGGTCAAGGAGCAGTTCAACGTCGCCGGTCTGCCGACGACGTGGGGCTTTCCGCGGTTCCGCGACTGGCGGCCCGATGCCGATGCGCTTGCCGTCCAGCGGCTCAAGGCGGCGGGGGCGATCATCATCGGCAAGACCAACGTCCCTGCCGGCCTGACCGACTGGCAGAGCTACAACGATATATACGGCACCACCAACAACCCGTGGGACATCGGGCGAACGCCAGGCGGATCGTCGGGTGGCTCCGCGGCGGCGCTCGCGGCGGGGTTCGTGCCGCTGGAACTCGGCTCGGACATCGGCGGCTCGCTGCGCGCGCCGGCGCATTTCTGTGGCGTGTTCTCGCACAAGCCCAGCCTCGACCTTATACCGCAGCGTGGCTCGGGCCCACCGCAGACGGCCCCGATCGCCGGCCGGACCGATCTGTCGGTGATCGGGCCGATGGCGCGCAGCGCCGCCGATCTCGCGCTTGAACTCGGCGTGCTGGCCGGGCCGGACGAACTGTGGGACGGCATCGGCTACAGGCTGGCGCTGCCGGAGCCGCGCCACGAGCGGCTTGCCGATTTTCGCGTGCTGCTGATCGAGCAGCATCCGCTGTGCCCGACGGCGGCAAGCATCCGCGTCGCGCTTGAGCAACTGGGCACACGCCTCGCGAAGCTTGGCTGCACGGTCACGCGCACAAGCGAGAAGATGCCCGATCTCGCGCGAACGATGCGCAACTACGAGGAGGTGCTTTCGGCAGCGCTGCACGCGGATTCCACGGCTGACGAACGTGCCCGGACAGAGGCCGCGGCCGGCGCCCTGTCACCTGACGATCAGAGCATTGCGGCAGGCTGGCTGCGCGGCGCGACGATGAGCCATGCCGCGTGGATCAAGACCAGCCGAATTCGCAACGGGCTGCGATCCGGGTGGCAGGCTCTGCTGCAGGAGGTCGATGTCATCGTGTGTCCGCCGATGCCGACCACGGCGTTTCCACACGATCATACGCCGCCGGTAACCCGGCAGCTCGATGTGGACGGCAGGAAGGTTCCCTACATCGACCAGATCGTCTGGGCCGCAGTCGCGACATCGACCGGCCTGCCGGCGACCATCGTTCCGATCGGGCGCGACGGGACCGGGTTGCCGATCGGCGCACAGATCATCGGCGGCTATCTGGAAGACCGCACGACGATCGCGTTCGCCGGGCTGATCGAGCGCGAATTCGGCGGCTTCGTCGCACCGCCGGATCTCTGATGCAAAACCAGGAGAGAACCATGCCTAAGGGTCTGCTGTTTGCGTCGTTCGATTTTTCCCCCGCACAGGCGGACGAGTTCCATGACTGGTACGACCTGGAGCACGTTCCGGAACGGCTGCGCGTCCCCGGTTTCCTGAATGCCGAGCGCTGGATCGGGGAGGAGAACCCGAAGATCGCGGTGGCCACCTACGATCTGGAGTCGCTCGCGGTGCTGCAGAGCGCGGCGTACAAGGCGATCGGCTACGACAACGCCTCGGTCTGGACGAAGCGGATCACGCGGATCGCCAAGCGTCTGCTGCGGTTCACCGGCGAGCAGGTGCGGCCCGGTGAGGCGGCGGCGCCGTTCGGGGCTGGTGCCCTGCTGGCGGTGGCGATGAATGTCGATCCGGCGGCCGAGCACGAATTCAACGAGTGGTACAACAGCGAGCACCTGCCGCAGCTTGGCGCGGTGCCGGGGGTGCTGAGCGCGCGCCGGTACAGTTCATCGGAGGCGGATCGCGAGCGGACGTATCTGGCGCTGTATCACCTGACGGGTCCGGAGGTGCCGCGTAGCGAAGCGTGGAAGAAGGCGGCCGATACGCCCTGGACGCAGCGCATGCGGCCGCACTTCCGCGACCTGCTGCGGTTCAGTTGCCGGCGGTACGCGCGTCAGTAGCGGCCGGGAGGGCCGGCGCCGGCGGATGAGGGGGACGGCGAGGACGGACCGGGCGGCAGGCCGGCGGCGATCGAGGCAAACACGGCATAGCCGCCGGCCTGGGCGATCACTTCCTTCATCAGCCTGGCGAGGTTGCCGCCCTCTCTGAGGATGAGGCCACTGAGTTCCCGCCAGAGCGGATGGCCGGGCACGATGCCGAGATCGCGGCAGATGTCGGCGAGGACAGCGCCGATCGGCTGACGGCGAACTCTTGCGGCGATCTGCTCAGGGGTGGGCATCTGCGCGAGGTGCGGGTCGTCCGGATCGCTGCACGGCGCGGGCGGTTGAGTGGTGCGCGCTTTGGAGGAGGATACGACACGGCTGGGCCGGGGCGGTGCGTCGAGGCGGGCGGGGTTGCGGATGAGGCGTTCTTCCAGCGCCCGGGCGCGGTGCAGACCCCGGGTGATGCGGGCGAGGATCAGTGACAGGTTGTTGGTGCCGAACTGGCGCGGGATGGCGGCGGCGCCATGCTGCTGGATGGTGGCGGCGAGTTCGCGGCCGTAGTCGATGAGCTTGCGGACGAGGCTGAGGAGGCGCGCGGCGCGGCTTTCACGGGGTGCGCCGGCGGGGTCGGCACCGGGTTGGTCGTCTTGGGTCGAGGGGGCCACCATGAACGAAAGAAGAACACAAATGACACATGATGTCAAGGAATATTTTCATAAACCGGTTTCACTCCCAGGGAGCGCAGGGGTCCGCAGCCGATGAGACTTGCCTTCTCAGCCTGCCGCGCCTGCGCATCGAGGCTTTCGCTCTTGCCGCCTGTAGGCGCAGCGGCTGGGCGGGAAGGAAGAAAATATAACACGGAGGGCACGGAGTTGGGCACGGAGGACACGGAGAAGAATATTTGGGCGCTTCGCGCCCGAGGGCGGGCCAACATGCGCGAAGCGCAAAACCAAATCTTCTCCGTGCACTCCGTGTAACCTCTGTGGTCCTCTGTGTTATTCTTTCCTTTGCAAGCAGCGAAGTGCTGATTTGTTGGTATCGTCAGAGCGTCCGATGCGTGCCGTCGCAGCGCGGCTTGTTGCCGCTGTTCTTGCAGCCGCAGAACGCGATCGTGCCGGACTCGTCCGCCTTGAACTCGACCGGGGAAAACCCGCTGCCGCGGTGCGAGCCGTCGCAGAACGGCTGGTTGCCGCTCTTGCCGCAGGCGCACCACCAGTACGACTTGCCGGCCTCCACCTCCATCCGGTACGGGCTCTTCTGTGCGATGTTCGGTTGCAACCCTGACATATGCCGCTTCCCCTCAGTTGGCTCTGACTTCCGCCCATGTGTCGTCCAGCGTGCGCTGCAGACGCGCCGCCATGTCGTCCACCTCCGCCTCGGTGATGATCAGCGGCGGCGAGAACGCGATGCGGTCGCCGATGAACCGCGTGATCAGCCCGTGCTCGCGCGCATGCCCATCGGCGATGCGGCCCACGCCACGCGACGCGTCGAACGGCGTGCGCGTCGCCTTGTCCGCCATCATCTCCATGCCGGTCAGCAGCCCCACGCCGCGCACGTCGCCGATCAGCGGATGGTCGGCGAACCTGCCCAGCACCTGCTGCATGTACGGCCCGACCTGCTGCACATGGCCGACCATGTCCATCTCGTCGTATATGCGCAGCGTCTCCATCGCCACCGCCGTCGTCACCGGGTGGCCGGCATAGGTGAACCCGTGGGCGAAGCTGCCCAGCTTGCGGCTCTCGTTCAGCATCGCCTCGAACACGCGCTGGTTGATCAGCAGCGCCGAGATCGGCTGCATCCCCGCCGACAGCGCCTTGGCGCAGGAGATCATGTCGGGCTGCAGATCGTAGGTCTGGCTGCCCCACATGTTGCCGGTGCGCCCGAAGCCGCAGATCACCTCGTCGGCGATGAACAGCACGTCGTGCTTGCGCAGCACCGCCTGCATCTTCTCCCAGTAGCTGCGCGGCGGGGTCAGGCCGC
>DATBKQ010000136.1:0-12966 GCA_036555825.1 Acetobacteraceae bacterium | reverse complement strand
CCGCCTTCCAATTGGTTGCGCGCGCCGTCCGGATTGATCACCAGCCCCGCATCCGCCGCGCACCACGCGCGCAGCAGGCGCGCCTCCTGGTCCACCTCCACTTCCGCTGCAACAGCAGCATACGCCGCACGATTCTTGTAGCGCGCCCAGCCGAGCCCCAACCCGCGCCCGCTGCCCGCGGCCCCGCGCGAAGCCCAGTCGCAGCGCCGCGCGACGTTCTCGATCAGCCGCCGTGCCCGCGCATCCGACAGCATCGACAGCCGGTACTGCACCGGATCAATCCCGGCACACTCCGCCAATTCGTCCATGAAGCACTCGATCGCGAACACGTTCGGCAGCGCGCCAAGCCCGCGCAGCGCGGATGTGCGCACCGGCGCGCGCAGCACCAGGTGATGCAGCACTCGCTTCACCGGCACGTCGTACAGCACGAACGCGTTGCGCGTGCCGCCGCCGCCGTTCGCCTCGGGCGGATCGGTCGGCCGCGGATCGGGTGGCGGTGTTGGCAATGCCTCGTGCGTCAGCATGTTGCCGCCGCTGGAAGGTCGCTGCACATGCGTCGCGGACCAGATCTCCGCCGTCCACCCCTGCGGTTTTCCCGCATCGTCCAGCGCCGCGCGCAACGTGACATGCATCGCCGGACCGACCGGTTCGAAGCCGAATTCCTCCTCACGCCGCCATTGCACGCGGATGCAGCGGTCGGGCATTTGCATCGCGATCACCGCCGCATCCACCGCCACGTCATCGGCGCCGTTATGGCCATAGCAGCCCGCGCCATGCGCGTGCCGCACGGTGATCGCGTCCTGGGGCACTCCCAGCACGTTGGCCAGCGCGGCGCGCAACGGATACACGCCCTGTGTATGCGACCATACCGACAGGTGCCCGTTGCGGTACTCAGCCAGAGCGCAGGACGGCGCGATCGACGCGTGCGCGACATAGGGCCGCGAGTAGCTCGCGCTCACCACGTTTGTCGTGAGCGGTGGCGCATCCGTCCCCAGCACGCGGTCATGCGACGGCTGGCCCACCAGCCAGGCCGCCTCCTGCTGCTCCAGCGTGATCGGCGCGACGTTGTCCCATTTCGCGTGCAACGGCGCCGCCGATGCCGCGCTCTGCACCACCGTTTCATCGCTTCCGACGAATGCGGCGAACTCGCCGACGCGCACGATGCGGAACTCGCCGCGCGCCACCCGCCGTAACGCCGCCTCGTCCAGCGACACAAGCCGCGCGCCGCGGCATGGTTGGCGCAGAATGCGCGCGTGCAGCATGTCCGGCCGTAACAGGTCGTGGACGAACGCCGCCCCCGACAGCTTGGCGGGCAGATCGCGCCGCGGCATCGGCCTGCCGACGTAGCGATACGCGCTGTACGGTTTCGGCGCCGTACTCCCTTCAATGTCTCGCGCGAAATCCTCCGCCGCGACGAAGTTCCAGTAGTCGTGCCCGGTCGGTGCCTCGCCGCGCCGGAACGCGCCATCCTCGATGCTCAGTTCGTCCGGACTGCAGTTCAGCCGGCGCGCCAAGCGGTCCAGCACCCGCGCACGCAACTCCGCCGACACCAGCCGAACCGATCGCCCCGATACCTCGATCGACTGGCTCGATGTCGTCTGGCCTTCGTCCGGCGCCTCCTCCGTATCGCCCGCCAGCACCGAAATCCGCGCCAGGTCCACATCCAGTTCGTCGGCCGCGATCTGCGCCAGCGCGGTCACATTGCCCTGGCCCAGCTCCACCTTGCCGACAGCCAGCCGCACCGTCCGATCCGGCTCGAAGCGGATCCACTTCTCCATGCGGCGGTTGTTCTGGATCGACAGCGGCAGCGTGTCGCTCATGCCCGCTTCCCTTCCCGCAGCATCGCCGCTGCCTTTTGCACCGCGCGTAGGATGCGCGGATGCGCCCCGCAGCGGCACAGGTTCTTGTCCAGCGCCTCGGCGATCTGCGCCCGGGTCGGCGACGGATTGCGGTCCAACAGCGCCTTCGCGCGCACGATGATGCCGGACAGGCAGTAGCCGCACTGCCCGGCCTGCTCGTCCAGAAACGCCTGCTGCAGCGGATGCGGCGTCAGCCCCTCGACCGTGGTCACGCTGCGTCCCGCCACGCTGCCGACCTCGCGCGAACAGGCGTAAATCGGCTCGCCGTCCAGCAGCACCATGCAACTGCCGCACTGCTCCAGTCCGCAGCCGTAGCGCGCGCCCTTCAGGTCAAGCTGGTTGCGCAGCACGTCCAGCAACGGCGTGGTCTCCGGCGCGGTCACCTGGACCGGGCGGCCGTTGACGACCAGGTCCATCACGCCGAGCGGCGCTGCACGTTGGCGCTGCGCACCGGGATGCCGGTCTCCTGGTAGCAGACTTCCGCCAGCGCCGCGACGCCCTCGCGGATCACCTGCTTCGACGCCAGCGCGAAACACAGGCGCATATACGACTTCGCCGGCTCCGGATTGCACACCCACTCGGGCCCCGGATTGAACTGGATGCCGGCATCCGCCGCCGGCTTCACCAGCTTGCGCACATCGACGCTGTCCGGCAGCCTCAGCCACAGGAAGATGCCGCCTTCCGGCCGCCACATCTCGGCAGTGGTGCCGAACTCGCGCTCCACCGCCTCCACCATGCAGTCCAGCTTGTCCTTCAGCACCGAGGTCAGCGCCGGCACATGCTCATCGAAGTGCTTGCTGAAGAACTCGGCGACGATCATCTGGTCCAGCGCACCGGTCCCGCTGTCCGTCTTGCAGGCGATCATGCGCGACAGCACCGGCCACTCCGACACCGCGTAGCCGACGCGCAGCGCCGGCGCCAGCGTCTTCGAGAACGAGCCGATATGCACCACCTGCTTGGGATCCATGTAATAGTGCGACGGCGGGGCGCCGCCGGCCCACACCAGGTCGGCGTAGCATTCGTCCTCGAAGATCGGCACGCCGTACTCTCGCGCCAGCGCCAGCATCCGCTGCCGCCGCTCCATCGGCAGGATGCTGCCGGTCGGATTCTGGATCGTCGGGATCGTGTAGATATACTTCGGCGTGACGCCCTTCCGCTTCAGCTCCTCCAAGGTCGAAGCCAGCACGTCCATCCGCATCCCCTGCTCGTCCAGCGGGATGCCGACGATGTTCGCCCCGACGCGGCGGAAGCGGTTGATCGCACCGGCGTAGCAGAATTCCTCCAGGATCACCGTATCTCCTGGTTCGACGAACATCCGGCTGATGATGTCGATGCCCTGCCCGGAACCTGTGGTGATCAGCACCTCGTCGCGCGTGATCTTCATGCCGCGGTGGCGGTTCAGCTTGCCGGCAACCATTTCGCGCAGGCCGGCGTAGCCCTGCGGCCCCTGCGCCAGGTTGTACATGGCCAGCTTCGAGCCCTCGCGCCGCAGCACCGATGCAGTGGCCTCGATCAGCCCCTCGATCGGAATGCGCTCCGGATCATTGTGTCCACCGACAAAGTTGTACTTGGGAAACCCCGCGAAGCGCGGCGACGGATCGGGCAGCCCCTTGGCAAAGCACGCTGTCAGATCGAATGCTGCGCTCATGATCGTCTCCTCCACTCGACGTTCCCCACCCTGTCATTGCGAGCGCAGCGAAGCAATCCCCATAGACCGTGTCAGCGAACTCCTGGCAACCTGCGGCGCCGTGACCATCTGAACCGCACTCTGCACGAGAGGAACCACCACATGGCAAAGCCCAAACTCGTCGGCATGAACCACATCGCCCTCGAAGTCGGTGACATCGAGCAGGCGTTGGCCTTCTATGGCCGCATTTTCGAGTTCACCCTGCGCAGCAGGGGGCCACGCCAGGCGTTCATCGACATGGGCGACCAGTTCATCAACCTGGCGCAGACCGACACGCCGCATCGCGACAGTCCCCGCCATGTCGGTATCGTGGTGGACGACCGCAGCGATGTGCGCCGGCTTGTCGAGGAAGCCGGCGGCGAGCTGCTCGACGGCCCGTTCCTCGACTTCCTCGATCCCTGGGGCAATCGCATCGAAGTGGTGCAATACGACAACATCCAGTTCACCAAGGCGCCGCACGTACTGCGCGGCATGGGGCTGTCGCTGGACAAGAACGAGAGCGCCCGTCGCGAGCTGGCCGACAAGGGCATGGCACCCGATATCGACTGAACGGCGTCGCCACCACTGCTGCCAGAATCGGCGCGAAGCAAGGCGCGCCATGTCGCAATGGAGAAGCCTGCCATGACGATGACGTTCGCCCGGCGTGCAGCCCCGCTGCTGGCCGCAACAATCCTGGCCGCCGGCCCCGCCTGGGCGCAGACCACCGCCAACCCGGGCGAGCCGGCCGCGTCCACACCCTCGGGCACCAGCGAAAAGGCAACCCCGCATCCCCGCCGTTCGACAGCCGAGCGGCCAAGGGGTGAGACCATGCAGGCGCTGGTCGATCGCCGTATTGCCGACCTGCATGCCCGGTTGCACATCACCCCGCAGCAGAGCCAGCAATGGGACCTGTTCGCTCAGGTGATGCGCGACAACGCCAAGCAAATGGATGACCTGTACCGGCAGCGTGCCGCGAAACTCGGCTCGATGTCCGCGGTGCAGAATATGCAGTCCTACGAGCAGATCGAGGAGCAGCGCGCGCAGCAGATGCAACGGCTGGTGCCGGCATTCCAGGCCCTCTATGCCTCCTTCTCCGACCAGCAGAAGGCGGAGGCCGATCGGGTGTTCCAGTACCGCTCGGCCCACGCCGATGCACGTCATCACCACCACGCCTCCGGGCAGTAGACCAGGGGGCTTTGCCCCCTGGACCCCCAGCAAAGGCGAAGCCTTTGCAATCCCAATTCTACTGCGTTGCGACGACCAGGACGGGGTCGGCGCGATATAGATCGGGAAACAGGCGTTGCAGTTCCCTGATCTTCGGCAGGTCGTTGTAGACGATGTATGGGTTGATCGGATGCCGCGCCAGAAAGTCCTGGTGATAGGCTTCGGCCGGATAGAAGGCGCGGCCGGCTTCGATCGTGGTAACCACCGGCGCCTGGAACGCGTGCGCCTGGTCGAGCTGCGCAATATACGCCTTCGCGATGTCCGCCTGCTCCTGGGTGATCGGAAAGATCGTTGACCGATACTGCGTGCCGCGGTCCGGACCTTGGTAGTTCAGTTCCGTCGGATCGTGCGCGACCGAGAAGTAGATCTGCAGGATGCGGCCATAACTGATGCGCCGCGGATCGAATGTGACGCGAACGGACTCGGCATGACCGGTCTGACCGGTCCCGACGAGGTCATAGTGCGCGGTCGCCGCATCTCCGCCGGCGTAGCCGGAGACCGCACCGGTTACACCGGCAACATGCTGGAACACGCCCTGCACACCCCAGAAGCACCCGCCGGCCAGCACCGCCACCTCCGTCGTGGCAGTGTTGCCAGTTTCATCGAGCGCAGGCGGCGGGACGGCCTTCGCCGTCGCGGCATGCGAGGGTGACACGACCGCGAGTGCTGCAATCGCCAGCAGCGCGGCAGGGATCAGGCGGCGCATGACACGATGGTCCGCGTCTTGCGCACCAGGACAACCTTTTCCGCCGAACGGCCGAAGAAATGGTAGCCGGACCCGCCTTCCGCCAGCACGTCGAGGAAGGCGTCCGGCTGGGTGACATGCACGCCGCCCAGCACATCGACGCCGCGCCGCAGGAAAGCGTCCGGATAGAGACCGACCGTCGGTCCCACCACCACGACACGGGCGTTCGGGCGGCACAGCGCCAGCAGGCCCTCCAGCGTGTCGTTCAGCAGCGTGGTGCCGGTGATCAGCAGGACATCGGCGTGGGGCACGACCTGGGCCGCCTGCTCGGCTGGGCGGAAGTGCGCCAGTTCGTCCGGCTTCAACGTTGCCGGATCCATCTCCAGCACCGTGTAGGCGTGACCGGCGCGCTTCAGTGCCTTCAGGAACGGCACGAACGCGCCTACCACGACGACGTGTTCACCGGGCCGGATGCTGGCCGCGTCATAGGCATCGACGCCGGTGCGCAACTCCGCGTCCGGCACCGCACGCCGGTCCCAGCACATCGCCGCCAGAGCATTCATCGCGGCGACGCCGACGGCGCGGCGGATGCCGCTGATCGCCTCGGTTTCCTTCAGCAGGTCGCGGGCCAGGCGGCCGCGCAGCTTGCCGGGAAACGGCATGGCCATGGCGGAGCTCGGGCAGCAGACGGCCTCGGGGATCGAGCGCAGCGGCGTGGCGCACGCCCCGGCCACGCCGGTGTCCAGCTTGACCCCGGTGAAGAACAGACCGACGACCGCGCGTTCGACCGCAATGCGATCGAGCTCGGCACCCAGGGTGCGTTGAATTCCGGCGATGGTCTCCGCCAGGATCGGTTCGGTTGGCATGCGATCGACACTCCTTTGGCGCCATGTCACTCTCGTATCCGACCGCAGAGGAGCGTGAGTCGCTTGCGGCCACGCTCCGCCGCGTGAATCGGATACTTGAACAAAAGAGCGACGTATCGGCTTTCATCGAAAGCCCATACTAGCACGTCGGCGGTGGCGTGTCGCTGTAGCCGAATGGAGTCAGCGCCCCTCCTGGGGCGGAGGGGCACCGAACTGGCCTCAGTCGGTCTTGATCCATACCGACTTGACGTTGAGGTACTCTTCCAGGTGCTGCACGCCGGACTCGCGGCCGTAGCCGCTCATCTTGTAGCCGCCGAACGGTACCGCCGGGTCCATCGCCTGGTAGCAGTTGATCCAGACGGATCCGGCGCGCAGTCCCTTCGCCAGCCGATGTGCCTTGCCCACATCGCGCGTCCATACGCCACTGCCGAGACCGAACCGGGTCTTGTTGCCGCGCTCGATCACTTCCTCGATGTCGGTGAACGGGATGGCGGAGATCACCGGGCCGAAAATCTCCTCCTGTGCGATGCGCATGTCGTCGCGCACATTGGCGAACACCGTGGGCGGCACGAAGTAGCCGTTGGCCAGCGCGCCGTCGGTGAGGCGCTCGCCGCCCGACAGCGGCCTCGCGCCCTCCTGGCGGCCGATCGCGAGATAGCCGGTGACGCGCTTGAGCTGCTCCTCCGATACCAGCGGTCCGACCTGCGTTTGCGGATCGCGGCCGTCACCCACGCGCAGCGACTTGCCGAATTCGGCGACACGGCCGACGAACTCGTCGTAGACCCGGCGCTCGACGAACAGCCGCGTGCCGGCGCTGCAAATCTGGCCCGAGTTGGCGAACACCGCCATGCCGGAGCCGGGCACTGCCTGGTTCAGGTCCGCGTCGGCGAACACGATGTCGGGCGACTTGCCACCGAGTTCCAGCGACACGCGCTTGAGGTTGCCGGCCGAGGCGCGGATGATCGACTGGCCGGTGAGGTGCGAGCCGGTGAAGGCCACCTTGTCCACATCGGGATGCGCGGCCAGCGCGGCGCCGGCGGTCTCGCCATAGCCCGGTACCACGTTCACCACACCGGGCGGCACGCCGGCTTCCAGACACAGCTCCGCCAGGCGCAACGGGGTGAGCGGCGCTTCCTCGGCCGGCTTCAGCACCACGGTGCAGCCGGTGGCGAGTGCCGGGCCGATCTTCCAGATGGACGCCGTCAGCGGGCCGTTCCATGGGATGATCGCACCGACCACACCCACGGGCTCCTTCAGCGTGAAGGACACGTATTCGCCGGGCAGCGAGTTGTCGATCGTCTCCCCATGCAGCGCGGTCGCCATGCCGGCATAGAAGCGCAGCATGCCCAGCGCACGCTGGCGATTGTTGCGCGTCCGGCTGATCGGTGCGCCCATGTCCAGCGTGTCCAGTGCGGCGAACTCCTCGATATCGCGCTCCACCAGGTCCGCCAGCTTCAAGAGCAGACGCTGGCGTTCCGCCGGCTTGAACCTGCTCCACGGCCCGTTGAACGCGGCACGCGCCGCGGCGACCGCGCGATCGATGTCCTCGGCATCGCCTTCGGCGACATTGGCCAGGACCTCGCCGGTCGCGGGATTGCGTGTCTCGAAGGTCTTGCCTGATGCGGCCTCGAGCCACTTGCCATCGATCAGCATGCGCTTGGCCTTGCCGTCGAGATACGGATGCAGATCGGTCATCACGTTCATCGTTTCGGTCTCCTTGTGCCCGATCGTTCGGGATTCCGCGGCGCCCCCATCAGTCGCCCATCTTCGTTATTCCTATCCGGATATAGCCAACGGTTCGCCGACTGTCCATCCGGCTGGATACCGCGTGCAAGCCGCGCTATCGTCGAGCCTGAACGCCAGAAGAGGGAGGAGCGTTCATGCGACACCGTCCAGAGATTTCGGGCCATGTGCTGCGCCGTTGGGGCCTGGTCGCCGCGCTGATGTCCGTCATCGGTGCAAGCCCGCCGGCACTCGCGCAGCGGTCGGAGATCTTGATCGACGACAAGCGGGCGTTTCCGGAGAGTCTCACCTCGACCGCGGACGGGACGATCTACCTGGGCAGTTTCGTGCACGGCACGGTGTATCGCGCGCTGCCCGAAGCGCCGAAGGCGACGCCCTGGATAACGGCCGGTCCGACCGACTTGAAGCGCGGAGTGGGCGTATTCGCCCATGAGCCCTCGAACACGCTGTGGGTCTGTTCCGCCGATCCCGATCCCGCCCACAACGCCACCATCCTCCGGGCGTTCGATCTGAAGACCGCCGCATTGCAGGGCGCGTATCCGTTCCCCGGAGGAGGATTTTGCAACGACATCGAGGTCATGCGTGATGGAACAACGCTGGCAACCGATACGCGCGGCGGCCGGATTCTGGCGCTGAAGCCTGGCGCCGCGGCGCTCGCCGTATGGGCCGAAGATGCCAAGTGGGCCGGTATCGATGGCATTGCCATGCTCCCTGATGGCGACGTGCTGTTCAACAACGTGCGACAGAACCAGTTGGTTCGCGTGGCGGTGAAGCCCGATGGCAGCGCGGGCGCCGCGACCATGCTGGAGCTTTCACGGCCGATCGATGGCCCCGACGGTATGCGGGCCCTGCCGGATGGGCGCATCGTCTTGGCGGAAAACCGCGGCGGACGCATCGATGTCGTCCGTATCGACGGGAGCAACGCCGCCATCGAGACGATCAAGGACGGCTTCAAACTGAGCCCGACCGCGGTCACGGTGGTTGGCTCAACGGTATGGGTCAGCGAGGCGAAATTCGCCTATCTGAATGACCCGAAGCTGAAGGACCAGGATCCGGAACCGTTCGGCGCGGTCGCGGTCCCGCTGCCACCCCGCTGAGCGGCGTTGTTGCGTGTCGTCCCGACTGATCAGTCGACGCCCACCATCACGTCGGATGCCTTGATGACGGCCGTCGCCTTCATGCCTGGCTTCAACCGAAGCTCCTCCGATGCCTCGTTGGTGATGGACGCGGTAATCGTCACCGACGGCGACACCTCGATCGTGACGTGCGTGGTGGTGGCACCTGGCTTCACGGCCTTGATCGTGCCGGCGATCTGGTTGCGGGCGGAAAGCTTTCTCATGGTGTGCGTTTTCCTTCCACGGGCGGCGGGCCCGGTATTGTCGCTATATCGCATGGGCTATACCGTCGCAACCGAGGAGGAAAGATGCTGCGCCGCGCGTTCCTAACTGTATCGCTGCTCTGCTGGGCCGGCGCCGCTTCGGGCGGCACGGTGGTCGATGCCACCGGCCGCAGTATCGGCGTTCCGGAGCACATCGCGCGCGTGCTTCCGGCCGGGCCACCCGCCGCCGTTCTGTTGGCGGCGCTGGCCCCCGATCTGATGCTCGGCTGGACCTCGCCGGTGCCGGACAGCGCACGGGCACTGCTCTCGCCGGAAGCCGCCAGGCTGCCGCAAGTGCCGCGGCTGACCGGGCGAGACGACGTGCTTGAGAAGATCATCGCGCTGAAACCGGATCTGATCCTGGACTACGGCACCATCGCGCCGCGCTATGTCGATCTGGCCAAGGCAACGCAGCAACGCACCGGTATACCGATGCTGTTGCTGGACGGCTCGCTTGCCGAGGTGCCGCACGTCTTTCGGCTGCTGGGAGGCATTCTCCACCGCGGGCAGCGAGCGGAGACGCTGGCCAGGTTCGCCGAGGCACTGCTCGCCACGCCGAGGAAGCCGGATGTGGCGCCGCGCGTCGTGTGCGGCGCGGCCCGGACGGGCTGACCCTTGTTGTGCCGGGCACCGATCTGGCCGAGAGCTTCATCCGCGCGGGCTGGCAGCTCGTTGCGCCGCCGGGTCAGGCGCCATCGCGTCAGGCGGCGCTGGCGGAGATCCGCGCACTCGATCCCGATGTCATCGTGTTCACCGATCCCGGAATGCGCGCCACCCTGGCGCAATCGGAGGCCTGGCGGTCGTTGCGCGCGGTGCGCGATGGGCACGCCGCCGTGGCGCCCAACCTGCCGTTTGGCTGGCTCGACGAACCGCCCTCCATCAACCGGCTGCTTGGGCTTGCCTGGCTGGGCGGCGCCGATCCGCGCACGCTCGCGGCATTGTTCAATGCCGTGGTCTATGGCCGCGCGCCAACCGCGCAGCAACTTGATGCGATGCTGGCCGGCGCTAACTCCCTGCAACCATGACAAGGAACTCACCCATGCGCTTTGTGCTGGCATTCTGCCTGTTGCTGGCGCCGCTTGTGGCGCGGGCGCAGGAACTGACGGTGTTTGCCGCCGCCAGCCTGACCGATGCAATGAAGGATATTTCGGCACAGTGGGCGCAGGCGGGGCATGCACCGCTGCGGATGTCGTTCGCGTCCAGTTCGACGCTGGCGCGGCAGATCGAACAGGGCGCACCGGCCAATCTGTTCGCATCGGCGGACGAGAGATGGATGGACTATCTCGCCGGCAAGCAACTGATCGTCCCCGAGACGCGCAAGGACCTGCTTGGGAATGAGCTTGTGTTGGTGGTCCCTGCCGACAAGCCGCAGCATGTCACGATCGGCCCCAACTTCGATCTGGTGGGGATGCTTGGCTCCAACGGCCGTGTCGCCACCGGCGATCCGGCGCACGTGCCGGTCGGAATCTATGCCGAGCAGGCGCTGAAGAAACTCGGCATATGGGACGCGGTGACCCCGCGCCTCGCGCGCGCGGACGATGTGCGCTCCGCTCTGCTGCTGGTCGAGCGCGGCGAGGCGCCTGCCGGCATCGTCTATGCCACCGACGCCGCGGTGTCGAAGGCGGTGATGGTTGCCGGCGTTTTCCCCGCCGACAGCCATGATCCCATTTCATACCCGTTCGCGGTGACGAAAGCGGGCGACACACCCGAGGCTCGTGCATTGATGAGCTTCCTCGCGGGCCAGCAGGCACGCGCGATCTTCGTCAAGCGCGGCTTCAAGGTCGAATAGGCTGATCTTTCCACAGGAGGAGCCGGAGCTTCCTGCCGCATAAACCTGCAGCCACAGCATGCGTTTCACCAGTTAGCGACCCTGGAGACGAACGCCATGTCGACAACCGAACAGACACGCCCCGACACCACGCCGCTTCGCGCTGCGCGGATGCTGATCGCCGGTGCCTGGGTGGACAGCGCGGCAGGCGACACGCTGGATGTCGAGAATCCCGCCAGGCGCCGGAAGATCGCGCACATCCCGCGCGGCGGTCCTGTTGACGTGGATCGCGCCGTGCATGCCGCTGCGCGGGCGTTCCCGAACTGGAGCAGGGTGCCCCCGCGCGATCGCGGCCGTCTGCTGCTGCGCATCGCGGAAGCGCTGGAGGCACGCGGCGAGGAGCTTGCCCGCACCATTGCCCTGGAAACCGGCAATGCGCTGCGCACCCAGGCGCGGCCGGAGGCGCGGCTGTCGGCGGACATCTTCCGCTATTTCGGTGGCCTCGCGGGCGAGCTGAAGGGCGAGACCATTCCGCTCGGCGAGCACGTGCTCAGCTACACCCGGCGCGAGCCGCTCGGTGTGGTGGGCGCCATCATTCCGTGGAACGCGCCCGTGCTGCTGGGTGCACTGAAGATCGCGCCCGCCCTTTGCGCCGGCAACACGCTGGTGCTGAAGGCAGCCGAGGATGCGCCACTGGGCGTGCTGCTGATGGCACAGGTCTGCCAGGAATTCCTGGCACCGGGCGTGCTGAATGTGCTGACCGGACTTGGCGAGGAATGCGGTGCCGCTCTCGCGCAGCATCCGGCGGTCCGCAAGCTGTCGTTCACCGGATCGACCGAGGTGGGCAAGCTGATCATGCGCGCCGCGGCGGACCGGATCGTGCCGGTATCGCTGGAACTCGGCGGCAAGAGCCCGTCGATCGTGTATCCCGACGCCGACGAAGACTGGGTGGTGGACGGCGTCATTGCCGGCATGCGTTTCACGCGGCAGAGCCAGTCATGCACCGCCGGTTCGCGGCTGTTCCTGCACGCGGACATCTTCGACAGCTTCCTGGAGAAACTGCGGGCCAGGACGCAGGCGCTGAAGCTCGGCGATCCGCTGGATGAAGCGACCGATATCGGCGCGATCATCAACGACAGGCAGTTCCGCAAGGTGTGCGCCTATGTCGACGAGGGGCTGCGGCGGAAGGATGCGCGCCTGGTGTTCGGCGGACTGCCGCCGAAGGAGGGGCCGTTGAGCGAAGGCTATTTCGCGCTGCCCACGGTGTTCGCCGATGCATCGAACGACTGGCGCCTGGCGCGGGAGGAAATCTTCGGGCCGGTTCTGGTGGCGATTCCGTGGCGCGACGAGGCGGAGGCGATCCGCATGGCAAACGACAGCCACTACGGACTGGCGGCCTATGTCTGGACGCACCACATCGGCTGCGCGCTGCGCGCGGCACATGCGATCGAGTCGGGCTGGGTGCAGGTCAACCAGGGCCTGGGTCAGCAGCCGGGCCATTCCTATGGCGGCTACAAGCAGAGCGGTATCGGGCGCGAATTCTCGCTGGAAGGCATGCTCGACAGCTTCACCCAGCGAAAGAACGTGACCGTGAACCTCAACACGCCGCCGCGCGGTTCGGTATAAGCCGGGCGCCGGGGGCCACACCCCTGGCCTTTGCCGGGCGCCGGGGCTATATGCCGGCGTTTGCCAGCAGGAGCATTGCCATGAAGCCGGGCATTCATCCCGCCTATCACGAGATCACCGTCGTGATGACCGACGGCACGCAGTTCAAGAC
>DATBKQ010000135.1:0-7764 GCA_036555825.1 Acetobacteraceae bacterium | reverse complement strand
CTATATTGCTCATTCTGCGGCAAGTCCCAGCATGAGGTGCGCAAGCTCATCGCCGGCCCGACCGTGTTCATCTGCGATGAATGCGTCGAACTCTGCATGGACATCATCCGCGAGGAGCACAAGACCCACCTGGTCAAATCGCGCGACGGGGTGCCGACCCCGCGCGAGATCTGCAAGGTCCTGGACGACTACGTGATCGGCCAGGACCATGCGAAGCGGGTACTGTCGGTGGCCGTCCACAACCACTACAAGCGGCTGGCCCACGGCCAGAAGAACAACGACATCGAGATCGCCAAGTCGAACATCCTGCTGGTCGGCCCGACCGGTTCCGGCAAGACCCTGCTCGCCCAGACGTTGGCGCGCATCCTGGATGTGCCGTTCACCATGGCGGACGCAACGACCCTGACCGAGGCGGGGTATGTCGGCGAAGACGTGGAGAACATCATTCTGAAACTGTTGCAGTCCGCCGACTACAACGTCGAGCGGGCGCAGCGCGGCATCGTCTATATCGACGAGGTCGACAAGATCTCGCGCAAGTCGGACAACCCCTCCATTACCCGGGATGTGAGCGGCGAGGGCGTTCAGCAGGCGTTGCTGAAGATCATGGAGGGCACGGTCGCCTCGGTGCCGCCGCAGGGGGGGCGAAAGCACCCGCAGCAGGAGTTCCTGCAGGTCGACACCACCAACATTCTGTTCATCTGTGGCGGTGCATTCTCTGGGCTGGAGCGGATCATTGCCGCACGCGGCAAGGGCTCCGGCATCGGCTACGGCGCAGAGGTGCGCTCGGCGGACGAGCGGCGCACCGGCGCGATTTTGCGGGAGGTGGAACCGGAGGACCTGCTGAAATTCGGCCTGATCCCGGAGTTCATCGGCCGTCTGCCGGTTGTCGCGACGCTGGAGGACCTCGACGAGGGCGCCCTGATGGAGATCCTGACCAAGCCGAAGAACGCCCTGGTCAAACAGTACGGCAGACTGTTCGAGATGGAGGGCGTGAAGCTGTCCTTCACCGAGGATGCGCTGCGTTCGGTCGCGACGCGGGCGATCGCCCGGCGGACCGGCGCGCGCGGCTTGCGCTCGATCATGGAATCGATCCTGCTTGGGACCATGTTCGAGCTCCCTGGTCTTGATGGAGTGGAGGAGGTGGTCATCAACCGCGAGGTCGCGGAATCGCGAGCCAACCCGCTCTACCTCTACGGCAAGGAGCGGGCGGAAAGCTCGGCCTGACGCAGTGCTGGCCGGCTCGCGAAATCGCGACTGAGAATTTCAAGGCCTTGCGCCGCATCGTCTGGCAGCCGATATGCGATCCCGACCGGTGGGCTCCCTGCCGGGGCGCCTTCCGTGCCGCGGAATCGCGATAAGTCGGGCGGATTTGGCGTCGACTGTCCATAAGGAGGTCCAACCATGGATGAATCCGATCGGCCTGTGCCGGAACCGCAGGGACGCCCGGACGAGAAGCAGCCGCTGCCCGCGGGTGGCGATGTGCTCGCGGTTCTGCCGCTAAGGGACATCGTGGTATTTCCGCATATGATTGTACCGCTGTTCGTCGGCCGCGAGAAATCTGTCCGCGCGCTGGAAGCGGTGATGAAGGAAGACAAGCAGATCCTGCTGGTGGCGCAGAAGAACGCCGCCCAGGACGATCCGTCGGCCGACGACATTTATCGCGTCGGCACCGTCTCGACGATCCTGCAACTGCTGAAACTGCCGGACGGCACGGTCAAGGTGCTGGTCGAGGGTGGCAAGCGCGCCAGGATCGTCGGCTTCCGCGATACCGAGAGCTACTTCGAGGCGTTCGTCGAGGCGATGCCGGACCAGGGCGTCGATGCCAAGGAGCTGGAAGCGCTCGGCCGCACCGTGGTTTCGCAATTCGAGCAGTACATCAAGCTGAACAAGAAAATCGCGCCCGAGGTGCTGGTCTCGCTGAACCAGATCGAGGAGCCGTCGAAGCTCGCCGACACGGTGGCGAGCCACCTGAACCTGAAGATCGCCGAAAAACAGGAATTGCTCGAGATCGCCAAGGTCGGCGAACGGCTCGAGCGGGTGTTCGGGCACATGGAGTCCGAAATCGGCGTGCTGCAGGTGGAGAAGCGCATCCGCAACCGTGTCAAGCGGCAGATGGAGAAGACGCAGCGCGAGTACTACCTGAACGAGCAGTTGAAGGCGATCCAGAAGGAACTTGGCGAGGGCGAGGACGGCAAGGACGAGAACGCCGAACTCGAGGCGCGGATCAAGAAGACCCGCCTCTCCAAGGAGGCGCGCGAGAAGGCCATGCAGGAGCTGAAAAAGCTCAAGACCATGAGCCCGATGAGCGCCGAGGCGACGGTGGTGCGCAACTACCTCGACTGGATGCTGTCGATTCCGTGGAAGAAGCGCAGCAAGATCCGCAACGACGTGGTCGCCGCCGAGAAGGTGCTGGAGGCCGATCACTACGGCCTGGAGAAGGTCAAGGAACGCATCATCGAGTACCTCGCCGTGCAGGCGCGCAGCCCGAAGGTGCGCGGGCCGATCCTGTGCCTGGTGGGACCGCCCGGCGTCGGCAAGACCAGCCTGGGCAAGTCGGTCGCCAAGGCGACGGGCCGCAACTTCGTGCGAATGTCGCTGGGCGGCGTGCGCGATGAGGCGGAGATTCGCGGGCATCGGCGCACCTACATCGGCTCGATGCCCGGCAAGGTGATCCAGGGCATGAAGAAGGCCAAGACCTCGAACCCGCTGTTTCTGCTGGACGAGGTGGACAAGCTCGGTGCCGACTGGCGCGGTGACCCGTCCTCGGCGCTGCTCGAGGTGCTGGACCCGGAACAGAACTCGACCTTCCAGGACCACTATCTGGAAGTGGATTACGACCTGTCCGACGTGATGTTCGTCACCACCGCCAACAGCCTGCGCATGCCGCAGCCGCTGATGGACCGCATGGAGATCATCCGCATCCCCGGCTACACCGAGGATGAGAAGGTGGAGATCGCGAAGCGCCATCTGATCGCCAAGCAGTCGGAGGCGCACGGGCTGAAGCCGGACGAGTGGCACATTTCCGACGATGCGCTGCGGGACCTGATCCGCTACTACACCCGCGAGGCCGGCGTGCGGAACATGGAGCGGGAGATCGCCAACCTGGCGCGCAAGTCGGTGAAGGAGATCGTCACCAAGAAGACCAAGAAGGTGGTGATCACCCGCAAGAGCCTCGAGAAGTACTCGGGCGTTCGGAAGTTCCGCTTCGGCGAGACCGAGGCCGAGGACATGGTCGGCGTGGTGACCGGGCTGGCCTGGACCGAGGTCGGCGGTGAGATCCTGACGATCGAGAGCGTCATGCTGCCGGGCAAGGGCAACGTGAAGCAGACCGGCAAGCTGGGCGACGTGATGCAGGAGAGCGTGTCAGCGGCACTCAGCTATGTGCGTTCGCGCTCGACCAAGTTCGGCATCAAGCCGAACGTGTTCGAGCGGCGCGACATCCACGTGCATGTGCCCGAGGGTGCCACGCCGAAGGACGGGCCATCGGCTGGCGTGGCGATGGCGACCTCCATTGTCTCGGTGCTCACCGGCATCCCGGTGCGGCGCGATGTGGCGATGACTGGCGAAATAACGCTGCGTGGCCGCGTTCTGCCGATCGGCGGGCTGAAGGAGAAGCTGCTGGCGGCTCTGCGCGCCGGCATTACCACCGTGTTCATCCCGAAAGAGAACGAGAAGGACCTGGCGGAAATCCCGGACAACGTGAAGAAGCACCTGAAGCTCGTCCCGGTGGCCGATGTAGACGAGGTCATCGCCCAGGCCCTGGTCAGCCGGCCTGTGGCGATCGAATGGGAGGAACCGCCGGAGCCGGTCGCGCCGCCTCCGCCGGAACAGCCGACCGCGTCGCTGACGCACTGATTTGCCAGAGCCAATGGCCGACCGGCCATTGGCTCTGCTGCGTTGACGGCGCGGAAATCCCGTCCCTGAAGCATGACGAGGTCAGGTTGACCTCATCATGCTTTTAGCTTTCTTTGGTAGAGCGTGATTCAGACCCTCCGACGATTCCGTCTCTGGTGATCACGCGCTAGTTTTCTGCCCGTCGGCGTTCGCCGGCGTCTTGATTCTGCCCGCATCACCGCATCGAGAGGGATTGAGCCAGTGAACAAGATGGATCTCATCGCGGCTGTCGCCGACCAGACCGACCTGCCGCGTACCAAGGCGTCGGAAGTGGTCGATGCGGTGTTCGGCGCGATCGAGGGGGCGCTCAAGAACAAGGAAGAGGTGCGGCTGGTGGGTTTTGGCACATTTCAGACCGCGGAGCGGAAGGCGGGCACGGGTCGCAACCCCCGCACGGGCGAGGAAATGTCGATCCCGGCTTCGACCACTGTTCGCTTCAAGGCTGGCAAGGGCCTGAAGGATGCGGTGCAATAGGGCGCACGGGCGGTTAGCTCAGCGGTAGAGCGTCTCGTTTACACCGAGAGGGTCGGCGGTTCGAATCCGTCACCGCCCACCAGCGCCGCCTTGACCTGGCGGGTGGCGCGACGTAAGTGCTGGCCGCCGCGCGGGCGTAGCTCAGTTGGTTAGAGCGCCGGCCTGTCACGCCGGAGGTCGCGGGTTCAAGTCCCGTCGCTCGCGCCAGAGTTCTCCGACCCCTATGGCGGCGCAACACGGTCGGCGCTAATCTCCCGCGCGTCTTGCGTCGGGGTGTCTGATATGGCACGGCCTTGAAGGTTCGGGCCCGCACCGCGATGCGCGGGCCTGTCTCTTCGATCGGACGTCGCCATGCAACCGATATTGTACGGCTACCTGCCAATCCTGGTGTTCATGATCATCGCCGGGGCGATCGCCCTGGCGATGGTGGGGGGTTCGCTGCTCGCGGCGCGCCAGAAGCCCTACCCCGAGAAGGTATCGGCTTACGAATGCGGCTTCGAGCCATTCGACGACGCGCGCCGCCGCTTCGATGTGCGGTATTATCTGGTGGCAATTCTTTTCATCATCTTCGATCTGGAGGTCGCGTTCCTATTTCCTTGGGCAGTATCGCTGAAGGACATCGGCTGGTTCGGTTTCCTGTCGATGCTCGGCTTCCTTGCCGTGCTGACGGTTGGTTTCATCTACGAATGGTGCAAGGGAGCGTTGGATTGGGAGTAGTACCATGAGTGGAAGCACTGCGATCGCCTGGAACCGGGAGGCACTGGCGCCGGGACCGGAGCAGGACGCGGTGGTGAAAGGCATCACCGGCGAAATCGCCGACAAGGGCTTCATCGTCGCGAATATCGACAAGGTGGTGAACTGGGCGCGCACCGGCTCGCTCTGGCCGATGACGTTCGGCCTGGCCTGCTGCGCCGTGGAGATGATTCACTCCTACATGCCGCGCTACGATCTAGATCGCTTCGGCATCATTCCCCGCGCCTCGCCGCGGCAGAGCGACGTCATGATCGTGGCCGGCACCTTGACCAACAAGATGGCGCCCGCGCTGCGAAAGGTCTACGACCAGATGCCGGAGCCGCGCTGGGTGATCAGCATGGGAAGCTGCGCCAACGGCGGCGGCTACTATCATTATTCGTACTCGGTCGTCCGCGGCTGCGATCGGGTCGTTCCGGTCGATGTGTATGTGCCAGGCTGTCCGCCGACGGCGGAGGCGCTGGTCTACGGCATCATGCAGTTGCAGAAGAAGATCCGGCGAACCGGGACCATCCTGCGTGATTGAGCTTGCCGAAGTGGTCGGGACGCTGCCCGGCGTGCGCCGTGTCCGGGTCGAAAAGGGTGAGGTCGTCGCCGATGCCGATCGCGATGCTCTCTTGCCGCTGATGCTGACTTTGCGCGACGATCCGCGTTTCCTGTTCGAGCAGGCGATGGACATCTGCGGCGTCGACTGGCCCGAGCGCGCCGAGAGATTCGATGTCGTCTACAATCTTCTGTCGGTGTCGCTGAACCACCGGCTGCGGATCGTCGTCACCACGGACGAGAATACGCCGGTGCCGTCGGTGCACACGGTATGGCCGGTGGCGACCTGGTGGGAACGCGAGGCCTGGGACCTGTTCGGCATCGTGTTCTCAGGGCAGCCGGATCTGCGGCGCATTCTGACCGACTACGGCTTCGAAGGCCATCCCATGCGCAAGGACTTCCCGCTGACCGGTTATGTCGAGGTCCGCTACGACGAGGATCGCAAGGCGGTGGTATACGAGCCGGTGCGGCTGACGCAGGACTGGCGGCATTTCGATTTCATGTCGCCCTGGGAAGCGGTCACGACGCTGCCCGGCGACGAGAAGGTGCACACGGCGCGGCTTGCGGAAGTGCCGCCGCAATCGGAACCGAAGACATGAGCGACGTTGAAGCGAGTCCGGCCGCGACCCCAGGGGGGCGTCCAGAGGGGCGAAAGGTCGTCGAGATCGACAGCCACGCGATCAATTTCGGCCCGCAGCATCCGGCGGCGCATGGCGTGTTGCGGCTGATCCTGGAGATGGACGGCGAGGTGGTGGAGCGTGCCGACCCGCATATCGGCCTGTTGCATCGCGGCACCGAGAAGCTGATCGAGTATCGCACCTACATGCAGGCGGTGCCGTATTTCGACCGGCTCGATTACGTCTCGCCGATGTGCGAGGAGCATGCCTTCGCGCTCGCGGTCGAGAAGCTGCTGGACATCGAGGTGCCCGAGCGCGGGCAGTGGATCCGCGTGCTGTTCGCGGAAATCACGCGGGTGCTGAATCATCTGCTGAACCTGACGACCTACGCTATGGATTGCGGCGCGATCACGCCGCCGCTGTGGGGGTTCGAGGAACGCGAGAAGCTGATGGAGTTCCACGAGGCCGCGTCGGGTGCGCGTCTGCACGCCAACTACTTCCGCCCGGGCGGCGTGGCGAAAGACCTGCCCGCCGGACTGGAAGAGCGCATCGCCGCGTGGGCAGAGACATTTCCCCGGTTTGTCGATGAACTGGAAGAACTGTTGACCGCGAATCGTATCTGGAAGCAGCGCACCGTGGACATCGGTGTGATGGACGCGAAACAGGCGCTGGCCTGGGGGTTTGCCGGCCCTTGCCTGCGGGCCTCCGGCGTGCCGTGGGACCTGCGCCGTTCACAGCCATACGACAAGTATGCCGAGGTCGAGTTTCAGATTCCGGTGGGGCGCAACGGTGATTGCTACGACCGTTATCTCGTGCGGCTGGCCGAGATGCGCGAGAGCGTAAAGATCATCCGCCAGTGTCTCGAGAAGATGCGTCCGGGTCCGGTGAAGGTGCAGGACCGCAAGTTCACACCGCCGGCGAGGGCGGAGATGAAGCGCTCGATGGAGGCGCTGATCCATCATTTCAAGCTCTATACCGAGGGCTATCACGTGCCTCCCGGTGCCACCTACACGGTGGTGGAAAGCCCAAAAGGCGAATTCGGTGTCTACCTGGTTGCGGATGGAAGCAACCGTCCATATCGCTGCAAGATACGGCCGACCGGTTTCGCCTTCCTGCAGGCGATCGACGTAATGGCCAGGCGGCACATGCTGGCTGACACGGTAGCGATCATCGGATCGATCGATATCGTATTCGGCGAGATCGACAGATAGACGATGGGCGAAAGTACACAGACGGGTCCCGGAACACCGCGGGAGGACTTCCAGCCGCTCACTTTCGCCTTCGATGCGGAAAGCGAAGCGGCGATTCCGGGCATTCTCGCCAAGTACCCTCCGGGCAAACAGGCGAGCGCGGTGATCCCGATGCTGTACCTGGTGCAGAACCAGATGCGGCGGCAGACCGGCAGCGCGTGGGTGCCGGTCGCCGGCATGGACGAGGTGGCGCGACGGCTGGATATGCCGCCGATTCGCGTGTACGAGGTCGCCAC
>DATBKQ010000134.1:0-12152 GCA_036555825.1 Acetobacteraceae bacterium | reverse complement strand
GGAACCCTTTGAAATCCCCAGAATCAGGCGAGAACCGTGCCATTTGGAATTCCCCCAATCTGGTGGCTAGGCTGGGTTCGGCGCGGCGGGTGAGTCAATCTCTGTCGAAACAGACCGGACTTGCCCGCCTGTGGGCCGGCGCCCTCGACCGGTCAAAACCACCGTGCCGAGGTACTAGTACATCGAGGTCAGCACGGTTCCCAGCCGCTTGCGCTCTTCCAGCGCACGCCCGGTGCCGAGTGCCACGCACTGCAGCGGGTTCTCCGCCACCACGACGGCGAGACCGGTGGCATCGCGCAGCACCTGGTCCAGCCGATACAAGAGCGCGCCGCCGCCGGTCAGCACGATGCCCTTGTCGACGATGTCGGCTGCCAGTTCCGGCGGCGTGTTCTCGAGCGCGACCTTCACCGCCTCGACGATCGTGCCCACCGGCTCGGCCAGGCTTTCGGCGATCTGCCGCTGGCTTACCAGTACCTCGCGCGGCACGCCGTTCATCAGGTCGCGGCCACGTACCTCACGCATCGGCCCCGGGTCGCCGTCCTCCGACTGGGCGGCGGCGCCCACGTCCATCTTGATCCGCTCCGCGGTCGGTTCGCCGATCAGCAGGTTATGGTGGCGGCGCATGTAGCTGATGATCGCCTCGTCCATCTTGTCGCCGCCGACCCGCACGCTGCGCGAATAGACGATGCCGCCCAGCGAGATCACCGCCACTTCGGTGGTGCCGCCGCCGATATCCACCACCATCGATCCCGATGGTTCGGTGACCGGCAGCCCCGCGCCGATCGCCGCGGCCATCGGCTCCTCGATCAGCGCCACCTTGCGCGCGCCGGCGCTCTCGGCGCTCTCCTGGATGGCGCGCCGCTCCACCGCGGTGGAGCCCGAGGGCACGCAGACGATGATCAACGGGGAGGCGAAGCCGCGGCGGTTGTGCACCTTGCGGATGAAGTGCTTGATCATCTCCTCCGCGACCTCGAAATCGGCGATGACGCCGTCGCGCAGCGGCCGGCTCGCGGTGATGTAACCGGGGGTGCGGCCCAGCATCAGCTTGGCCTCCTCGCCGACCGCGACCACCTGTTTCTTGCCGCGCACGTCGGCGATCGCCACGACGGATGGTTCGGCCAGCACGATGCCACGGCCCTTGACGTAAACCAGGGTGTTGGCGGTGCCCAGGTCGATTGCCATGTCGGCTGACATGAAGCCGAGCATGCGGGAGAACATCGAGGCAGCCTCTGCGGACAAATGAGCGGGAGGCGCTGGGCTTAGCCCTGCTACCGGCCGTTAACAAGAGGTTGAACCGTTCGCCGCCGGATCGCCGCATTGCGGCCACGGGATTTTCCCCCGCGGGGCGGAAATGTCATCGGGTCCATTGCACGGGAGGTTTGGCGATGACGCGCAAGATCGCGTTGGGAATGGCTCTCGGCAGCATGCTGCTGGCACTGTCCGCCTGCGGCGAGAGCCCCGGCACGCGCGCGGTGACGGGCGGTCTGCTGGGTGCCGGGGCGGGCGCCGGCGTGGCGGCGGTGACGGGCGGCAGGCCGGCGACCGGCGCGCTGATCGGCGGCGGCGTGGGCGCGGTCGGCGGAGCGGTGACAGCGCGGTAGTCAGCGCGCCCCACGCGCCGGGCCGCAGGTCCACAGTACCCGGCCGATGACCTGGATCTGGCCGGCCTGCGCGGGCGCGATATGCTCCGGCTCGTAGGCGGCATTGTCGCTGATCAGCGTCAGGCTGCCGTCGAGCTTGGGCTGCACCCGCTTGACCAGCCGCTCGCCGGCGATCTCGAGCACGTAGACGCCGAAGCTGCGGAAACGGTTCTCCCGAGTGTCCACCAGCAACAGGTCGCCATCCTGGATACTGGGCAGCATCGACTCGCCAACCGCCGTCTCCATCAGCAACTGCTCCGGCTCGATGCCGAATTGCGAGCGTATCCAGTCGTGACGCAAGGCGAGGAATTCCACACCACCGACCGGTGGTGGCGACTCAGCGCCCGCCGCGGCTGACTCGGGCCGTCTCGGCAGCAGAACGTAGTCGCGCGGGTCCGGCGCGGACGCCCCTGGCCGCGCGCCGGCAAACCGAGGGGGCGGTCCCTCGCCGCCGGCGAGCCAGCCCACACTGACCCCGGCGGCCTGCGCCAAAGCCACCAGGCGCTCACGGCTCGGCTCGGCATCCCCACGCAACCACTTGCGGAAGGCGGAGGGGGAGACGCCGGTTGCCCTGGCAAGCCGGTCGGCGCTGGGCCAGTGACGCACGATCTGCTGCAGCCGGGCAATGAAGGCGTCCGGCTGTCCGGCGGGGTGCCCGGGCGCAGCTTCCGACGCCCTTCCCGGTGTCTCTCCCGATGTTCCTCCCTGGGGCTCGCTGCTACGTGACATTAGTCATGCACCATTCATAATCTCGACACTTTTGGGCCAGGGTACGGACCGGTTCGGAGGATTGAGGCCACTGATCAGGCAGAACGGGAGCACAGTTCTCTGAAGAGAATGAGCATGAATGCAAGGAACCGCCGGCAATGCAACCCGCCAGCCACCGACTGGCACCCAGCCGACGTACTCGCCGCCCTGAAAAAGCGGGGCCACAGCCTGGCTGGGCTGTCCGTTGCCAACGGCTACCATCCCACCGCCGCCGGCAAGGCGCTGAAGCAACCATGGCCCGCCATGGAAAGGCTGGTGGCGGCGGCAATCGGGATGGCGCCGCAGGAGATCTGGCCCAGCCGGTACGGCCATGACGGCAGCCCCAAATCGCGCGCCAGAAGGTGAACAGCCGGAAGGCAACACCGCTTGCGCGCCGCACGGCACACCCCGCCCGCGGGCCGCGGAAGGATGCCGCAATGTGGGCGCCTGGCCACGCGGCGTTGCCGGTCCCAAGCAGCGCAAGACGGTCGCGCCACGCCCTGGCGCGTGACTTTTCGGCGACATCGCTGACCCCCTGGCCATCGCAGACATTTTCATCTGCCCGCAAGACTCTGTCAGGAACGTCGGACCGCGACCGTGGGTTCGGCCATCAGTGGCGAGCACACGTATTCCAGAGATGGCGCAAGCACGATGATGAACGCGAATTCAATGCATCAGATTGGCATGGTGGTGGACGATGACGCGCTGGTGCGCGAGACCGTCGCCGAGGTGATGGAGGACCTGTGCGATCAGGTCTATCAGGCCTCGAATGGCGAAGAGGGCCTCGAGGTCTTGTGCCGGCATCCGGACATCTCGGTGATCGTCACGGATATCGCGATGCCGCGACTGGATGGCGTCACCTTCGCCAATCGGGCGCGGCGGATGCACCCCGAAGTGAAGGTGCTGTTCGTCAGCGGGTTGCAGCGCCCGCCGCCCAGCGAGGAATTCCTGGCGAAGCCGTTCCCGGCGCGCGCCTTGGTCTCGAAGCTGCACCACCTGCTGGACGCGTGTTAGAGGCACGACGAGGTCGGGTTGACCTCATCCCGCGTCAGTTTCGTTCACTAGAGCGCACGATCGCCGGGCGGGACCACACTTTCTATCGCGGCGAGCAACGCGGTGAGGCTGAACGGCTTCTGGATGCACGGGCGCCGGGTTCCGGGCACCCGCTCCATCATGTCGGGATGCCCGGACATGAGGATGACGGGCACGCCCTGCCCATCGGCCATCGGCACCAGATGCGGATCGAGCCCGCCCGGCAGCGTGCAGTCGAGCAGCATCGCGTCGATACCGCCGGCGCGCAGCGCGGTCATTGCATCGGCCGAATTCTCGGCGCGGCTGGTATCGTACAGCCCATCCAGCGCGTCCAGCACGACTTCGGAGACAAGCGGATCGTCCTCGACGACCAGGATGCGTTTGTGCGGGCGACTATCCATTGCACCCCCGTCCTATCGGCGGCTCCCCATGCCGCTCAGGCGAGCAACAAATGCATACAAGCGTTCGGAAAGTATCTAAAGTCCCGGAATGGCTGCTCGCGGTTTGTTTATAGGCAGCACAATAGTTCGGTTCGCCCGGCAGAATTCGTCAAGGCCGCACTTCCCTGCCAAGCGCCTGTTCATAAACGCGGATCACCGAGCTGCTGTCGTCTCCCCCCATGCCGCCCGCGCGCGCCATGCGCATCAGGTTCATCACCTGCGGCGCGATCATGCCGGGCACGCCCAGCTCGTCGGCCAGCTCCAGTGCCAGGCGCAGGTCCTTGTGCGCGAGGTCGAGGGCGAAGGTCGCGCCGAACTCCCGCTTGAACGCCTTTTCCGCGATGCTGCGAAAGGCCGAGGAGTTGCCGCTGGCGTTGCTGATCACCTGTTGCAGCTTGCGCAGATCGATGCCGGCCATGGTGCCGATCACCAACGCCTCGGCCGCGGCGGCGGCGTTGCAGAAGGCCAGCATGTTGTTGACCAGCTTGGCGACCGAGCCCATGCCGATCTCGCCGACATGCACCACCTCGCCACTGAACGACTTCAGGAGCGGCAACTGGGCGTCGAACACCGCCGCGTCGCCCCCCACCATGATGACGATCGTACCGTCGGTCGCCCGCGGCACGCCGCCGGAGACCGGCGCTTCCAGCATCTGGATGCCCTTGGCACGCATCAGCTCGTTGACCCGCCGGGCAGTGGCGGGCGAGTTGGTGGAAAGGTCGATGTAAACGCTGCCCGGCCTTGCGCTGGCCGCGATCCCCGCGGCCACTTCCTCAACGTTGCGCGGCATCGGCAGCGAGGTGAACACCACATCGCAGTCCGCGGCCACCTGCTGGACCGCTGCACCCGCGCTGGCGCCCAGCTTGGTGCAGGCCTCGATCGCCGCGGGGTTGAGATCGAACACCACCACGTCGTGGTTGGTGTTGCGGATGATGTTGCGGCACATGGGGCCGCCCATGTTGCCGACGCCGATGAAGCCAACCTTCATGCTGGTGTTTCCCCTTCCCCGCTTGCGCAATCGGCCGCGCCGGAGGACGCTCGCGCGGCAGGAGGACCGTATCATGGCAAACATCCGCGCGCGACTGGCCCACATGGGCATCTACGTGCACGACCGCGACAAGATGGAACGCTTCTACACCGAGGTCCTGGGCCTGATGGTAACGGACGAAGGTCAGGGTCGGGCGGGCATGCACCTGACATTCATGAGCGGCAATCCGCAGAACCACCATCAGCTCGTGTTGGTCACCGGCCGGCCCGACACGTCCGGCTTCAACCCGATCCAGCAGATGTCGTTCATGGTGGACACGCTCGCCGACCTGCGCGAGGTGCACCGGCGTGCGCTGGCGCTCGGTGCGACCGACATGCGTCCGGTCAGCCACGGCAACGCCTGGTCGATCTACTTCAAGGATCCCGAGGGCAACACCGTGGAGGCGTATCTCGACACGCCGTTCCACGTGCCGCAGCCGCATGGCAAGCCGCTGGATCTCAGCAAGTCGGACGAGCAGATCCGGCGCGAGACGGAAGATCAGTGCCGCCAGGACCCCGGCTTCATGCCAATCGAGCAGTTCAAGCAGCAGATGGCGGCACGGCTGGAAGCCAGCGCCTGACTACCGGTCTCGTCAGTCCTGCTCCTGCGCCGGTTCGACGTTCTCGCTGCCGGCACGGGTGCCGCCGAACCGGTCGGCACCCTTCTCATCCGGCGTTCCCGGCTTCCGGTGCGTGCCGGTGTTCTGCTGGTCGTCGGTATGGCGGACGGTCTCTTCGCTGTGGGGCTGCTTCACGCAACCGGCTCCTTGCCAACTGAGGCCGAAACGCGCCACAGCGCTAACCGTCGCATTACCAGGATTTCAGGTGCGACCAAACTTCCGCCGCGATGCGGCCAGCAAACCGACGCCAGCCGGCCCGAGCTTCAGGCGCATTGCACGAACTGGGAGGACCGAACCGTGCGCAAGACCTTGATTGCTCTCGCAGCCGCAACCGGCCTGGTCGGCTTGAGTTGCGTCGGCGCGTCCGCCGCAACCGTGATCCCGGCGCCAGCAGCGGACCAGTTGTCCGCGGTGCAGAGGGCCGACTGGGACGGCTGCGGGCCGCGCTGCCGGTACTGGCAGCACCGGCGCTGGGAGGCGGAACGGCACCGGTGGCGCGAACACCAGTGGCGCGAGTACCACCGGCCCTACTACGGCTACAACTACTACCACGGTTACTACCGCTGACTTCGTGGACCGGCATCGCGCCCGGGCCATGCCCTTGCCTTATCCGCGGCTCGGGCAACGCCGATTCACTCTGACCCGAAACGAGACGCGCTGCCCCAGGGTCATTGCGACCTGGCGAAGGCCGGAAGCAATCCCGACCGGGATTGCTTCGTTGCTTCGCGCCTCGCAATGACACTGGGGCTAGGCGCCGCGTTCGCGGTCAGCTTGAACTTGCGCTAGGTTCTCGCTGGACCCAATGGAGCGAGAGCCTGTGCCAAGCATCCCGAAGACCCTGCAGCCGCATATCAATTCGGCCTTCCCCGAGCATGTCTGCCTGGTCGGCACCGCGCTGCCCAGCGGCTACGCGCAGATCACGCCGCGCGGCAGCACCATGGTGTTTGACGATGACCACATCGCGCTGTGGGAGCGTGGGAAGGGCTCGACCAACGCGGCATTGCGCGATGGCACCAAGGTGACGGTCTATTTTCGCAAGCCGCAGTTGCGCGCTGACGGGGTCCTGCCGAAAGGCGGCATTGCCCGCTTCTACGGCACCGCGCAGGTGGTGAAGTCGGGTCCGCAATACGAGGAGGTGTGGCGCCGCCTGGTGCAGCCGGAGAAGGACCGCGACCCGGAGAAGAAGGGGTTTGCCGTGCTGATCAAGGTGGAGCGCGCCGAGGACCTGGACGGGGCGCCGCTCACCCTGGACTGACGCGGAACCCGGTTGCGACGACGTAGAGTTCGCTCGACTGCTTGCGGCTCGCCGGCGGCTTGGCATGCCGCACCGAGGCGAAGTGGCGCTTGAGCCGATCCAGCATCGCCTTCTCGGCGCCGCCCTGGAACACCTTGGCGACGAAGCCGCCGCCTTCGGCCAGCACGTCCAGCGCGAACCCCAGTGCCGCCTCGGCCAGTGCCACGATGCGCAGATGGTCCGTGGTGGCGTGGCCGGTCGTGTCGGGCGCCATGTCGGACAGAACGAGATCGGCCTTGCCGCCCAACTCGGCGACGAGCCGCCGTTGCACGTAGGGATCGGTGAAGTCGCCTTGCAGCACCGCAGCGCCCGGCACCGGATCGACCGGCAACAGATCGACACCGACCACGCGCCCGGCCCCTCGCCTCACCGCCACCTGGGTCCAGCCGCCGGGTGCGGCCCCCAAGTCGACCACGCGGGCGCCACGCCGGATCAGCCGGAACCTGTCGTCGAGTTCCGCCAACTTGAAGGCCGCGCGCGACCGCCAGCCCTGCTGCCTGGCCGCGGCGACGTAGGGATCGTTGAGCTGCCGCGCCAGCCAGCGTTGCGACGCGGTGCTGCGCCCCTTCGCCGTGCGCACCGTGACCGAGAGGCCTCGCGGCAGCGTCTCCTTCGGGCGCTTCACGCGCGCCCGCGGCGCCGATCGCCGCGGATCAGCCGAAGCAGCATCCCCTCGCGCAGCCCGCGATCGGCCACGATGACGCGCGGCGCCGGCCACAGGCGCACCAGGGCGGCGAAAACAGCGCAGCCGGGCAGCACGAACTCCACCCGGTCCGGGCCGACGCAGGGATGCGCCTCCAGCCCCTCGCGCCCCAGCGCCCGCAGGCTCGCCAGCGCCTCGTCGGCCACCCGGGCGGTCAGCACGGTGCCATCGACCAGCGGCCGGCGGTAGCGCGAAAGTCCCAGAGCGACGCCGGCCAGCGTGGTGACCGTGCCGCTGGTGCCAAGCAACTGCACGTCGCCGTGGCGGATCTCGCGGCGGATGCAGTGCACCGCCTCGAAGCTCTCGAGCCGGGCGGCCACATCGTCCACCATGGCCTGAAAGCCATCGGGATCGAACCCCGCCGCGCCGAACCGCTCGGCCAGCGTGACCACCCCGACCGGCAGCGAGGCGTAGCCGATCAACTGCGCCCGCCTGCCCGGATCGAGCCGCACCCAGGCGAGCTCGGTCGAGCCGCCGCCGATGTCGAACAGCAGCGCCCGCTGGCCCCAGCCGGCCAGCAACGGTGCGCAGCTCTCCAGCGCGAGTTCCGCTTCCTCCCGCGAGGAGATCACGCCGATATCGAGGCCGGTCTCCCGCTTCACCCTGGCCAAGAACGCCGCGCCGTTGGCCGCCCGACGGCAGGCCTCGGTGGCGATGGCGCGCAGCCGGCGGACCGGGCGGCGCTCCAGCCGGGCGGCGCAGGCACGCAGCGCAGCCAGGGCGCGTTCCATTGCATCGTGGCTCAGCAGCCCGGTGCTGTGCAGCCCCTCGCCCAGACGGACGATGCGGCTGAAACTGTCCAGCACGCGGAAGCCGTCGCCCCAGGGGGCGGCGACCAGCATGCGGCAGTTGTTGGTGCCCAGATCCAGCGCCGCGAAGGCGGGCCCGGAGGACCTCCGCGGCGCGCGCGACGGATACGCCGCGGGTTCGACCGGGACGGAAACAGGCTGAGGCTCCATCGCGACATTGTCATCCCGGCGCGGGTCGCCGGGCAAGCACCGTCGCGGCGCGTTGCCCCGAATTCATCCTGTCTTCCTATCGAGGCGCGAGCACGCGAAGGCAGGGCGGATCGCTCCCGGGGTCCACCTCCACCAGGGCACCGTCGGGTACCACCGCGGTGATATCCACTTCGAACCCCGACATCATGGTGAAATCCGCGAGAGCCGCGCCCTGCACCATGATCGGGTTGGCCCGGTTCAGCACCAGGGCGGCCGGCATCACGCCGCGCGCCGCCATTTCGTGCAGCATCCAGGCGGTGGCGACCCCGCCCTTCGCCACATCCAGCACGAGGATGCGCCCGACGTAGGACTGGCCGACCAACCGGTGTTCGGGGCGACAGAACACACCGCGCGCGCGGTCCAGATCGTAGCGGGCGGAGAAGCCGTCGCTGGCGACCAGCGCGCGGCCCCGCACGCGCCGCCCCATCGCGGCCGCAGCGCGAAACTCGGTCATCGAGGGATCCGCCCGGGGATCCGCCCGGTGCAGGCGGCGTCGACGCATTCCCGCATGGACAGCAGCGCCGGACGATAACCGTAGCCGCCCAGGATGTTCACCAGCTTGGCCGACGGGGTGACCAGGGTCTGCCAACCGTTCGCTTCCGCCATCTCGCGCGCGTAGCTCTGGTAGAAGCACATGCCGGACAGCACGAGCCCGCCAGCGGCCTCGATGCGCGCGGTGATGCCGAGACGGTCCGCGTCGGGCTTGACCTGCGGGCCGGTCACCACCAGCAGCGGGATGGTGGCGTGACGCCCGTCCAGCAGCGCGGCGACTTCGCGCAGCTCGATCAGGCTGAGCTGCGGCGAGGAGAACACCACCACGTCGATGCAATCGAGATCGGCGCGATACGCGGCCTGGAAGGCGTCGAGATCGGCGGCGGCGATCGCCGCCGTCACCGCCAGCGCGCGATCGACTGCGTACTCCGCCTCCGGCGTCACCCCTTGCATGTGGAACAGCGCGACCGAACCGTAGCTCGCCAGCGCCGCGCCGAAATGCTTCAGCTCGTCCGATGTCGGCACGCGCTCGATGCCGACCAGCGCCGGCACCTGCCAGTAATCGCCAGCAATGCGGCCGACCATGCCGCCCAATGCGCCCCATTCGTGCAATTCCCGCGGGGTGTAATCGATGCGCAACTTCAGGGTGGCACGCCGCTGCCCAGGCAGGTGGTAGCCGTAGCGTGGCGTGCGCCCGGTGAGGCCGGCAGCGAGCGCGGACGGGCCGCCCTCGAAGTTGGAGCGCGCGCCGAGAACGCTGTTGGAGTAGATCACCACGCCGGTATCGCCATAGGCCATGTGCTCTCCGAGTACCGCCGGCATGATCGTCTGGTAGTTGATGCAGGTGTCGGTCATCAGCACGCCGAGTTCTACGAAGGCGGCGATGGCGCGGCGTTCCAGCGCCAGCATCCAGTCCTGCTGTTTCAGCCGCGCCGCCGCGGCGAAGTCGGTACCGCGCGGGTCGGTGATGGTGGGTATGCGCACGCGACGCGCGGGTTCCGGCAGCGCGGCGAGGCGCTCCAGCCATTCCACGCCGGCGCGACCCAGCGATTCGGTGTCGGCCATGATATGCGCCTGCGACACCGGGACGAAATCCGCCGCGCCTAGATAGCGCCCGACCCGCAACTGGTGCCGGATCGCCCACTGCCGCGCGGCACCGGCCTCGCCTGCGAGCATCGCGCGTTCTTCGTCGTTCAGACGCAAGAGGCATCTCCTGTGCAGCTACCCTCACACAACTCCGTGCCCAGCGATGTCGCGCCCTTCAAATTCGCAACTGATGTGCTAAGAGGCCAAACGCTTGAATATACCTTGATCTGCACTCTCGCCAGAGTGCCGGCGTCAGGTAATGGGCAAGGGGGGAGCACGATGCGGACAGGATTGATCGCGGCTGCATTGCTCGCGCTGTTGCCTCTGGGCGGTCGCGCCCAGACCGCGCAGGAACTGGAGAACGGCGCGAACGATACGAACAACGTGCTGAACTACGGGATGGGCTACAGTCTCCAGCGATTCAGCCCGCTGACACAGATCAACCGGCTGACTGTCAAGAACCTGGTGCCGGTCTGGAACTATAGCTACGACGACAGCCACAGCGAGGAGTCGCAGCCCCTGGTGTATAAGGGGGTGCTCTACGTCACGACCAACTCGGCGACGATGGCGCTCAATGCCAGCACCGGCGAGCAGATCTGGAAGACCAAGGTCGAATACCCGCCAGAGGTCCCACGCATCGTCTGTTGTGGCATCATCAGTCGCGGCTCCGCGCTGTACGACGGCAAGCTTTTCCGCACCACGCTCGACGCCAACGTCATCGCGCTTGACGCCGCGACCGGGAAGGAGCTCTGGCGGTCGAACGTCATCGACTACAAGACTGGCTATTCACAGACGGTCGCCCCGCTGGTCGCCGATGGCGTGGTGATCACCGGCATTTCGGGGGCCGAGTACGGCATACGCGGCTTCATCGACGGCTGGGACCCGACGAGCGGCAAACATCTCTGGCGTACTTACACGGTGGCGGGTCCGGACGACCCCAACGGCAAGACCTGGCCTGGCGACACGTGGCAGCACGGCGGCGGGTCCACCTGGATCACCGGATCATTCGATCCGGACCTGCATACCGTGTACTGGGGCACCGGCAACACCGGCTCGTGGAACCCGACGCAGCATCCGGGGGACAATCTCTACACCTGTTCAGTACTCGCGCTCGATCCGAAAACCGGCAAGATCAAATGGCATTATCAATTCTCGCCCAATGACCCGTATGACTATGACAGCGTCGCCGAGATGGTCCTGGCGACGTTGAATATCGACGGCAAGCCAACCAAGGTGGTCATGGATGCCAATCGCAACGGTTTCTTCTACGTGCTCGATCGCACAAACGGCAAACTGATCGCTGCCAACCAATATGCCCACCAGACATGGGCCAAGGGCATCGACGTCGAAACCGGGCGGCCGGAGCCCACTGAAATCACCAACCAGGTTCGCGCCGGCAAGGAAGCCGATGTCTGGCCCGGGGCAATGGGGACCAAGAACTGGAGCCCGGTTTCGTATAATCCGCTCACCGGCCTGGTCTATGCCAACACATTGCATTTCGGCATGCACTACAAGCCGGTGGATGTGCAATACCGGCCAGGGCTCACCTACTGGGGCGCCGACATCAGCTGGATCTGGCCAGACGGTCCGCGCGGTTATCTGAAGGCGATCGACCCGTTGACCGGGAAAGCCAAGTGGCAGGCGCCGAGTGACATTCCCCGCTTCTCCGGCGTGCTCTCGACCGCGGGGGGCGTCGTCTTCTCCGGCCGGCTGACCGGCGAGTTCGAGGCGTTCGACGCCGACAACGGCAACAAGCTCTGGCAGTTCAAGACCGGATCCGGCATCGAAGGACAGCCAGTGACATGGATGCAGGACGGCGTGCAGTACGTCGCCGTTTCCAGCGGAATCGGCGGTGTATACGAGCTGTATTCCGGCGATGAGCGGCTGGCGAAGGTTCCGGCTGGCGGCTCGCTGTGGGTCTTCGCGCTGACCAGATAATGCGACGCCTGCTGCGAGGCGCCCGAGAGGGCGCCTCGCGCACGTTTCCGATCGCCCGATGAAGCGCTCTCTCGTCCTGGCAATGCTGCTCGCCGCCGCAACCCCGATCTGCCTGGTTGCCGCGTTCATCCACACC
>DATBKQ010000133.1:0-4036 GCA_036555825.1 Acetobacteraceae bacterium | reverse complement strand
GATCGTCTGCACCCCGGTGGCACCGGTGCCGATCACCGCGACGCGCTTGCCCTCGAAACGCACCGGCTGCTTCGGCCACCGCGCGGTGTGGAAGGACTCACCCCGGAACGTCTCCACTCCCTCGATACGCGGCATGGTCGGTGCCGACAGCGGACCGACCGCGGTGATCAGGAAACGCGCGCTGTGCCGGCTGCCGTCCTCCAATGTCACGTCCCAGGTGCGCGTCGCGTCCTGCCAGTACGCGGCGGTGACGAGGCTCCGGAATTGAACGTCCCGCCGCAGATCGAACTTGTCGGCGACGTGGTTGATATAACGCTCGGTCTCCGGCTGGCCGGCGAAATGCTCGGACCAGTTCCACTCCTCCAGCAGCTCCGGCGAGAACGAATAGCTGTACGAATAGCTTTCCGAATCGAACCGCGCGCCCGGATAGCGGTTCCAGTACCAGGTGCCCCCCACCCCGGTGCCGGTCTCGAACACCCGCACACGCATCCCCAGCTCGCGCAGCCGATAGAGCTGGTACAGCCCCGACATGCCGGCCCCGATGATGATCGCGTCGTAGTCGTTCATCCACAATCGCTCCCGAGATCGCCGGGTTATCCACCGGCGGAGAGGGTTCCGCAAACCGTGCGGCACGGTGACTTGAGCATCGCACCCGCAGCCCGCAAAGTCCCGGCATGTATCGTATCGGCTTCGACGTCGGGGGAACCTTCACCGACTTCACTCTGCACGACACCGCCGACGGCACGCTGCGGCACTTCAAGGTCCCCTCCACGCCGGCCGATCCATCCGAGGCGATCGAGACCGGCCTGCGCTCGCTGCTGACGGAGCCACGCATTTCACCGGCCGAGGTCGGCTTCATCGGCCACGGCACCACGGTTGCGACCAACATGGTGATCGAGCGCCGCGGGGTGCCCACCGGGCTGATCACCACACGCGGCTTCCGCGACGTGCTGGAGATCGGCCGGCAGGTGCGGCCGCACCTTTACGACTACACGGTGCGCACCCCGGTGCCGCTGGTGCCGCGCGAATGCCGGCTGGAAGTGGCCGAGCGGATCGACGCGGCAGGCACGGTGCTGGTGCCGCTGAACGAGGACGCGGTGACACGCGCCGCCGATGCGCTGGCTGCGCATGGCGTGCAGGCCATCGCCATCTGCTTCCTGCACAGCTACCTCAATCCCGCGCACGAGCGCCGCGCGGCAGCCATCGTCCGCCAGCGCCTGCCGCACGTCTATGTATCGACCTCGTCCGGTGTGCTGCCCGAGTTCCGCGAATTCGAGCGCTTCTCCACCACGGCGATCAACGCCTATATCGGCCCGCGCATGGAGCGCTACCTGGACCGGTTCGTTGGCCGTCTGGCAGCGCTGGGGCTGGCCGCGCAACCCTACACCATCCACTCCAACGGCGGTTTGCTGCCGGTCGATACGGTGCGGGCTTTTCCCGTCCGCTGCTGCCTGTCCGGCCCCGCCGCCGGGGTTGTCGGCGCGGCCGAAGTCGCGCGCGAGGCGGGCTACCGCGACCTGATCACGTTCGATGCCGGCGGAACCTCCACCGACGTATCGCTGATCGAGCGCGGGACGCCCGCCTTCGCGTCCAGCCGGACGATCGCCGGCTATCCGATCCGCTCGCCGATGGTGGACGTCCATGTGATCGGTGCCGGCGGCGGCTCGATCGCCTGGCTGGACGACGCGGGCGCCCTGAAGGTCGGACCGCGCAGCGCCGGTGCCGATCCGGGTCCAGCGGCGTACGGCAGGGGTGGCGCCGAGCCGACGCTGACCGACGCCAATGTCGTGCTGCACCGGCTCGATCCGGCGACGCTGCTGGGCGGGCGCATGCCGATCGACGCCGATGCCGCGCGGCACGCAATCGAGGAACGGGTCGCCGCGCCGATGGGGCTGTCCGTCGAGCAGGCGGCACTGGGCATCGTCCGCATCGCGGTCGCCAACATGAGCCGTGCCATCCGCTCGGTATCGACCGAAAGAGGGCACGATGTCCGCGAATTCGTGCTGTTTTCCTACGGCGGCGCCGGCCCGCTGCACGCGGCAGCCGTGGCGGACGAATGCGGGCTCCGCCGCGCCCTGGTGCCGGTCGCGCCCGGCACGATGTGCGCGCGCGGCATCCTGCTGTCAGACCTGAGTCTGGACCTGGTGCGGAGCGAGATCGCGGTGGCGGACGAGCCGAACTGGCCCGGCATCGTGCAGCGCTTCGCGACCATGCAGGCCGACGGGGCCGCCTGGCTGGAGAGCGAGCATATCGCGCCAGGGCACCGGCATTTCGTCCGCGTGATCGACGCCCGCTACAAGGGACAGAACCACGAGGTGCAGGTGCGGCTTGCCGATACCTCGTGCGCCGATTTCCTCGCCGGGTTCGCGGAAGCGCATCGGCGCGAACACGGCTACGACGTTCCCGGCCGCCCGGTCGAGGTGGTGAACTGCCGGCTCAAGGCGATCGGCCTGATCGACCGTCCAGCCATCGGGTTCGTTTCCGCCGGCGGCCCGCCCAAGCCCAAGGCGACGCGCCAGGTACACTTCGATGCCGGCTCGGTCGCCACACAGGTGTTCGAGCGCTTCGATCTCGCGGTCGGCACCCGGCTGTCCGGCCCCGCTATCATCGACGAGATGAGCGCGACGACACTGGTTCCTCCAGGATGGACGCTCAGCGTCGATCGCGCCGGCAACCTGCTGTTGGAGGCTCTGCCGTGAGCCGGCTCGCCGATCCCATCGCCATGGAGGTGTTCAGCAATCGCCTGCTGTCCATCACCGAGGACATGGGCAACACCCTGATCCGCTCCTCGTTCTCCACCAACATCAAGGAACGCAAGGACTGCTCGGTCGGGCTGTTCGACGCGCGCGGCCGGCTGATCGCGCAGGCATCGCATATTCCGCTGCATCTCGGCTCGCTGCTGGGTAGCGTGCAGGCGGTGCTGGGACGCTACGAGATTGCCCGCATGCGCGACGGCGACGCGTTCGTGCTCAACGATCCGTACCTCGCCGGCGGCACGCACATGCCCGACATCTCCATCGTCACGCCGGTGTTCGTCGACGGCGCGGTGCGCGCATTCGCCGCCAACGTGGGACACCACTCGGACGTTGGCGGCCCGGTCCCCGGATCGATTTCCGGCCGCGCCCGCTCGGTGTTTGAGGAAGGCCTGCGGGTGCCGGTGATCCGGCTGGTACGCGGCGGCGAGCTGGACGAGGACCTCCTGGCGCTGATCGCGCACAATTCGCGCGACCCGGATGAACGTTCGCTGGATCTGCAGGTGCAGGTTGCGGCGAATGCGCGCGGCGTGTCGCTGATGCGCGAACTGGTGGGCCGCATGGGACTCGCCGCTGTCAGCGAGGCGATCGACGACCTGCTGGCCTACACCGCGCGGCGGTTGCGCAATCGTGTGCGCGACACGGCGGACGGAGTGTCGAGTTTCACCGCCTGGCTCGACGATGACGGGATCGGCGGCGATCCGGTGCCGATCCGCGCCACCGTGACCGTGCGCGGCGACCGGCTGACCGCCGATTTCGCCGGCACCGCGAGCGAAACCCGCGGTGCGTTCAACGTGCCGGAAAGCGCGCTGCGCGCCACGGTGTACTACACGGTGAAGGCCCTGCTCGATCCCGAGCTGCTGCCGAACAGCGGCATGTTCGACTGCATCGAAATCCGCGCCGCACCGGGTACCTTGGTCAACCCCCGCTTTCCTGCCGCGGTCGGCGCCCGCAGCATCACCTGCAACAAGATCGCCCGCGCCCTGTTCGGGGCGTTCGCCGGGCTACTGCCGCCGGATCGCGCCATGGCGGCCTCGCACGACAGCGTTCCGGCGATCATCTTCTCCGGGCCACGCCGCACCGGCGATGGCGACTTCGTGTATCTTGAAACCATCGGCGGCGGCATGGGAGCGCGTTCGGACGCCGATGGCATGGAGGCGATCCATGTGCATCTGACCAATACCTCCAATCTGCCGGCCGAGGCGCTGGAGAACGAATACGCACTGCTGGTGGATGAATACGCGCTGGTGCCGGACTCGGGCGGCGCCGGCCGGCACCGCGGC
>DATBKQ010000132.1:0-2348 GCA_036555825.1 Acetobacteraceae bacterium | reverse complement strand
CGCAGCTTGCCGCGTGCCCGAGCTTCGGAGCGACGCGCGTCGAACGCCGCGAACTCAGCCATCTCGGCTGCCTTCTGCATATTGCCTTCGAACTCGCCGCTATCATACGTGAAGGTCAGCGCGGTCTTGTACGGCATCGCGTCGGGCGGGATCAGGTTGATGCGGCGAAGCTCGTAGGGGCTGATCCCGCGTTCGCGGGCGGCCACGTCGATGATGCGTTCGATGGTGTAGGTTGCTTCCGGCCGGCCCGCGCCGCGATACGCCGCGGTGGGCATCGTGTTGGTCATGATGCCGCAAGACTCGGCGTAGATCGTCGGGATTTGATAGACGCCGGCCGTTCCGCCGATATTGCCAACACACCAGCCGGACCGCGCGGTCACGTATGCCCCCAGGTTCACGTCCCAGCGCAATTTCAACGCGGTGAACCGGTTCTGCGCGTCGAGCCCGAGTTCCACCGTGATGCGCATCTCGCGCGCCTGTTCATCGGTCAGGAACGCCTCGGTACGGTCCTCGACCCAGCGCACCGGACGGCGGAGCCGGCGCGCCGCCCATGCGACCAGCGCGTATTCCGGCTGCACACCGGACTTCATGCCGAACGAGCCGCCGACATCAGCGGTGAGCACGCGAAGGTCCGTCGGCTTGATGTTGAAGTTGCCGTTCGCCATGCCGTTGCGCAGGTTGTACGGCGACTGGTGCGAGGCATGCACCATCACGCGGCCGTCCGTCTCGATGGCAGCCCAGGCCGCGCGCGGCTCCATCGAGGCGGCGGTCACGCGCGAGACGCTGAACTGCAGCCGTGCGACATGCGCCGAGCCGCGCAGTGCCGCATCGGCGGCGTCCGCGTCGCCGCGCTTCCACAGGAAACCGATGTTGTCCGGCAGTTCGTCCCATACCTTGGGCGAATCCGTCCGCAGGGCGGCAACCGGATCGGTCACCAGCGGCAGTTCCCGATAATCGACCAGCACCGCCTCGGCCGCATCCTTGCCAGCGCCGGCGGTCTCCGCCAGGACCACTGCCACCGGCTCGCCGACGAAGCGGACCCGCCCCGCGGCAAGCAATGGCCGGTCGGTCTTCGGCGCCGGGCCGCCATCGGGGCGCGGGAAGCCGATCCCGCCGGGGATCGGGCCCACATCCGTCAGATCGCCCGCGGTGAACACAGCGACCACGCCGGGCATTGCCGCCGCCGCGCTTACATCGATACGGCCGATCGCCGCGTGCGCCTGCGGCGAGCGGACCAGCACCGCATGCAACAGGCCCGGGGGATGCGGGTCGGCGCTGTAGTTGCCTTTGCCGGTCAGCAACCGCACATCCTCGCGCCGGCGCACCGATCTGCTCTGCAATGTGGCCATCACTTGTTCTCCTCAGGCGGCGGCACCGTCACGTCCTTTGGCACGTCATCCGGCAGAAGCGGTGTACCGCGCAGTACGGACTGCATGTTGGTGAAGGCATGGCGCGCGATGTCGGCCACGAGGTCGATCACACTGCCCGCGGTATGCGGCGTGATGACGACCTGTTCCAGCCGGAACAACGGATTGGCGGGGTCCGCCGGCTCCGTTGCGAACACGTCAAGCCCTGCGCGACGCAGCTTGCCACCGGCCGGCGCGTCATACAACGCCGCCTCATCGACGATGCCATCACGTCGAGGAAGGCAATCTTGTGGGTCATCGGGGGCCTCTGCCGGGCGCGTCATCTTGCGCCGACGATGCGTCGCGAGCCAACGGGCAGGTGGAGGCAATGCCGTGTCTCTTGGCTCCGCCTGTGCCGCTGGTGCGATCCCATTTCACACGGAGAACACCGAGGGCCACTGAGGGACACGGAGAGGATTCATAGGCGCTGCGCGCCGGCCGCCGTACGTGGGGCACTCCGTGTGCGCGACCCGCCGACGTCTTAGCGGGGTTTGGCTTGCCATCCATGTGGCAAACGCAGACGTGGATGACCGGGTGATCCCCGGGTCGAGCCCGGGGACATGGCCCGGTCATGACGAAGGAGGAGAGCGCCGGTCTACACCGGCGTGAACATCGGCACTGGGGGGCCGCCCTCGCTGGGCACGAACTTGAGCTTCACGTCCTGGCCGATCTTCAGTGCGTCGAGGTCGCAATCGACGATGTTGGTCATCATCTTCGGCCCCTCCGCCAGCTCCACATACGCCATTGCGAAGGGAACCTCGGCGCGCTTCATCACACTGAGTGAGTAGATCTTGCCCTTGCCGGACGCTTCCTCCCATTTGCAGTCGCCGAAGCAGAAGGGGCATAGCTCGCGCGGATACCAGTGCGCCTTGTTGCACTTGGTGCAGCGACGAATCAGGAACTTGCCCGCCGCGCAGCCATCCCAGAACGGCTTGGTTTCCG
>DATBKQ010000131.1:0-2174 GCA_036555825.1 Acetobacteraceae bacterium | reverse complement strand
GGCGAGTGCTTCAGATCGACCAGGAACTGCGTCGCACCCGCGTGGCGGTCCACCTCCTGCTGGCCCGCATCGGCCATCTTGCAGAACAGGATCATGTAGTCGGCGCGATGCGCGTTGGAGGTCCAGAGCTTGCTGCCGTTGATGCGGAAGCCCCCGTCCACCTTCACCGCGCGGGTGCGGGTTCCCGCGAGGTCGGAGCCGGAGTCAGGCTCGCTCATGCCGATGCAGAACGACAACTCGGCGTGCGCGATGCGCGGCAGGAAGTATTCCTTCTGCTCCTCGGTGCCGTAGCGCAGGATGTTCGGGCCGCTCTGCCGATCCGCGGTCCAATGGAAGCCGACCGGCGCGCCGGCGGCCAACATCTCCTCGATCATCACGTAGCGTTCGAATGCGGTGCGTTCGTGGCCGCCGTACTGGTTCGGCCAGGTCATGCCGATCCAGCCGCGCTCCGCCATTTTCCTGCTGAACGCCTGGTCGTGGTCGCCGCGGTTGCCCAGCGAGGCGCGGTTCTCGTCGAGAAATTCGCGAACCTCCTTGCGCAGTGCCCGGGCGGCGGGGGGCAGTTCGACCGGATCGAAGCGAAATGCCTGCTGCAGCATGGCGCGGCCCATTCTTGTCCAGGCGGTCGACGATAGCGCGGCGGGACAGGAAGGGAAGTGCTACCCAGGAATCAGTGCGCGCCCTGATGCTGCAACTGCTCGGCGTCAGCCGCGGTTTCCGGCAGCCCGGCCAGTCGCAGACCCTCGGCGTAGTGGTCGCGATCGCTCTCGCGCTCCATCGGCGAGGTCGCGATGAAGCGCTCCACGGTGAAGTCGGGTTCGATCGCAAGCAGGCGCCGGCGCACCACGCTGGCTTCCTGGGTGCGCCCGAGATGGCCCAGCGCCGACAGGTAAGGCTTGTAGGTGGCAGAGAACGAGGGGTTCATTTCGCTGACCGCGCGCGCCACCGCAACGGCCGATTCGTAGTCGCGCTTCATCAGATGGATCAGGATGAAGAACGCGTCGAAGAAGAAAGCGTGCGGGTCGAGCGGGGACAGCTTCTTGTAACGGTTGTTGCGACGCTCCGCCTCGTCGGGATCGCCCATGTAGGCAAACGCGATGGCCGACAGCGCCCACGCCATGGCCAGGTTCGGATTGAGCGACAATGCGCGCTCGTGCAGCGCGATCGCCTCACGCAGCCGGCGATGCAGGAAAGCGCGCACGTGCCCGGCGATGGTCAACCCGCGCGCATCGAACGGATCGAGCACCACGGCCTGCTCGGCCAATTCGCCGGCTTCGGCCATCATGGCGTCGAGGTCCTCGGCCCAGCCCTGGCCGACCAGGAAAATGTGCCAGTAGGCATACCAGGCATAGGCGGCGGCGTAGTCGGGTTCCAGCTCGATGGCGCGCGAGAGATACTCGCCGGCCATCATGTAGTGGCTGCGTTCCATGCGGCCGATCAGCGGTATGGCGCGCAGCACCATGTCGTAGGCGGTGGCATCCACCGGCACGCGCCCCGCGCTGCGCTTCGCCTCGATCAGCAGGATCTCCGGATCGATCTGCGCCACGACCTCGGAGGCGATCTCGTCCTGCAGCGACAACAGGTCGTTCGACTGACGGTCGAACCGCCGCGCCCATACCACCTGATTGCCGGCCCGCAGGTCGAGCAGCCGTACAGTGATGCGCATCCGGTTGCGCACGCGCTGGATCGAGCCATCCAGCAGGAAGTCGATGCCGAAGGTGCGGCGGATTGCCGTCTCGTCGCGCGTCTCGGCGGCGAAGCGGGCGAGCGAATTCGAGGCGACCACGAACATCCAGCGGAAGCGGGCGAGCGCGGTGGTGATCTCCTCGGCGAGGCCTGGCGCGAGGTGCGCCTCTTCCTCGGTGGTGCCCACGAGCTGGAGCGGCATGACGCCGACATGCGCACCGCCACGGGTGGGGCGGATGTCGGCGCTCCTGGGTTCCAGCACCGCCGGCGGTTCCTCGTCATCGGCGGCCTCCGGTTGCGGTTGCGGCGGCGGGCTGGGCGGCCGCAGCGGCATCCGGCTGCCGGAGGGTCCGCGGATTTCCGCCAGCAGCTTTTGCGTCTCGGCCGAGGGCGAGGCGTCCAGCAGATCGGCCAGCACGGCGCGGCAGCGGTCATAGGCCTGGATCGCCATCCCGCGTTCGCCGCGCGCCGCGTGCGCGCGCATCAGC
>DATBKQ010000130.1:0-5036 GCA_036555825.1 Acetobacteraceae bacterium | reverse complement strand
GAAAGGTGGCCTTCAGCTTGATCGTTCCAGTGGTCGGGTCGACCTGATTGTCCAGCACGGCCAGCGTGCCGGTATCCAGCGGCGCGGCCTGGCCGGCGGCCGTACCTTGCGGAAACGCCAGCACCTTCGCCGGTCCCTGGCCCATCGCCCTGGCGACCTGTCCCAGGCTCTGCTGCGGCAGGGTGAACAACACCGATATCGGCTGCAACTGCGTGATCACGACCAGGCCGGTGGTATCCGACGCGTGCACGATGTTGCCCGGATCCACCTGGCGGAGGCCGGTGCGCCCATCGAGCGGCGAGGTGATCGTCGTGTAGCCGAGTTGCGTGCGCGCGTTGTCGATCTGCGCCTGATCCTGCTTTACCTGCGCTTCATCCTGGGCCACCTGCGCGCGCGCGGTGTCGGCCTGCTGGGCCGAGGTATAGTTATTGGCAGCGAGCTTGGTGTAGCGGGCAAGGTCGAGCCGCGCGTTGGCCAGTAACGCCTCGTCCTGCGCCTTCTTTGCCACCGCCTGGTCATAGGCGGCCTGATAGGTGCGCGGGTCGATCTGCGCCAGCAGGTCACCCTTCTTCACGTCCTGCCCCTCGGCGAAATTCACCGAGATCAGCGGCCCGTCCACCATGGGTTTCACGGTCACCGTGTTGAACGCCTGCACCGTGCCGAGAGCGTCCAGGTAGATCGGCACATCCTTCTGCTCGGCCGGTGCGACCAGGACAGGAATGGGTTGGTTGGCGTTCCGATTGCGTGCCGCCCGTTCGGTGTTGGCCGCGGGCCAGAACCAGATCGCGTAGCCGATGCCCGCGATGACCAGCACGCACAGGGCCGCCATTAGCCACCGCCGCGCCCGCGGCCTGGTCACGACCTCGGGTTCGCGGGTCAGCGCATCCATCTCATGTCTCGGCACACGAGGCGCGATATCGTGACGCAGGGGTGCGATGCCAATGCATCACTGGACGTTTCCGCCGACCGGAAGCGCGAAACCGCCGGGGACCGTCCCGGGTCGCAGGCCGGGGAACTGGTCCTGGATTGACCCCGGCGGCTCGGTCCAACCGCCACCCAGCCCCTTGTACAGGTTCAGTAAAGCCTGAAATCGCGCCAGCCGAACCTGATAGAGGGTGTCCTCCGCATTGAAGAGTGTCGTCTCCGCCTGAAGCACCGTGGTGACATCGACAGTGCCCGCCTGCATCTGGGCGCGCGCGATGTCGGCGGCACGCTGGGCGGTCGCCACCGCCCGCCGCTGCAGCGCCTCCTGCTCGGTGGTCAATCGCCATGCGATCAGCGCGTCCTCGACATCGGTGAAGGCCTGCACCACCGATTTGCGATAATCCGCCAGCAATTCGTCGAAGCGTCCCTTGCTCTGTTCCAACTGGCCGCGCAGCACGCCGGCATCGAACAGCGGCTGGGTGAAGCCGGCTGCCAGCGCGATGATGGTGCCGCCTGGGGTGAACAGCGTGTTCAGCGCGGCGTTGGCGAAACCAAACGACCCGGTCAGTTGGACGGTCGGAAAGAACGCGGCGCGCGCCAGCTTGATGTCGAAGTTCGCAGCCACGAGCTGCGCCTCGGCCTCCGCCACGTCCGGGCGGCGCTGCAACAATGCGGAGGGCAGACCCGGCGTCACCGGCGGCAGGGCCAACGCGTCCAACGAACCTGGCCGGACCGTCACCGCCTCAGGCGGCCGCCCGATCAGGATGCCCAGTCCGATCAGTTCCTGTTCGAGCTGGTTGCGCAGGCCGGGTATGATGGCACGCTCCTGCGCGACCAGCGACTCCTGTTGCGCAACATCGAGGGCGCTCGCCGTCCCGGCATCCAGCCGCCCCCGTATGACCGCGAGCGTCTGCTCCGCGTCGGCCAGGTTGCGTTGGGCCACGACCAGGCGGTCGGCGAGCGCGAGCGCGGTGAACCAGGTGTTCGCGACGTTGGTCACGACGGTGAGTGCAACCACCTGCTGGTCGAACCGGCTGAACACCGCGCTCGCCTGGGCCGCCTGCACCCCGGCCCGGTTCTTGCCCCAGAAGTCCACCTCGTAGGCGACGTTGAACGGGGTCAGGCTGTAGCTATGGATGTCGATCGTGGAGGTGGTGCTGCCGCTGCGCGTACCGCCGGTGAACCCGGCGCGCGTGATGCCGGTCTGCCGCCAACTCGCATTGCCGGTGGCGTCCACCGTGGGCAGCATGGCGGCGCCCGCGACGCGGACCTGGGCGTCCGCCTGGCGGACACGGGCGACCGCTGCCTGGATGTCGAAATTCTGTGCCCGCGCCTGCTCGATCAGGGAGTTGAGCTCCGGGGACCTGAAGCCGCGCCACCAATCCTCGGACGGCCAAGCCGCGGCGGCGGTGGTATCCGTTGCACGGAACTGCACCGGCAGCTCCAGTTGCGGTCGCACATAATCCGGGCCGAGATCGCAACCGCCGAGCAGAACGCCGCAGAGCACAGCGGCGGGCCTAAGAACGCGGCTCATGGCAGGGGCACTGCCAAGCCCGCCTCACGGGCATCCAACATCGGGTCGTCACTAGCACGATCCCTGGCAAGTGCCAGGGTCGTGTAACGGTGGTATGTCGGGCGGGTATCGATGCCTCTCGCCTGCCGCGAGAGCCTGTCCTGCGGCAGGGTGCTCAGCGTGCCGCGGCAAGGATACGCTGCGCCAGCTTCCAATGCGGCCGGTCGATCATCTTGCCGTCGAGCGCGAGCACGCCCGAGTCCGGATTGGCGGTGAAGGCAGCGTCCACCCGTTCGGCCCAGCGCACCTGCTCCGGCGGCGGGGTGAATGTCGCATTGACAATGTCGATCTGCGCCGGGTGGATAAGAATCTTGCCGGCAAAGCCATCGGCCGCCGCGGCCTGTGCCTCTTGCCGCAACCCCTCGGGGTTGCTGTGGTCCGGATACGGCGTATCGATCGCCGGAACGCCGAGAGCACCGGCGGCGATCAGCACCTGCGCGCGGGCCAGGACCACAGGCGCCGGATAGGACCCATCGGGATGGCGCGGCGAAATGCCCAGATCGGCCGACAGGTCCTCGGCGCCGAAACAGATACCGACCAGGCGGGCGGCAACAGCGCCGTAGTTGCCCAGCATGAGCACCGAACCGGCGGTTTCGGTCACGATGGCGAACACGCCGACGCTGCCGATGGGCGCACCGGCGGCGGCCTCGAGCGCCTCGAGATGGTGGTTGAGCGCGAGCAGATCGTCGGGACCGCGGCATTTCGGCAGCGCGATCGCGCGTGGCCGGGCCGGCACGACCGCCGCCAGGTCTTCCAGGTACCACGGGGTGCCGTTCGGATTGACCCGCACGATCAGGTCGCGGTTGGGATGCGCGCGCACAACTTCGGGCACCATCGCGCGGGCAGCAGGCTTGGATGGCGCGGCGACCGAGTCCTCCAGGTCCAGGATGATGGCATCGGCGGCGGATGCGATCGCCTTCGCCGTCTTGCGTTCAGAGTCGCCAGGGGCGAACAGCGGGCTGCGCAACCGCATGTGATCGTCCTCATACCAGACGGGCGGCAATCTTGCGCCCCCGACAACGATATGCAATCTGCGGCGCCACAGGGAGTTTTGCTGGAAGGGAACGCCCAGGGGTGAGCGACGCCATCCTGGAAACCGTCGACCTGACGCGGGAGTTCGGCGGCTTTGTCGCGGTGGACGGCGTGTCCTTGACCATTCGGGCGGGCTCCATCCACGCTCTGATCGGGCCGAACGGCGCCGGCAAGACCACCTGCTTCAATCTGCTGACAGCATTCCTTCCGCCTACGCGCGGAGCCATCCGCTTCAAGGGCCGCAACATCGCCGGCATGAAGCCGGCCCAGGTCGCGCGCCTGGGTCTGGTACGCAGCTTTCAGATCTCGGCGGTATTCCCGCACCTGACGGTGCTGGAGAACGTGCGCCTGGCGCTGCAGCGGGCGCGCGGCGCCAGCTTCGACTTCTGGCGCTCGGAGAAGGTGCTGCACATCTACAACGACCGGGCCCGCCAGCTTCTGTTCGACGTCGGCCTGACCGGAGAGGCCGACACGGTGGTGACGCAGCTCGCCTATGGCCAGAAGCGCGCGCTGGAGATCGCCACGACGTTGGCGCTGGATCCCGAGGTGATGCTGCTGGATGAGCCGACAGCGGGCATGGGGCACGGCGACGTGGAGCGGATCGTCGAGCTGATCCGCCGCGTGCGCGGCGGCCGCACTATCCTGATGGTCGAGCATAACCTTTCGGTCGTCGAAGGCCTGTGCGATATCATTACTGTGCTGACGCGTGGCCGTGTGCTCGCGGAAGGCGACTACGCCTCGGTGTCTCGCAACCCGGATGTCGTCGCCGCCTATCTGGGGACGCCGCATGCTTGAGGTGAAGGGCCTCAACGCCTGGTACGGCGAGAGCCATATCCTGCATGGCGTCGATTTCGAGGTGCGCGAGGGCGAAGTGGTGACGCTGCTCGGACGTAACGGAGCCGGAAAGACCACGACGCTGAAATCCATCATGGGGCTGGTGCCGCGGCGCGAGGGCAGCATCCGCTTCCGCGGCCGCGAGACCATCGGCCTGATGCCGAACCACGTGGCCCGCGCCGGCATTGCCATTTGTCCCGAGGAACGCGGCATATTCGGCTCGCTGAGCGTCACCGAGAACCTGGTTCTGCCTCCAGTGGTGGCACCCGGCGGGCTGGACATCGATACGATCTACACGCTGTTCCCGAACCTGAAGGAGCGGGCCGGGACCGCGCACGGCACCCGGCTGTCGGGCGGCGAACAGCAGATGCTGGCGATCGCGCGCATCCTGCGCACCGGCGCCAAGCTGCTGCTGCTGGACGAGCCGACGGAAGGACTGGCGCCGGTGATCGTGCAGCAGATCGGCCGCACCGTGCGCGAGATCAAGCAGCGCGGCTTCACCGTGCTGCTGGTCGAACAGAACTTCCGCTTTGCGCAGACGGTGGCCGACCGGCACTACGTCATGGAACACGGCCAGGTGATCGACATGATCCCCAATCACCTGCTGGAAGCCAGCATGGACAAGCTGCACGAGTATCTTGGAGTATGACGCGCATGCTCCGAACCGTCCGCA
>DATBKQ010000129.1:0-7221 GCA_036555825.1 Acetobacteraceae bacterium | reverse complement strand
CATCCGCACCATGGCGTCGTAGATCGCCGCGTCGCCGTGCGGGTGGTACTTGCCCATGACGTCGCCGACCACGCGCGCCGACTTGCGGTACGGCCGGTCCGCCGTATAACCGGCATCCTGCATGCCGTACAGGATGCGCCGGTGCACCGGCTTCAGCCCGTCGCGCGCATCCGGCAGCGCCCGCGCCACGATCACGCTCATGGCGTAGTCGAGGTAGGAGCGGCGCATCTCCTCCTCGAGCGTCACAGGCTGCGTGTCTTCGGGTGGACCCGGAGGTGCCTCGTCGGAATGATCGCTCAAAGAACGCTCGGTTCAGTGGTTCGGCGGCACGCACCGGCCACCCCGGCGCTGCATTGCATCATGCAGCGCTAGATAGGCGGATTCGGACGAAATGACGAGGGGCGGCGCTACGGCGTCGCCTGCAATCGCGCCAGCAGTTGCGGTGACGGAACGCCATCCACCGGCAGGCCCGACACACTCTCGAACTGGCTGATCGCCGCACTGGTCTGCGGGCCGGAGACGCCATCCGGCGGCGCGTGCAGATACCCAAGCCGGTTCAACTGCGTCTGCACCGCGTAGGTCAGGTTGGCGCCCGGCGGCGGTGGCGGTGGAGGCGGCGGTGCATTGACCATCATCGGCCCGTAACCGGGCACCATGTTGCCCTTCGCATACATGCACTGCGCATAGGCGTTATCGTACTGCTGCTGGATACCCATCTGCTCGTTCGAGCTCATCCCGGCACCGATCCCGGCGCCGCCCAGCGCGCCGCTCGCCGCGCCGATGCCGGCACCGCGGCCGCCGCCGATCGCGGCACCGAGTCCGGCGCCCAGCACCGTGGTGACGGCCGCCGCCCCCACGCCTCGCGTGTTGGCGTTCTGCGCCTGCCCGGCCACCGCGCCCTCCGCGAACTGCTTGCAGCCCGCCTGGTCATAGGTGAACTGGTCGAATGGCTTGCCCGGGCCCGGCATGACCTGCACCGTCGGGCCCAGCGGCGTCTGCGCGCAGCCCGCGACCAGAAGGCCCAGCCCAATCGCGCCGGATACCCCGGCACTCCTCCAACTGCCTTGATTCACTTCACGTTTTCCCAAAGGGTTTGCGACGGCGGCTTTTAATTGCAGCGCCATTGGTATCGCAAGCAAAACCCTGCCGCGGGCGCCCTCACCGTTGCGGCGGAAGGATCGCCCAGTCGAACCGTGCCGGCGCATGACCGAGCGGCGGCACGTAAGGCAGCTCGATCGGCGCCTCGGGTCGGGCCGCCGGAAAGTTGGTGAGCCATGCCGGCGGACCCACGCGCTCCTGCCAGATGAACACCGCGCCGTCGCGCGCCAGCGCCTCTGGCGCAATCCACGGGCTCTTGCGCGGATCGGCGTCGATGAACACGGACGGGCGCTCGCCGCCATAGAAGGCTATATTGCCGGCAAGCCAGACGTCGCCCGCCACGATGGCCAGCGGCGCGCCGCCGGCAACCTGGTGCCAGCGCTGCTCGACTGCGCGCGCCAACTCCCGGCCCGGAAATTGCCCGCGCATGGGTTTCCGCACCAGGTAACCTCCGACCGTCTGCTGCACCGTGAACACCCCAGCCACGACGACCACGATCGCCAGCCAGGCGGCCGCGAACCTCCGCACCCCGCCGGCCGTGATCGGCCCGACCACCTCAGCCATCAGGAACAGCCCGATGAAGCACCACATCGGGGAGCCCCACATGTCCTTCAGGTGCAGCCCCAGAACCAGCGATGCCGCGACCGCGATCCCCGCGGGCGCCCAGGTGATGGTCCGCAGATAGGCCCGAACCTCGGGCGCCAGCGGCCTCGGCCCGCTCCCGGCCAGCGGTTCGCCGTCGCGCCGCCACGCCAACACCGCAAGCGCGAGCAGCGCCGGTGCGACGCCGCCCAACTGCGCCGCGGAGAACAGCAGCGGATACACCACGTGGTCGTACCAGTGGTGTGCGGCGGGCGCGCGCTGAAACGGAAAATAAAGCGGCGAGAAATCGATGTGCCACAGACCTGTCAGGTGCGGCAGCAGCACCACCAGCGCGACGCCGGCGGCAATATACGGGCCTGGCCTGCGCCACAACGTGCGAAACCACGGGTGCAGCACGGCCAGTCCGAACAGCGACGCGACCAGCAGCGCCGTCGTGTACTTGCCCAGCATGCCAAGCGCGACCAGCAGGCCGAACCAGATCCAACCTGAATTGTCGAAGCAGGCTCGGTAGCCGGCCAGTCCGATCGCCGCCCATAGCGGCAACAGCACCACGTTGTGGTTGAACTCCGGCGTAAAGAACGTGAAGTAGAGCACGCATTCCTGTGCCATCATGGCGAGCAGCGCGCGTCGCGGCCCCAGCAGCGGGCGCCCCAGCCGCCAGACCGCCAGCAGCGCCAACGCCGACGCGATCGGGCCCGCCAGGTATATCGCCGGCGGCCAGCGCCCGGAGACCGCGGCAATGGACTCCAATATCCAGGCCGGCAGCGGCGGATGCTTGAAATAGACGATCTGCCACTCGCGTCCCCACGCAAGCTGCTCGATCACATCGAGCGGCAGATTGTGCTGCAGCAGCGCCGGCAGCACCGACCACACCAGCACGTGCAGGAAAAGCACGCCGCCAAGCACAACTGCGAAGACCCCCCCTCCCCTCGCCGGAGGGGGTTGGGGGAAGGGGGCCGCGACCGGCCCTCCCCCCCACTCAGCCGCCAGCCTCAGAACGGAATCTCGTCGTCCAGGTCGCCGCCCTTCGGCGCATCCCACGAAGGCCCGCCCCCGCGTGAGGCGCCCGCCGCCGCGCGTGGCGCCGGCGAACGCTCGCGATAGCCGCCGCCATCGCCCGCCGCCTCGCCGCCGCCCGAACTATCCAGCAGCGTCAACTCGCCACGATAATTCCGCAGCACCACCTCGGTGGTGTACTTCTCCTGGCCCGACTGGTCGGTGTATTTGCGCGTCTCCAGCGCGCCTTCGATATACACCTTGCGTCCCTTGCGCAGGAATCTCTCGGCGATGTCGGCAAGACGCTCATTGAAGATCACCACGCGATGCCACTCGGTGCGTTCCTTGCGCTCGCCGGTCTGCCGGTCGTTCCAGGTGTCGCCGGTGGCGACTGACAGATTCGCCACCTTCGTGCCGGACTGCAGGGTCCGAATCTCCGGATCCTTGCCCAGGTTGCCCACCAGGATCACCTTGTTGACGCTGCCAGCCATCGCGCGAATCCCTTGCCAAAGAGGGCACTCTAGCCCCCACAAATCCACCCTGCCATCCTGGACGGCGTCGCTTAACAGACCTTTCCAAAACCCCGAAAAATTGCCATATACCACGAGAACATCCAGAGAACAAGCGTAGCATGGCCGGCTCCATCCACGTGCGCGGCGCGCGCGAGCACAATCTCAGGAATGTCGACGTGGTCATCCCGCGTGACCGCCTGACCGTGATCACCGGCCTCTCCGGTTCCGGCAAGTCCTCGCTGGCATTCGATACCATCTACGCCGAGGGCCAGCGGCGCTACGTGGAATCCCTGTCGGCCTACGCGCGGCAGTTCCTGGAACTGATGGGCAAGCCCGATGTCGACGCAATCGAGGGCCTGTCGCCGGCGATTTCCATCGAGCAGAAGACCACCAGCCGCAATCCCCGCTCCACCGTCGGCACGGTGACCGAGATCCACGACTACATGCGTCTGCTCTGGGCCCGTACCGGCGTGCCCTACTCCCCCGCCACCGGCCTGCCGATCGAGGCCCAGACTGTCTCGCAGATGGTGGACCGCGTGCTGGCCATGCCGGAGAGCACGCGCCTGCTGCTGCTCGCCCCGGTCGTGCGCGACCGCAAGGGCGAGTACCGCAAGGAACTGGCCGAGCTCCAGCGCCGCGGCTTCACCCGCGTCAAGGTGGACGGCACGCTGTACGAGATCGGCGACGTCCCATCGCTCAACCGCAAGATCAAGCACGAGATCGAGGCGGTGGTGGACCGTATCGTGGTGCGCGACGGCATCGCCCCGCGCGTCGCCGACAGTTTCGAGACCGCGCTCGCCCTGTCCGACGGCGTGGCCTATGCCGAGAACGCGGATACCGCGGAGCGTACCGTGTTCTCCTCGCGCTTCGCCTGCCCGGTGTCCGGGTTCTCGATCGAGGAGATCGAGCCCCGCCTGTTCAGCTTCAACTCGCCGCACGGCGCCTGTCCCGCCTGTGACGGTCTCGGCGTCGAGACCTTTTTCGATTCCGCCCTGGTGGTCCCCGACGAACGGCTGTCACTGGCCGGCGGCGCGGTCATGCCCTGGACCGGCGCGCAGAGCCCCTATTACGACCAGACGCTGCAGAGCCTGGCGCGCCACTTCAAGATCACCACCACCACCGCCTGGCGCGACCTGCCCACCAAGGTGCGCAATGCGATCCTCGACGGCACCGGCGAGGAACCGGTCGCCTTCACCTACAAGGACGGCGTTCGCGCCTACACCGTCACCAAGCCGTTCGAGGGCGTGCTGCGCAACCTGCAGCGCCGTTATCAGGAAACCGACAGCGTCTGGGTGCGCGAGGAAATGTCGCGCTATCAGGCCGAGAAACCGTGCGCCGCCTGCAACGGCGCGCGCCTGAAGCCCGAGGCGCTGGCGGTCCGCGTCGGCGGCAAGAACATCGCCGAGGCCTCCGAGCTTTCCATCCGCGCCGCCTCCGCTTGGTTCGCCACCGTCCTCGATATGCTGACCCCGCAGCGGCAGGAGATCGCGCGCCGCATCCTGCGCGAGATCTGCGAGCGATTGCAGTTCCTGGTCGATGTCGGCCTCGACTACCTGACATTGTCGCGCAGCTCCGCCACCTTGTCCGGCGGCGAAAGCCAGCGCATCCGTCTCGCCAGCCAGATCGGCTCCGGCCTCACCGGCGTTCTCTACGTGCTGGACGAACCATCCATCGGCCTGCACCAACGCGACAACGAGCGCCTGCTCGGCACCCTGCGTCGGCTGCGTGACCTCGGCAACACCGTGCTGGTGGTGGAACACGATGAGGAAGCGATCCGCGCCGCCGATCACCTGATCGACATGGGACCCGCCGCCGGCGTGGATGGCGGCCGCGTCGTTGCCGAAGGCACCGCACCGGAAGTCTCGGCAAACCCCCGATCGCTTACCGGCGACTACCTCGCCGGGCGGCGGCGGATCGAGGTGCCGCTGCTGCGCCGGCCCGCGCAGCAGGATCGCATCCTGCGCGTGGTGAACGCGCGCGGCAACAATCTGAAGTCGATCGACGCCGAATTTCCCCTCGGCACCTTCACCTGCGTCACCGGTGTCTCCGGCGGCGGCAAGTCGACCCTTGTGGTGGACACGCTGTACAAGGCCACCGCGCGCCGCCTGATGGGCGCCGGCGAAGTTCCCGCCGCGCATGACCGCATCGAAGGGCTGGAACATCTCGACAAGGTCATCGACATCGACCAGTCGCCGATCGGCCGCACGCCCCGCTCCAATCCCGCCACTTACACCGATCTGTTCGCGCCGATCCGCGACTGGTTCGCCGAGCTGCCCGAATCACGCGCGCGCGGCTACAAGCCAGGGCGCTTCAGCTTCAACGTCAAGGGCGGGCGCTGCGAGGCCTGCCAGGGCGATGGCGTGCTGAAGATCGAGATGCACTTCCTGCCCGACGTCTACGTCACCTGCGACGTCTGCAAGGGCAGGCGCTACAATCGCGAAACGCTGGAAATCAAGTTTCGCGACAAGTCGATCGCCGACGTGCTCGCGATGACGGTGGACGAGGCGGTGCCATACTTCAGCGCGCAGATGCGCATCCACGACCGGCTGCGCATCCTCCAGCAGGTCGGTCTCGGCTACATCGCGTTGGGCCAGCAGGCCACCACGCTGTCCGGCGGCGAGGCGCAGCGCATCAAGCTGTCGAAGGAACTCGCCCGCCGCGCCACCGGCCGCACCCTGTATATACTGGACGAGCCGACCACCGGCCTGCACTTCGAGGACGTGCGCAAGTTGCTGGAAGTACTGCACGCGCTGGTTGACCAGGGCAACACCGTGGTGGTGATCGAGCACAATCTCGAGGTGATCAAGACCGCCGACTGGATCCTCGACCTGGGCCCCGAGGGCGGCGATGGCGGCGGCCGCATCGTCGCCGCCGGCACTCCCGAGGACATCGCCGACAGTCCCGACAGCCACACCGGCCGCTTCCTGGCACCGCTGTTGGAGCGCGCCACCCGGCAAAAGGCGCGGCGCCGGGCATGAGCCGTTTGCCGGCCGCAGGCTCGACGGCTAGATTTCGGTGCGGCAGAACACAGAAGGGGATAGGCAAATGTCCAGCAGGTTCCGCGAACACATGGCGAGGCTGGCGCTCGCCGCGTTTCTGCTTGCCGGCGCGCTGACGATGCTCGTCGCCTGCAACACGACCGCCGGTGTCGGCCAGGATCTCAGCGCCGGAGGACGCGCGATCAGCAACAGCGCCGACAAGGTCAAGCAGGGCATGTAAAGAGTACACCTCGCCCACGCAGTGGGAGAGGTCGGCGAGCGCGGCGAGCCGGGAGAGGGTCTCGCCGGATCACCGCCGCGCGGCGGTCACACCCTGCCGGCAAGCCCGGCGAACAGTACGGCCAGCCGATCGCCCAAGCCGCGCCGGGCGGGAAAGTTCGGCGCCCGCCGCAGGTCCCGTCGCGCCAGCACCGCCGGCAAGCCCGCGGCGACCACGCGGCGCGGCAAGCACCAGTGATGCAGCAGCCCGAGCGCTTCGCGTGCCAACTGAACCACGATGCCGCGCGCGGCCTGCGGGTCGGCAACAACCTGCTCCAGCGACAGCCGATGCGCTGTCAGGACTTCGAGCGGCAGCAGGCACCGGCCCTGCCGCGCATGTGCCGTCACACTGCGCAGCAGCCCGGCAACTCCGAACGCGGCGCCCAGCGGTCGAAGCTGCTCGGGCTCCGCCGCGCCCAGCAGACGCGCCGCCGCCACCGCCAACCCGCCCGCGGCGCCGCGCAAATAGTCATGCCATTCGCGTGAGGTCTCGATCGCTGGTTCCGCCTCCACCTCTCGCGCTTCGATGATGCCGAGCAGATCGCCTCGATCCAGCACCCCCGCATCGATCGCCGCGCTCAGCGGCTCGGCGACCTCGTGATGTCGATGCGCCCCTTCGACCACCTCGCGCCACCATTGCAGCCGGATCAACGCCAGCGGCGCCTCCGATACCGCTTCCCGCGCCCGCGCCAGTTCATGATTGAACGCATACAGCGCGAACAGCGGCTCGCGCTTCTCCGGCGGCGCGAACAGTG
>DATBKQ010000128.1:0-2528 GCA_036555825.1 Acetobacteraceae bacterium | reverse complement strand
GCCGAACAACTTCGCCGGGTTGGTCGAGACCAGCCGCACATAGGTGTTGAGGTCGATGCGCCCTTTCGCCACGCCCTCGCTGAACACCAGCGGCAGGCGCGTGGTCAGCCCGGGCACGCCGTTCGGGATGTCGGGGAACGGGGCGTTGTTGCCGTGGATGCGCTTGCCTGCCTCGCCCTCGTAGCTGGAGCCGCTGTGATCGGAGGAGACGATGTCGAGCGTGCCGCGGCGGACGTCGTCCCACAGCGCCGCGGCCGTCGCGGCATCGCGCGGGCTGGGGCTGCACATGAACTTCGCACCCTCGAAGCCGGGCCGGTCCATGTCGGCGGCACCCAGAACGAAATACTGCGGACAGGTCTCCGCCCACACCTTCAGCCCGCGCGCCTGCGCCCGCGCGATCTCCTCGGCCACTTCCGGGCAGGAGACGTGGAACACCTGGATCGGCTGGTCCACCATCTCGGCCAGCGCGATGGCGCGGTACGTTGCCTCGCGCTCCACCACCTTGGGCCGCGACCAGGCGTGGTATTTCGGCGCGGCGCGGCCGTTCGCCATCAGCGCGGCGGTGCGCCAGCGGATCGCCTCGTAGTTCTCGCAGTGCACCGTCACCAGGGCGCCGTTGCGCCGCGCCGCGGCGAGTACGCGGATATACTCGCGGTCGTCGAGGTGCGAGGGTTCGTAGGTGAGGAACACCTTAAGGCTGCGCACGCCCGAGGCGACCACGTCCGGTATTTCGTCGCGCACCACGGTATCGGAGGGATCGGTGATGATCTGGTGGAAGCTGTAGTCCACCATCGCGCGCGCGGCGCGCCGGTGGTACTCGGCCAGCGTGTCGCGGATGCCGTGGCCCTTGAACTGCGCGGCGAAGGTCACAACGGTGGTGGTGCCGCCGGCGAGGCACGCGGTGCTGCCGGTGACGAAGCTCTCCTCGTCCGCCTTGCCGTTCGGCCGCAACTGCTCGATGTGGCAATGCGTATCGACGCCGCCGGGCATCACGAGGAGCCCGCCGGCATCCAGCGTCTCCGCCGCCTCCAGCCTCTCGCCGATCGCGGCGATGCGGCCGTCGCACACGCCGATGTCGGCTCGGTACGTATCGGCGGCGGTCACCACGGTGCCGCCGCGGATCACCAGGTCATAGTCGGCCATGGATGCCTCCGGTCTGATGCGGGAACTCGGCTTTTAGGATGCCGCATGGGCTGACGGATCGAAATAGCTGGAGCGCGGCATCGCGGGCGCCTCGCCCGGCCGCGTCAAGCGGCTTGATCTTGGACGGTTTTGAGCTATCGGGCTTCCTTAAGTACTGGAAGCAATAAATCATGCAGCCTTACCTTTGGACGGATCTGGAGCTGCGCCACCTGCTGGCGCTTCAGGCGATCGCGGAGGCGGGATCGTTCTGGGCGGCCGCCGAACGTCTCGGCTGTTCGCAGTCAGCGCTCAGCCAGCAGGTATCGACCATGGAAAAGCTTCTGGATGTGCGCCTGGTCGAGCGGTCACGCGGCCGGCGGACTGTTTCGATGACCGAGGCCGGCGCGTTGCTGCTGAAACACGCGGAGGTCATTGCCGCGCGTGTTCGTGCGGTGCACGCGGATCTCACGGCCTTCGCCGAAGGGAGTGCAGGTATATTGCGGGTCGGCACCTTCGAGAGCAGCAGCACCCGGCTGCTGCCTCCGCTGCTTCGGCAATTCCGGGCCCGATGGCCGAAGGTCGATGTCCGGCTGACCGAACTCGCGAAGGACGACCAACTGCTGCAATTGATCGAGCGCGGCGAGCTCGATCTCAGCTTCGCCATCCTTCCGCTTCCGAATGGCCCGTTCCAGGCCGAAGTGCTGCTGCACGACCCTTACGTGCTGGTCGTGGCCGCGGATGCCCGTCCAAGACTCCGAAAGCCCATACGGATCAAGGATATCCAGAGCCTGCCGTTGCTGAGCTTTCCCGCGGGGCGCAGTGTCGAGCAGGTTGAAGCCTATCTCCGCAGCCGGGGCATCAACCTCAATGTCATTTTCCGGTCGAACTACAACGGAACCGTGCAAGGTCTCGCCGCAGTCGGAGAGGGCGCGGCGCTCGCGCCACGGCTGACGATCGAGGAGCGGCGCGAGGACACCAAGGTGCTGGGCGAGGTCGAAGACCTGCCGCCCCGCGTCATCGCCTTGGCATGGCACAAGGACCGCTATCGCTCACCGGCCGCGAAGGCTTTCGCCGAGACCGCCGTGCAGGTGAGCCGCGGTTATGCGAGGCGGGCAGGCGTGCGTCGCTAACGCGTAAGATAAGTAGATCCGATTTAATTGCCCGGATTGTGCGTTTGCTCGAATGATCGGTTTCGCGTTCACTCCGGTCCGAGATGCAGGCCGGCGGAAGGAACGTGGACATGCCGAACGCACCCGGGTCGCGAGCTAATTTGCCGGACGACGTTGCCGGCTGGCTGGAGCTGGACCGCGAATACCGAATTCGCGGTCGCTACGACATCAGCCAGGTGCTGGTGCGCGGCAATGGCGTCAGCCTCTGGGATGCGGACGGCAAGGAGTATCTCGACT
>DATBKQ010000127.1:0-7215 GCA_036555825.1 Acetobacteraceae bacterium | reverse complement strand
CGACTATGTGCTGGGCATCTGGTCGGCGGAGCAGCCGCGCGACGTGGCGAAGCTGTTCGATCAGGACATGCTGGGCGACGACCTGGAATCCTGGCTGGCGGAGAGCTCGATGCTGCGGCGGACGTTCCGCAACGTCGCGGTGGTCGCCGGGCTGATCGAGCGGCACCAGCCGGGGGCGGAGAAGACGCGCAGGCAGGTGACGGTGAACTCGGACCTGATCTACGACGTGCTGCGCCGGCACCAGCCGGACCACATCCTGCTGCGGGCGGCGAGGGCCGATGCAGCAGGCGGGCTGACCGACCTCTCGCGGCTCGCCGCGATGCTGACGCGGGTGAAGGGGCGGATCGTGCACATGGTGCTGTCGCGCGTGTCGCCGCTTGCGGTGCCAGTGCTGCTGGAGATCGGCCGCGAAAGCGTGCGGACACGCGAGGGCGAGGAGAGGCTGCTGGCGGAGGCCGAGGCGATCATCGCGGAGGCAACGGGGGCGACGGAGCCAACCGGTCCGGTGAGGGCAGTGAATCGGCGGGGCGTCCTGCCGCGACGGCCGGTGCAGGAGACGCTTTTCGGGTCATGACCCCCTCCCCTCACCCCCCTCCCGCAAGGGGAGGGGGGGTCTGTGCGCCGATCCACCTGGCCGGCGAGCGGCTGATGCTGGATCCGGCTGGGGCGCTCTACTGGCCTGCGGCTGGCCTGCTGGCGGTGTCCGACCTGCACCTGGAGAAAGGGTCGTCGTACGCGCGCCGCGGGCAGTTGCTGCCACCGTGGGACACGCATGCAACGCTGGATCGCCTGACCCTGCTGCTGCGGCGTCACCGCCCGCGCATCGTGGTGGCGCTAGGCGACAGCTTCCACGACAGCGAGGGGGCATCGCGCCTGCCTGCCGGTGAGCTGGCCAGGCTGCGCGCCATGACGGAGGCACACCGCTTCATCTGGGTGCAGGGCAATCACGACCCTTCTCCGCCCAAGGGCCTCGGCGGAGAGTGGGTGGAGGCGTTCACCACGACCACGCTGGTGTTCCGCCATCAGGCGGTGGTGGGCGCGCCGGAAGGCGAAATCTCCGGCCACCACCACCCCAAGGCCGCGGTGCCGGCGCGCGGCACCAACGTAAGCCGCCCGTGCTTCGTCGCCGATGCAAGGCGCGCGGTGATGCCGGCGTTTGGCGCCTACACGGGAGGGATGGACGTACGCCTACCGGCGATCGCCAGGCTGTTTCCGCGTGGGGGACGGGTGTTCCTGCTGGGCAGCGAGCGGTTGTTCAGCTTCACGCTCAGCTTCCCACGCAGCTTCCCATCGGGGACGTTGCGCGCCTAGGCTGCGGAGAGATGCCAGGCCGAACGATCCCTGAGGGCGCGCCCATCCGGGTGGTGGGCGACGTGCACGGCGATGCGACCGCGTTCAGCTATGCCGCCGCTACGGATCGCTTCGTCGTGCAACTGGGGGACCTCACCGACTATGGTCCCGACAACGCCGGCGCCCTGCGCATCATGTTCCGGCTGCTCGACGAGGGCCGCGGCCTGTTCCTGCTGGGCAACCACGACCTGAAGCTGGCACGGTTTCTCGCCGGATATCCGGTACGGAACGAGTGGACGCTGGATGGGACGCTGGCGCAACTCGACCCGGCGTTGCGCGAGCGTGTGGTGACCGAGGTCGCGATGGCGCCGGGCTGGCTGCAATGCGAAGGGGCGCTGTTCGTGCACGGCGGCTTCCATACCGCCATGCTGGAAATGCCCGCGCCCGAGCACGGGCTGGACCGCGCGCATGGCGCGCTCGCGCGAGCGCTGTATGGCGAGCCGACCGGACGCATCCAGCCGGACGGCTATCCCGAGCGCAGCCTGCGCTGGGTCGATCGCATTCCGGCGGGCATCACGGTGTATTGCGGACACGACCGGCGCAGTTCCGACGGGCGCCCCTATATCCGGCGCGGCGCTGCCGGAGGGTCGGCGGTGTTTCTCGACACCGGCGCCGGCAAAGGAGGCCACCTGTCATGGATCGACCTGTGAACGTGGCACTGGTCACCGGTGGGGCGCGCGGCATTGGCGCGGCGATCGCCGCCAGGCTGGCGCGCGAACGGTGGCAGGTGGTGGTGGCCGACCGCGATCCGTCGGGAGAAGCCCCGCCAGATGGGCGATACGCCGCCTGCGACGTGGCGGACGAAACGGCGGTCGGATCGCTGGTGGCCGGCATCGCGGCCCAGGAAGGGCGGCTCGACGCGCTGGTGTGCAACGCCGGCGTCAACATCCGCAAGCCGATCGCCGAATTGACCCTGGCGCAGTGGTCGATGGTGATCAGCACCAATCTGACCAGCACCTTCCTGCTGGTACGCGCCGGCGAACGGATGTTGCGCGCAAGCCACGGCGCCGTGGTGACAATTGCATCCACGCGCGCGCACATGTCGGAAGCGAACACCGAGGCCTATGCCGCATCGAAGGGCGGACTGGTCGCGTTGACGCATGCGCTGTCGATCAGCCTGGCCACCGAGGTGCGGGTGAACTGCATCAGTCCCGGCTGGGTCTTCAGCAAGGGCGATCCGCCGCGTGGCGAGGACCATGCGTTTCATCCTGCCGGGCGGGTCGGAACGCCGGAGGATGTCGCGGCGCTCACCGCTTTCCTGGTTGGTCCCGAAAGCGGCTTCATTACCGGCGCCGAGTTTATCGTCGACGGCGGGGTGACGCGAAAGATGATCTATCCGGAGTGACGGATCGAAGACGTGGATGCCGGGCCTTCGCCCGGCATGACGGGCAGCGCGGTCGGCAATCAGTGCATCAGGCGGGGCCATAGGCCGGTGAGGCCGATGATGATCAGATAGAGCGCGACGATGATGTTGAGCAGCCGAGGGATGACGAGGATCAGAATGCCGGCAATGAGCGCGACCAGCGGCTGAAGCAGGATCACGTTGATCGTCATCTTGTTCTCCTAAAGCCTGATGAGGTCAGGTTGACCTCACCATGCTTTAGCCTTTTTCGTTGAGTCGCGTGATTCAGATCTCCGGGCGACCTGCCTCCGCTCATCACGCGCTGGTATCGACCTTGCCTGAAGGTCGATACGTCGCTTCTTTGTTCAAGTATCCGATTCACGCGGCGGAACGTGGCCGCAGGCGACTCACGCTCCTCTGCGATCCGATACTATAGGGAAATGTCGGTGCCGAGGTGGAACAGGCAGTCGCCGCGCCCGGTCCGGCCGGGAATGCGCTTGCACAGAACGAAGCCGTCATGCGCGAAATGCGCGGTGACCGGTTCCGCCCAGGGTGTTTCGGGCAGGTGGATGCGTGCCGCCGGCTGGCCGGCGCGCACCGTGTCGCCGAGTTCGACCAGCGGTTCGAACAGGCCGTTCTCCGGCGCATAGACGAAGTAGTCCTGGCCGCCGACCTCGAGCAGGCGCGTGGGCTGATCGGGCTCGATGCGCGCGCCGTTGGGCAGGATGCCGAGATGCACGAGGGCATTGTTGACGCCGCGCTCCACCATACGCAGCGCGGAACGGGTGACATGGCCGGAGCCACCGGCCTCGGTACCGAGACAGATGACGCCGTGACGCGCCGCGCCGCCCGACAGCGTGCGGCCGCCGCCCTGCTGCTGCTCGGCCACGTAGGCGATCGGCGCGCCGAACGCCTTGAGCGCCGCGACACCGGCGGCGGTGCTGCCGTCGCGCCGCCAATTGCCGAACAGCGCCGAAGGGACGTACATCAGCGATGAACCGCCCGAGTGCAGGTCGCAGACCAGGTCGGCCATCGGCACCAGTTCGTGTTCGATGTGATAGGCGATCTGCTGCGTCACGCTGCCGTCCGGGTCGCCGGGAAACAGCCGATTGAGATTGCCTTCGTCGATCGGCGAGGTGCGGCGGCCGGCCAACGCGGCGGGGAAGTTCGCCGCGGGCAGGACGATCACGCGGCCGTGGATACGCGCGGGGTCGAGCGACTTCACCAGATTGCACAGCGCGACCTGGCCTTCGTACTCGTCGCCGTGGGTGCCGGACACCAGCAGGGCGGTCGGCCCGTCGCCGTTCTTCAGCACCACGAGGGGAATCGGAATGAAACCGTAGGCCGAGCTGTGAACGGAATGGAACAGGCGGAGAAAGCCGTGCTGGCGCCCGTTTTTGGTGAAATCGACTTCGGCGACAATGCGGCTTCGGCTGGCTGCGGCCATGGTTCCCTCCGTGGCGGACTTGCGGCGGGCGCGCCGCTCGGCCATATTGGCCTCGGGCAGCAACAACATGAAAGGAGGTGATCCAGTGTCTCATTGTCTCATCGTGGCGCCGTTTGCCGTGGCCTGGATCTCCGACGCTCGCGTCGCCGTCTAGACCGCAGACCCTTGGGTCAAACTGGGCAACGACGCCCGCAGACAATGCCGAAGGCTCCGGGAGGTGACTTCCGGAGCCTTCCTCATTCAGAGCCGCCAGTGTTCCGATTCTGAAGTCGATCGCACTGCAGAATCGGGCCACTGTTCTTCGTTTTCAGTGGCCTGCTTATCCCCTCTGCTCGCCGCGGAATGCGGCGAACCCCGGGGCCAGGACACTAGGCGGCAGCGCCCGACCGTAGGTCGGAAGCCTGCAAGGTGAAGCGAAAGACCGCGCCCTCGCGCGGGGCATCCTCGATCCACAGGCGGCCACCGTGCGCCTCGATGATGGTGCGGCAGACCGACAGCCCGATCCCCATGCCATTGGGTTTGGTGGTGAGGAACGGCTGGAACAGCCTGCTCCGCACTTCTGCGGGCACCCCTGGCCCCGAGTCGGCGACACTGACCTGCACCATGCCTTGCTCCGCCCGCGCGGCGACGGTGATCTCGCACCTCGGGCGCCCGCGCATCGCCTCGATGCCGTTCCGCATCAGGTTGAACAGTACTTGCTGTAACTGGACCCTATCGACGTTGACCTGTAGCGCGGGCGGCACTTCGGTGCGGACTTTGACATCTTCGCCCCGCGCGCTGTCGCGCGTGAGCTCGATGGCTTCGCTGACCACCTGGGCCAGGTTTTCTGTTCGCAGTTCAATGTCGCGTTTCTTCACAAAGTCGCGGATTCGCTGTACGATTTCTCGGGTGCGCCGCGTCTGGTCTTCAATCTGCTGCATGGCGGGGGCGATGGCGGGCAAGTTACCTGCGGCGGCAAGACGACGACAGGCATTGATATAGTTGGTGATGGCGGTGAGCGGTTGGTTGACCTCGTGGACCAGCGCGGAGACCAACTGACCGAGCTCGCTCAACCTTTGCACATGCACAAGCTCGGACTGCAATTCGCGAACGCGCATCTGGTGCGACTCGCGTTCGGTGAGATCGCGCGTGATATTGGAGGCGCCGACGAGCCTGCCATCCGCGTCCATGATGGGCGAGACAGTCACCGAGACCGGAAAGATGCGGCCGGTCCTGTGCTGGCGTTCGGTCTGGTAATGCTCGACCCGCTCTCCCCGCGCGATGCGGCCGAGGATCATGGCTTCTTCTTGCAGGCGGTCGGCGGGGAATATGACGGTCAGGGGACGGCCGAGCATCTCGGCGGAGGTATAGCCGAACAGCCGCTCGGCGGCAGCATTCCATCCGGTTACGGCGCCTTGCAGGTCTTTGGCGATTATCGCGTCTTCGGAGGACTCTATAATCGCTGCGAGCCATGCCTGCTGGGTGGGATCATTCGCCGGCATTTTGCATGGCCGATTCGGGAGGTAGGGCTCGGTGGCTTGTACAGCATCGCGCCCGGGCCGCCAACCCGACCGGCTTGCGACCCGGGCAATGCGGGCGTGATCCGCGATCAGCCTCGGCTCAAGGTGTGATCGCCACCTTGAGAACGCCGTCGCGCTGGTCCCCGAAAAGATCGTAGGCTTCCTCGATCTGGTCCAGCCTGAAACGGTGCGTCACCAGGGGAGTGAGATCGGCGCGGCGCGATGCGATTACCGCCATCAGTCGCTGCATACGTTCCTTTCCGCCGGGGCAAAGCGTGGTCACGATCTTCAAGTCCGCCAACCCAGAGGCAAACGGGCCGACCGGGATGGTGAGGTCGCTCGAATAGACGCCCAGGCTCGACAGAGTGCCGCCCGGACGCAGGACGCGCAGGGCCGCTTCGAATGTCGCCTGGGTACCGAGCGCCTCGATCGCGACATCGACACCGCGGCCGTCCGTAAGGCGCATGATTTCCTGCACTGGATCGGCGGCCCGGAAGTCCACGATGTGATCGGCACCGAGGCGGCGCGACACCTCCATCCGGGTGGGCACGCTTTCGACCGCGATGATCGCAGTTGCACCGCGCAGCTTCGCACCGGCGGTGGCGCACAGGCCAATCGGCCCTTGCGCGAACACCGCGACGGTGTCGCCGATCTGGATGTTGCCGCTCTCGGCGCCGCTGAAGCCGGTGGACATGATGTCCGGACACATCAGCACCTGCTCATCGCTCAGGCTGGGTGGCACGGGCGCCAGATTGGCCATCGCATCGGGAACCAGCAAATATTCCGCTTGGCAGCCGTCGATTGTGTTGCCGAACTTCCAGCCGCCGATTGCCTTGAAGCCGTGCCTGGTGCCCGCGCCATCCTGCGACCAGCAGCCGCACAGGCACGCATTGCTGTAGCCACTCGGCGTGATCGCGCCGGCGATGACGCGCTGGCCTTCCTGGAACCCGGCTACTGCGGAACCGAGTTGCTCGACAATACCCACCGGCTCGTGGCCGATGACGAGGCCGCGCCGGACCGGGTATTCGCCTTTCCGGATGTGAATATCGGTGCCACAGATGGTCGTCGTGGTCACCCGCAACAGGGCGTCCAGCGGTCCGATCTCGGGCACAGGCCGCTCGTCCAGCACAATGCGCCCCGGCTCGACAAACACCGCGGCCTTCATCTTGTGACGGCGGGCTCTCTGGCGCCGTTCACTTCGATGCAGTTCGCGCTCGATGACGTCGGGTGCGCCTTCCACCGGGTCCTGCTCCGGGGATTGGCGATTATCCTGCATGCGCTGCTCCTTCCCGTGTGAAGGCCCTGACGCTCAACGCCGGTCGTGCGCGGCGGTTTCGCGGACAACCGAGGCACCGGCCTGCCTGAGTTGACATCGGCGGTGACGATCCCCCGCGCCTGGTCATCCCGCCCCTGCTCATCCTGTCCCTCACTCGTCGCCCTGGGGTTCACGTCCGCCGAATTTACCAGCAAGGTCGCGGCCACTGCGCGCTCGTGGAGCTGACAGGCGCATGAACGAGCTCAGGAGGAAAGATGACGAACACACTGTCCGAGAACGAGCGGTCCCTGATCCAGAGGTA
>DATBKQ010000126.1:0-1586 GCA_036555825.1 Acetobacteraceae bacterium | reverse complement strand
CCGGCAATGGCCGCGATCGGTCCTTCGGCACGCGGCGACGTGGTGCTGCTCGACCTGGGTGCCAACGTGCAATGCGACGCCCGGAACCTGGTGGAGTTCGCGGTGATGGGTGACGTGTTCGCCCGCACCGTGCTCGGACTGACGGCGCCATCGATCGGATTGCTGAATGTCGGATCGGAGGAGTTGAAGGGCGACGACACGCTGCGGCTCGCCGCCGAGACGCTGCGCGCCAGCCACATCGCCCCGCAGTTCGCCGGCTTCGTCGAGGGCCACGACATTGCGGCCGGCACCACCGATGTGGTGGTGACCGACGGTTTCACCGGCAATGTCGCGTTGAAGACCGGGGAAGGCGCGCTCCGGCTGTTCCTCGATCTGCTGCGCCAGGTGTTTCGCAGCAGCCTCACGGCGAAGCTCGCCTACCTGCTGCTGCGGCCATCACTCGAGCGGCTGCGCGAGTGGATGGACCCACGCCGGTACAACGGCGCCGTGATGCTGGGTCTGAACGGCGTGGCGGTGAAGTCGCACGGCGGCACCGACGCGGAAGGTTTCGCCCACGCTGTGGACGTCGCGATGGACATGGTGGTGCACCGGTTCAATGACCACATTCGCGAGGACTTGACCCGAATCGCTCAACTGATGGCGGTGCCTGGCAGGAACGGTGCGCAGGACAAGGAAGGCGGCAGCGATGCGCGGCTCGCCACGGCGCCGTAGGAAGGAACATGGCCATCCGCTCCATTCTCGCCGGCGTCGGCGGTTATCTGCCCGAGCGCGTTCTGACCAACGATGAATTGGCCCGCACGGTGGAGACGTCCGACGAATGGATTCGCGAGCGCACGGGCATCCGGCAGCGCCACATCGCCGCGCCGCATGAGACAGCCGCCTTCATGGGCAGCGCTGCGGCGCGGGTCGCACTCAAGGATGCCGGGGCGGTACCGGACGAAGTGGACGCGATCATTCTGGCCACAAGCACACCCGACCAGGCGTTCCCCGCGACCGCGCTGCGCGTGCAGGCGGAACTCGGTGTCACGCAGGGCTTCGGCTTCGATGTGGCTGCCGCCTGCGCCGGGTTCATCTACGGCCTGTCGATCGCCGACAGCATGATCCGCACCGGCCAGGCGCGTGGCGCGCTGGTGATCGGGAGCGAGGTCTATTCCCGCATCCTGGACTGGCACGACCGCGCCACCTGCGTGTTGTTCGGCGACGGCGCCGGCGCGGTGTTCCTGCGCGCCGGCCACGGCAGCGGCCGGATCGACCGGGGCGTGCTGTCCACCCACCTGCACGCCCAGGGCGCGCTGGGCGATATCCTCTATGTCGATGGAGCGGTCGGACAGCGCGACAGGCCCGGGTATCTGGTGATGAACGGCCGTGAGGTGTTCCGCCACGCCGTGGTCCGGTTGGTGGAAGCAGTGGAAGAGGCGCTCGCCGCCAACGGCCTGCAACGCCGCGATGTCGACTGGCTGGTGCCGCACCAGGCCAATCTGAGGATCATCGACGCCATGGGCCGCAAGCTGGGACTGCCGTCCGAGCGGGTGGTGATCACCGTCGATCGCCACGCCAACACCTCGGCTGCCTCGGTGCCGCTTGCG
>DATBKQ010000125.1:0-3795 GCA_036555825.1 Acetobacteraceae bacterium | reverse complement strand
GAAGCACCACGCATTCAGGCAAACGGCAACGTCGTACGCCAGGACATCGGTCGCGGCGAAGTAGAAGTCGATCAACCCCGACAATCTGCCGTCCAGGAAGAACACATTGTCGGGAAACAGGTCGGCGTGGATGTGCCCGGTCGGCAGCCCGACCGGCCAGGCGCCCAGGATGCCGTCCAGGGCGCATTGCAACTCCTCGGCGAGCCCGGCCTGCACCTCGTCGGCGCGGTGACCCGCCCGCTCCAGTAGCGGCCTCCAGCCACCCGGCCCCAACGCATTCCGCCGCGTCGGCGCATAGTCCTGGCCGGCCAGGTGCAGCGCCGCCAGCGCCGCGCCGACCGGGCCACAGTGTTCGGGCCGGACCCGTCGCGGCCAGACCCCGGGGAGAAAGGTGGTGATGGCCGCGTGCCGCCCGCACAAATGGCGCAGTGCCACACCGTCCCGGCCGTGCACCGGTAGCGGACATACGATGTCCCGCTTCGCCAGGTGCTCCATCAGCCCGAGGAACCAGGGCAGCTCCGCCGGGTTCACCCGCTTTTCATACAACGTCAGGATGAAATCGCCCGCTGTAGTACGCAGCGAAAAATTGCTGTTCTCCACGCCCTCGGCGATACCGCGGAATGCCACTACGGTGCCGATGTCGTAGTCAATCAGGAAGGCGGCCAGCGCCTCGTCGGTGACTTCGGTATAGACCGCCATGCCGGCTCCGACTATGCCGACCGCCTGGCTTCCCGGCAACGAGTCCCTGATGCCCGCACGATTATCGAACCTCGGATGGGCGCCGCGCGCCGCCCTGCTCGCGATGCTGCTGCCCCTGCTGGTCGAATGCGGCCCGGCGCGCAACGAGTTCCCGCCCGCTTGCCCGGGCACCGCCATTCTGGGCAACGCGGCGGACTACAACGCCTACCGGCCCGGCAGCCCGGGACGCGATCTGATCGATCTCGTGCTGCATGCCAGGATCGTCGGCGTGCGCGGCAGTTGCAGCGAAGGCGACCGGAAGAACCAGCTCGCCGTCACGCTCAATGTGGTGGTCGAGCTGACCCGGGGACCGGCGATGCCGGGCCGGGAAACCGACGTGCCGATCTTCGTCGCCGTCACCGATGGCGACAAGATCCTCGACAAGTATGTTTACCTGATGCACGCGGTCTTCCCTTCCAACGTCGACCGGGTGACGCTGACACCGGGGGATACGACGATCGTGCTGCCCGTCGGCAACGCGCGGTCGGGGGCGGACTACACCATCGTCGCCGGCTTCCAGCTCGCGCCCAACGAAACCCCGCCGCCCGGCCCGCGTGGCTAAACTCCCTCGATGGCCGCCAGCACCGCGAGCTGCACCTCGCGTGGCTGCGCCTCGACCACGCGCAGCACCGACTTCAGGCGGCTGCGCAATTCATAGACCTGATCGAGCAGCGACAGCACCAACGGCATCGCGTCCTCGGCGACGTCCATTCCCCGCCGCAGGTCAAGGATCAGCCGCACCCGGGCGACATCGATCTCGCGGAATACCAGGCCGCCCTCGCCGGTGTCAGGCACGACCCAGCCGCGCTCGACCCAGGTGGTCAGCTCGACCTGGGTGAGATCGGGAAACAACGCGGTGACGGCGACGATATCCATCATTGGTCAGCCGTCCCGGCGCGCGGATTGACTGGATGGCGGGGCTTCCACGTCCTCAGGAATTCGGCCAGCTCCGGCTCGTCCGCGGGCGGCAGCACCGGGTGCAGCTCGACGAACTGGTGGCCCTTTCCCTCGATCCCGCGGCCGCGCAGCCGCAATCGCGTCCCGCGGCCGGAATTCGGCGGGATGGTCAGGCGCACCGGGCCCTTGATCGTCGGCACTTCCAGGGTGGCTCCCAAGACTGCTTCCTGCAACGTCACCGGCAGCTCGACGATGATGTCGTCGCCCTCGCGGCGGAACCGAGGATGCGGCGCCACCACGACCTCCACCAATGCGTCGCCAGGCGCCCCATCGCCGATGCCGGGCATGCCCTGACCGCGCAGCCGGATCACCTGCCCGTCGCGCACTCCGGCGGGAATGCGAACATCGAGCGTGCGACCATCCGGCAGGGTGATGCGCCGCGTCGCCCCGTTGACGGCATCGAGAAAATCCAGCGTGAGCTCGTATCGGGCATCCTGCCCGCGCATCGAGAAGCGACGGCCGCCCGCTGTGCCGGCCCTGCCGCCGAACGCCTGGGCGAAGATGCCTTCCAGGTCCTCGGCATCAAAACCCGCGTCCGCCCGATACTTCTCCCGGCCGGCAGTGTCGCCGAAATCCCGATAGAACGGCCGCTGCGGCGGCACTTCGTTGCCCGACGCGTCGATCTCGCCACGGTCGTAACGGGCACGCTTTTCCTTGTCGCCCAGCAGGTCGTAGGCGCCGCTGATCTCCTTGAAGCGCTCCGCTGCTTCCGGCTTGCCAGGATTGACGTCCGGATGGTGGCGCTTCGCCAGCTTGCGGTACGCCGAGCGGATCGCCGCATCGCTGTCGGTCTTCTGAACGCCAAGAACTTCGTATGGGTCTCTCATCGAAGACCAGATCAGTGGTCAGGTCCGCACGAAATCAAGTGCCCGTCCAGACCGGCTGGCGCTTGCCCAGGAAGGCATCGATCCCTTCGGCCGCATCCCGCGCCAGCATGTTCTCTGTCATCACCTCCGAGGCGAAGGCATAGGCATCGTCCAGGTCCATCTCCGCCTGGCGATAGAAAGCCTCCTTGCCGATCGCCAGGGTCAGCGGGCTCTTGGCGACGATCTTCCCGGCCAGCGCTGCCACCTCCGCATCGAGCACCGCCTCGGGCACGACCCGGTTGACCAGGCCGAGAGCGAACGCGCGTTGCGCGTCGATCAGCTCGCCGGTGAGCAGCATCTCCATCGCCGCCTTGCGCCCCACGGCGCGCGACAGGGCGACCATAGGGGTCGAGCAGAAGAGACCGATGTTCACCCCCGGGGTGGCGAACCGGGCGGTCTCCGCCGCCACCGCCAGGTCACAGCTCGCCACCAACTGACAGCCGGCCGCGGTGGCGATGCCGTGCACCCGGGCGATCACCGGCTTGGGTAGCCGCACGATGCTCGTCATCAGCCGGGAGCACAGTTCGAACGTCGCCTCATAGGCGGCCCGCTCCGGCCGGGCGCGCAGCTCGCGCAGGTCGTGGCCGGCGCAGAACGCCGGCCCGGCACCGCCGATCACCACCACCTTCACCGCCGGGTCCCGCTCGATCGCCGCGAGTTCATCCACCAGCGCTCGCATCAACGCCATCGACAAGGCGTTGCGCGCGGTGGGGCGGTTCAGTGTCAGCCACGCCACGCCATCCGCGTCGCGCCGTAGCAAGACCTGTTCCGCTACGCCCGATTGTTCGTCCATGTCCGTCCTCCAGGACGCACCGACCTCGGAGCCATAAACAACACTAGCGCAATTTCACGCTGACTGCGAACGCGGTGCCTCGCCCCAGTGTCATTGCGAGCACCCCGCCGAAGGGCGGGGGACGAAGCAATCTCGGTCGGGATTGCTTCGCTGAGCGACACCACACTAGTGACCCAGCGCCTGCACGACCTCCTCGGTCATCTTCTTCGCATCGCCGAACAGCATCATGGTGTTCGGCCGGAAGAACAACTCGTTGTCCACCCCTGCGTAACCCGAGGCCATGGAGCGCTTCACGAACAGTACCGTCCCGGCCTTCTCCACGTCCAGGATCGGCATGCCATAGATCGCCGAGGACGGATCGGTCTTCGCCGCCGGGTTGGTCACATCGTTGGCACCGATCACATAGGCGACGTCGGCGGTGGAGAACTCGTTGTTGATCTC
>DATBKQ010000124.1:0-5363 GCA_036555825.1 Acetobacteraceae bacterium | reverse complement strand
CCCCATTCGTCAGACTGCCCGGCGGCGGGATTAAGCTTGGCTCTATTGTTGTCAAGCCGCCAGTTTCTGTTGTTGCTGTTTTTTGCATTTTTGCTGTCGCGCGTTTGTGGATAATCGCGCAGCACCCGCGTAAGCCTCGTCGGGCGTCAGCCCGGCGAGCGCTGAATGCGGACGTTGCACGCCGTAAAATTTCATCCACGCTCCGATCCCATTGCGCGCTTCCGCCCCACTCTCAAACGCGAGCAGATAAACGCACTCGTATTTCAGCGACCGCCATAGCCGCTCGATGAACACATTGTCCATCCACCGCCCTTTGCCATCCATGGATATATTCACGCCCGCCTCCTTCAGAATGCCTGTGAAGCGCGGCGAGGTGAACTGGCTACCCTGATCGGAATTGAAGATCTCCGGTTTGCCGTACTTTGCAAGCGCCTCCTCCAGTGCTTCAATACAAAACTCCGTGTCCATCGTATTGGACAGACGCCAAGCCAGCACCTTGCGGCTCGCCCAGTCCATGACGGCAACCAGGTAGAGAAAGCCGCGCCGCATCTGAATGTAGGTGATATCGGCGCACCACACCTGGTTCGGCCGGTCAATCACGAGGTCCCGCAGTAGGTATGGATAGACCTCGTGATCGGCCGCCGGCACCGTCGTGCGCGGCCGCTGATAGACCACGCACAGACCCATCTTTTGCATCAGCCGGCGGATCCGCTTCCGGCCCACAACGTAGCCCTCGCGGCGCAAATGCCGGGCCATCTGCCGCGCGCCGTAATACGGCGCGCGCATGTGCTGCTCGTCAATCAGACGCATCAGCGTCAAATTGAGCTCGCTCTCACCCGACGGCTGGTAGTAGAACCCAGATCGGCTAATCGACAGCAACTGGCACTGGCGAGCGATTGACAGCGACGGGTGGTCGCTGTCGATCATCTGTCGCCTCCGATCGACGCTCAGCGACCGAAGGCCTTCGCTAAAAAATCACGCTCCACGACCAGCTGGCCAATTTTCGCGTGCAATTTTTCCACTTCGGCATCGGGCGTCTTTCCGACATCGGATTTCTGTGCAAACAATGTGGAAAGCTTGTCGATAGCTTGTTTCTTCCAGGAATTAATCATCGTCTGATGCAGGCTGTACTTGGCGCCGAGCTGCGAGACCGTCAGCTCGCCCCTGATCGCCTCGAGTGCTACTTTCGCTTTGAATTCAGCGTTATAACGCTTGCGTGTCGACTTGGTCATCTGTACTCGTCCTTTCTCAAAGACGAGCCAAGCTTAAGCTATTGTCCGATTCGCGGGGACCCGCTCTTAGAGCGACTTTGCATGCTCGGCGAGCCCGGCCGCGGTCTGTCCCTGTTTCCAGCTTCTGCCATCGATGACAAGTACCTTGTTGTCACCTTCGGCTCCGATCGCGAAGTTACCGACGATCGGCACGAAGGACTTGGGCTGCGCACCCACCGTTTCGTCCTGAAAATCAAACTTCATCTCAGCGCCAGGTTGCATCCTCGCGCTAGCGGGTGCGGCACGCACCGACTTTTGCCTCTCTTGCGCGAGCGCCAAGCCGGGGGTCGCGACGATCGCTCCTGTGAGGAAGGCTCCAAGAACCACGAGACTGTTCATGTCAGGTCTCCTTTGGCATTCTGAGTGGCGGCGCTGCGTGCGCTGCGCCGCCACCGAGCGAAAGAAACTCTGCTTTGAGAGCTGATCCAGGCGCCGAGGATCAGGAGAGGCAGTACGCCGTAGAACCAGACTTCGGCAGTGCGCGTGCCGGCTTGGAGGGGATATCCAGGATAGGGCGCATCCGGCGGTGTTACTTTGGGTGTAACCTGCGCGAGGCCGTAGATGAGGGGCAAGATTTCACCGGCGCCGGTGGAGCGGCGTTCGGATCGCTTTCCACCATACTCGTAAAGGATTGTGCCGTATTTCTCTGATGTTTCTTCCAGTGCACCCGTTCGACTCTGCGACTCAAGAACGAACTTAAGGTCCGGCACCGTGCGCTGAAGTTTGCTGAGAATATTGCGCTCAAAGTCGATGTAGCGCGGGTCTTCGGGTGCAAGACGAACGACGACGGTCAAGCGTTGCTTAAGCCCTGAAAGCGTCTCGACGTCAGCGGGCGAGAAGGAATTGCGGCGGTCTTGCGAAGTGTCTGCAAAAACATGAAGCTGAGCCGCACCGGCGAGGAGCAAAACGGCCGAGGTTAGCACGGTCACTATCAGCGTTAGCTTGCTGACCGCCGTCCGTTTGAGGTCGATCAAGATCCCGGCGATGACCGCCAGCCCAAGTGCAGCTGTCATTGCTGCCAGTGTTGTTCCGAGAGAAAAAACCCCGCGTTCGAATCCACGCAACAAAGCAGTCGGGGACAGGCTCGCAATGCTCTTTAATATGCCACTGTCGCCTGCGGCCGCGAAGTCGAGCACCCAGAAGCCCAAGGTGGCCGAAAGCGTGATAATGGCGGCTGTCGCGCTGGATTCTGCAAGGGCCGCTGCGACCAGGGCGAACCCAAGGACAACCGCGCCGTAGAGCCAATGACCAAGGAGCAAATTGGCAAGTTCCGGCAGATGAATGTGTCCACCGGCCAACAGCCATAAAACCACAGCCGAACTGGCGGGTGCGGCCACGAGCACCCAAGCGCCTGCTAGAGCAGCAATCTTGGTGCCCAAAACTTCGCCCACCGAAGGTTGGACTTGCAGGAGGAGCTTAAGGCTTCCCGTCTCCTTCTCATGGGCAATGCTGCGGATGGCGACAAACGGAAAGAGAAAAGTATTCGCCAAATACAAGGCGCCGAATGTCGGTATCAGAATGCCGTCGAGCGGAGAGAGATTGCGGGCGACCTGCGGCAGTTGCTCGGCGGACCGGCTTGCCTCAGCATACAAGCTAACCGCCTGAATGTAACTGTAACCGACGAGTGGGCAAACGAGCAGCAGAAGCAGCCAGAATGCGCGACCAGCCAAAAGATTGCGAAATTCCTTAGCGAAGAGGGTCCCAAGCCAGGATGGGTGGACCCTGTAGCTCTCAAGTGAGCGCAAGGAACACCTCCTCGAGGCCGACATGGCCGACGCGGGCGAGACCTCTTAGCGTTTCGAGCGTGCCTTCTCCGCGCACCGTTCCACCCGAGAGCAGGACAAAGCGGTCGCACACGCGCTCCGCATCCACGAGTTGATGGATCGAAAGGAGAAGCGTTCGACCCTGGTTGGCCACCTGGCGCAGGACCGCGATCACTTCGCGGGTTTGTCGCAAATCAAGGCCATCGAAGGGCTCATCCATGATGAGCAGCGGCTGCGGCGCAAGGAGCCCAAGCGCGATGAGGAGACGGCGCCTGTACCCCTTGGAGAGATCACCGACACGCGTCTGCATCACTGGATCGAGCCGCAACGCCGCGATCGTGCCCGTTAGCCGCTCTTGTGCGTCGCCGAGTAGCCGGGCAAAAAGCCCAAGCACCCTGCCGACAGGTTCGGCAGGGTAAGGGATCGTGGCCTCCGGAACGTAGAAAATTGCTTGCTTGCGTTCGGCAGGCGCCAGTGGCGCCTCGCGCCATATCACCGACCCGGACTCGGCGGGCAGCAACCCACTCACAACTTCCAGCAGGGTCGTCTTCCCGGCGCCATTTGGGCCGACCAAGCCCAAAATTTCTCCCGGTCGTACCGAAAAGCTAACGTCCTTCAGTGCGACGCGCCTGCCGAAACGGCGTGATATGTGCCGGACATCGATCACAACGCGAGACGCTATGCTCTTGTCTGCGGCTGGGCGGCTACCGGCGTCAGGACTTGACGGAGGCCTGAGCGTCGAGCACGCGCTTCAGCGATCGGGCCAGGTCGCCCGCTTTGCCCTTGCCCCAATAATGGAGGAACAGGTAGCGTGGCTGCTCCTGGCTCATGTGCTGATGAATGGCGACGATGTTGATGCCCTCCTTGCGCATGGTACGCAGAACCGGCTGAAGCTCGTTCTCCAACATGGCGAAGTCACCATCAACAAACGCCGCAGCGTCGCTGCCGGCAAATGCCGCCCAAGTGTTGATGCCCATTTCCTTGCCGACGGCTACGCCGTGCATGTTGGCCGTACGGCCGATCACGATCTTGAACATGCCCTGGTTGGATTGGCCCTTGACGCCGAGTGCCTCCTCGAGGGGAGCGGCCGTGATTGAACTGGGAGCGTCGATCTTGCCCGCGAAGGATTGAACGGGGGCCGGATTGGCGGCGCGGATCTCCGCAATCTTGTCGTAGACCTTCTTGACGCCGGCAGCGAGGGTCTTGGCGTCGCCCATCCCGCCAATATGCATGAAGTAGACTTTGGGTTCATCAAAGAAGAAGTGGTTGTGCAGGGCGGTGACCTCGAGGCCCGCATCAAACGCGGCACTCATAACTGGGTTCACCTCGTCCTCGAAAAGAACGGTGTCACCCATCAACATTGCCCCACCATGCGCTGGTGTGAATGCTGCCCACGAGCCCAGTCCCATGAATGGCGCCATGCTCCATTGATCGACCTGGATTTTGACGTCCGTTCTGGGCTTGCCGATCTTGAACACCTTTTCTTCGGCGATCACTTGCCCTTTGAGACCGGATGCTTGCTCGATGCCCGCCATATCGAGGCCGGCAATGTCTTGGGCGCGGGTCGCCTCCGGGGTGAGCGCAATCATTCCCAACATCAGAGCGGCCGCGGCAGGTGCGGATATTTTCTTCGGCATGAGAACCTCCAAACACTGACGCTAAAGATCTTGGCTAACGCGGCCGCTGGATCTTTGTTGCCGTCACTCGCGTCGGCGATGCTGCGCCGGCTCTTTTAACGCAGTTTTAAGTGCGCAAATTCGGCTTGATCCCGTACGAGCCACGCTTCTGCTGGGCCTCCAGGAGACCCTCAAGGCGTGCGCCGCGGAACTCGATCTTGTTGCCTGCGATCGATATCTGACAGCAGACGGCCACGCCCTTGCCCTCATCCAGGCACAGCTTGCCCCAATGCACGCCGTCTGTGCGCTCCGTGCCGGCCAGGCGCGCTGATCTCGGCGTCTTTCAGCCTTCGAGCTATCGGACACATGCTCTTGGGAGGCGGTGCCAAAGTTGCGTGATCCCAAGCCCGTACACCTAGTTTTGGCCATTTCGCATTCAAATCACCGCTTCGCGGCCAATGATGCGAACAACCGATCGGCATTGCTCCAACGGATTGCATTCATGTAGGTGTCAACGTAAGTCGCCGCCTTGGCACCGTAGTCGATATGATAGGAATGCTCGTACATATCGAGCGCCAGAATGGGTTGGCCGCCAGCCAGGGTATGGCAGTGGTCGGCCGCCCATTGGTTGATCAACTTTTCGTCACGCGGAGAATAGAACAGCAGCACCCAACCGGACCCGCCAGCAAGCGCCTTACCCATGGCGGTGAATT
>DATBKQ010000123.1:0-45998 GCA_036555825.1 Acetobacteraceae bacterium | reverse complement strand
GCGACATGCAGGTTGATGCGGCCGTCGCTGAACACGGTGGGCACGAACGACAGCGAAACGCCGAAGTTCTTGTAGTCGATCGTGATCGTGTTGTTCTGCTGCGGCACGGGAATGGGAAACTGGCCGCCGACCAGGAAACTCGCCGGTTGGCCGCTCATCACCGTCAGATTGGGCTCGGCGAGGATGCGCGCGAGATTGTCCTGCGCGAGCGCGTCGATCACACCGTTGAAGTTCGCGCCCTGGCACGCGATGCTGAATAACGCGCCGGCCGCGCAGTTCACTGCACTCAGCCCGTTCGCGGTGAATGTCAGCGCCGGCAGCTTGCCGATGCTGCCGATCGTGCCGAGCGCCTGCCAGTTGATCCCGAGATTGCGGATCACCTCGCGCGAGACCTCGGCGATGCGCACCCGCAACGTGACCTGGATCGGCGCGGCGATGTTGATCTGGCTTTCCACGTTCTGGCCGTCGGCAAAGCCTTTGGCGATCGCGACGGCCTGGGCGGCGTCGGTGGCGCTTCCCACTACACCGCTGAGCAACAGCCCCTTTGCCTGCGGCTGAACCTGGACATGGCTTCCCTGAACCAGCCGCGCGATCATCGCCTGGGTCTGCCTGGCGCCGAACGCCGAGGGCTGCACGGTCACGTCGTACTGCGCAATGCTCTGACCGTTGCTGTCCAGGGCAGCGACGGTGGTGTGGCCCGGGGCAACGCCGAACACGAACAGGCTGGCGGCGCTGGCGGGACGCACCTCGGCGACCTTCGGGTCGGCCACGAATACGTTGGCGGCAGGCGCGTGCAGGGTGAGCACCTTGCCGGTCCCCGACTCGAGCAAGAGAGGCGTCCGGTCGGTGGCGACGGCGACAGGCGCGCCGGCCTGTGTCTGGGCGAGGGCGGTGACCGGGATGCCGATCAAGACCGCGGTCAGGATCGATTCGCGCAGGAACTTCATCAGAACTTGAACTCCTTTGCGTCGGAGGAACCCTGGAAGATCCGGATCGTGTTCTGCGTTGGTGTCGGCGCCTGCGAACCGAGCGCGGGCGAGACATCGACCGCCCAGGTCGTGTTCGGTGCCGCGGCGAGCTTCGCGCCGGGCACCGAATCGGCCGACCGAACGGCGAGCGAGAGCCGGCCGAGACGCGTGGCGACCGAGACGCGCTCCGCCTGGTCCTGCGTCACTTCCAGCGTGACGGTGCGCGCCTGGGCATCCGGCCCGCTCGCCTCCGCGCCCTGCACGAGTTGCTGATCGATGGCGATCACCCGCACATCCGACAGCACGGTTTCCGCCGCCACCCGCCGCCCGATCGGCAACTGCTGCTCCTGAATGGTCTGCGTCAGGATCAGGTCGACCCGATCGCCGGGCCAGATGAGGCCGGCCGACCCGGTGACAGCATCGACACCGACCGTCACCGCGCGCATGCCGGGCGCGAGAACCGCGGCCAGGAATCCATGGTCGCCGGGACGCATCACATCGCCGCCTCGGATTGCTTCCCCGGCGCTCAGGCTGCGGCGCACCATGGCACCCGACAGCGAATGCCGTGCGTCCGGCGTATCGACGCTCATGTCGGGCCGGTGATCCTCGGCCGAGATCTCTTTCGATGCGAGATCTTCGGGTTTCAACATGCTGCCGGCACGCATCGCGTGGACAACGGTCAGGACAACCGCCTTTGCAGGCGGCGCCGCCGCGACCGCCGCGGGCGGCGGCGCCGGTGGCCTTGTGGCGACCCAGGCGACGGTACCGAAGCCCACCAGGCCGATGGCCATCAGGGCGAAGAACATGATGCGCAGAATCACGGGACGCTCCGCCTAGGCGATGATGAAAAGGAACCCGGCCGCGATGGCACAGGCATAAGGCAGCGGACCGCCGCGGCGGATGCGCCAACGCTCGACACGGATGGCCCGCGCGAGCAGCCGCGTTGGGCGGCGGGCATCGGGCGCGGCAACGATCCTGCGTCCAGCCAGATAGACGATCGCCAATACGGCGCCGGTCAGAGCGACCGCGGTGATGAATGTGGCGATCTGGGCAGGTGGCACCACCAGTGCGGTGGCGCCGAGTAGTTTGACATCTCCACCGCCGATCCAGCCGAAGCGCCAGCAGAACGCCAGCAGCAGGAACACGATGCTCGCTACGAGCAGTGCCATCAGCGGATGACCTTGCAGAACCTGCAACGAAAGGCCGATCGGCGCGAGCGTTGCAGCCATCCAGTTGGGCACGGTGCGGGCGATGACATCGTGCACCGCCGCCGCAATCATGATGGCAGCGCTGACCGCCAGCAATCCCAGTGCGAGGATCGATGACCAATGGAGGGACATGGCGAAATGCACTCGCTTATGTCCGGCGTCAGAATGTGATGAGAGCCAGCTTGCTCGAGAGGTTGTTCGCCAAGGTCTGAAATCCGACGACCACGGTGGCCACGATGACGCCGGCGATCAGCGCATACTCCAGCGCGGTCACGGCGCGACGGTCGGTCCTCAGCTCAATCCAGCTCTTCATGTAGTGGATCACGTGCGTCGCTCCTCTTTTGATGGACCGAGTGCTGTATTTCGAACCGTATCGGCCAGGGCTTGGTGTCGCGCACCTAGGACCTGTGGGCGGAGATGAGCACGCGGGCAGTTTTAAAATGGTTTCAATGGTTGACATGGAGTTGGCGGTTGCCATCAGGCGGATGCTCCGTGCCAGGAAAACGCCGGAGCATTACGGGTAATCGGCACGCGGCGCAAAATGTAGGCACCGAACACCAGAAGAATCGGCAGCGCGAATGGACCGGGTCCGCAGAACAGATGCACGGCCGGGGCAAGCAAGACCGCGCACAGCAAAAGTTTCGACCAAGGCGGGAATCCGTGCAGCCGCCACTCGCACAGCATCCACGCCAAGGGGAGGGCGAGGATGACCATGTCGTAGAACAGTGAAAACGGCGTGATCAGCAGGCAGGCAATGACGATCAGCGCCCGCTCCGCGGCCGCGCCCGTCTGCTGCCGCTGCGCCCAGATCAACGCCGAGATCGCCGTCAGCGCTGTCAGGGAATGCAGTGCGTAGGCGGCAGGGACGCTCGCCCCGAGAAGACGTGCCAGCGCAAAGGTGCTCTGCATCTTGTCGAAGCCCACCGTCCCCTGTTCCAGGGTCTCGCGCGCTTCGTGCGCATTTGCAAGGAATGCCGCCCAGGTTCCCCAGCCGAACAGCGCGTACGAGATCGCGACCAGCCCCAGTGCCGACGCTGCCGCGCAGATCAGCGTCTGCCAGCGTCGCGACACGAGCAAGGCGACCGGTACGGCCAATGCCAGGTGAGGCTTCAGCACCATCAGGCCCAGAATCGCGCCGGCCACTCCGGGGCGGCGGCCCAGCAGGCCGAGGCCGCAGCCAAGGATCGCCGCGGTCAGAAATGCGTTCTGGCCCGGCATTATGTCGATGTAAACCGCCGGAAACGCCAGGACGGCGACGAAGCTCCACGGCGCCCGCAGGATCCGCCACAGCACAGCCGCGAAGGCCGCTCCCGTCGTGCCGAGGAACAACAGCAACGACGGGAAGAACGCCGTCAGCGCCAGCGGGAGACACAGAACCAGGTAGGTCGGAGGATAATAAAACGCGGAATAGCTGTTCCGCAGCACGGGCAGTTCCGCGAGGTGATGCAGCGCGGGAACATAGACGTCCGCCGGTCGGCCCAGAAGGATCAGGCGCGACGCGGCCCAGAAGCTCGAATAATCGCCGCCGAGCAGGTCGCCGTGCGCGTCGTAGCCATGATGCAGACCGAGCAGCATCTGCGCGAACGCGCCGAGCAGGGCGATTGCCGCCGCCGCGCAATAGATGCGGGCACGTTTCTCGTCCAGCCAGTCCATGTCGCGGAACATTCTCAGGTCCCAGGCCGCCGCTGACCCGGAGTGCCTGCAATCACGCGCGGCAGCGGCCCCGGCGAAACGCCGGCGATGGCGATGAACGACGCGGCACTGCCGGCAGCGCTCGGTGTCCAGACCCGGATTTCGCTGCCGCCGATCGAGAATACCCTGACCGGCTCCGAGGGCCTTGCCAGCGCCGGAGCGCCGGACAGCGCGTGCTGCCACCCTTCCGGTGCGGACCAGTTGGCGAACACGAGCTGACGATAGGGAACGCCGCGTTCGGGCGCGGCGGAATGATAGGCAGCGACGGCATCTTCCCAGTTGCCCAGGCGTGCGTGCAGCAGGGTCAGGAAGCGTGCCGCGTATTGTGCGTTGGCGCCGGGATCGAATGCCTGATCAAGGTCGGCGAAGGCGAACGGATGCGCCTGCAGGTTGATCTGGAAACAGCCGACATCGATGTTGCGCACGCCATTCGCCTGCAATTGTCGCATGTGATCGAGCGCGGCCTGCTTGCTGTCGGCCAGGTCCGACTGGCCGGCGGCATCGATCGCCCAGGGCGACGGCACCACGCGCCCGAGCGACAGGTCCCATTGGCCGCTTTCGACCCGGCCTATCGCCGCGAGCAGCCCGGCCGGCAACGCATATCGCTGTTCCGCCTCGTGCCCGGCCCGTTCGCATAGCGACATGGCCGGCTGTGCGCAGGCCGATGCTGCCGTCAGCAGCAACAGGCCGGCGAGCAGGCAGTCCTTGGCCGCGATGAAGATCGGCGCGGGATCGCTTCGTCCGTGCGCCGGCTGATGGTCAGGCCGCGATCGGGACACGGGTCGACCAGCCGGTCTCGATCCGCTCCAGGCTGGGCTGCTTGTTCATCGTGCGCCGGTCGTCCTGCTGATCGGCCGATGGGTCGCGCAGAATGTAGCCGCAGCCCCACACGGTATCGATCAGCGACGGCACGCCCGCAACGGCGAGCTTCTTGCGCAGCCGGCAGATGATCACGTCGATCGTCTTCATCTCCGGCTCATCCATCCCGCAATAGAGATGGGTAAGGAACGCCCCCTTGTTCAGGATGTGGCCCTGCTTCAGGAACAGCAGTTCAAGCACCGCGTATTCTCGGCGCGACAGATGCAGCGACTGGCCGTGCACGCGAACGTCGCGGCGATCCAGCAGCAGTTCGACCGGGCCAAGCGTCAGGGTGGAGTTGGTATGGCCCTGGCTGCGCCGCACGACCGCGCGAATGCGCGCCAGGACCTCTTCCGCGTCGCACGGTGTGAGCAGAAAGTCGTCCGCCCCCTGGTCGAGCGCCTTCACCTTGGCCTGCACGGTCGCGGTGTCCGACATGATCACGACGGGAGTTTTCAACGAAGCCGCGCGCATCATGCGTACGACCTCGTACGCCGGAACATCCGGCAACTGCAAGTCCATCAGCACCAGGTCGTAATCGTAGAGGCGAAGGAATTCCAACGCCTCGCGGCCTGTTGCCGCCTGTTCGCTGCGGATGCCGTGCTGCTGGAGCACCGTGGCATTGCCGCCGCGGCAGAATGTGGCGTTACCGACCCGCAAGACAAGCATGGGAGAATTCCTTCCCGGTTGGCGTCGCGGTGGAACTTATCGAAACGAAGCGGCAAATTCATTCCGCCTGATGGTCTGTCCGGCGGCGCCAGCCGGCCTAATCCGTTCGGCCTAGGCAACCGGAACCCGCCAGAAATGATACCAATCCGTGGCGTTTGTTCTGTAAGAGCCGGCCGGGGCCCGGCCGAGTACGGCCCCCCGGCTGGCAGTCGTGAAAATCAGGATGAGGTCATCCAATGCCGAAATCGTTCCGCCATGCCTGCGAAGGCAGCGTCAGCGTGCTGGCCGCCTGGGCATTCCCGATGCTGATCGGCGTCACCGGCCTGGCGGTGGAATACGGCGACGCCCTGCTGACCAAGGTGAAGGTGCAGCGCGTCGCCGATGCCGCGGCCTATAGCGGCGCGCTTGCCTATGTGAAGAACAGCAGCACGGATGCCATGAACGCCGCCATCTCGCGCGTGGCGACGCTGAACGGCATCGCTTCCAGCGCCGCGGTGGGGGCGCTGGTGAATTCGCCGACCGGCGACGGCAACCAGGCGGTCCAGGTGACGGTCACCAGCAACGTCCCGCTAGGGCTGTCAAAGCAGGTCAACACCGGCCTGAGCCAGGCCAGTGTCGCCGCAAGCGCATACGCCGAGCTGAAATCCACCGGCCAGGCCTGTCTTATCGGCTTGGCAAGCGGCGGCACCACCACCGCCGTCAAGGAGGACGCAGGAGCAACGCTCACCGGATCGAGCTGCGCAATTGCCTCCAGAAGCAACCTGGCGATCAGCGGCGGCGCCACGATGCGGGTGCAGGGCGTCTATGCCAAAGGCAGTGCCACGACCAGCGGCGGCGCGACGATCACGACCACGCCTGTCAGCAACAATATCAACCAGAACTACAGCGGCAGCATAACCGACCCGGTGGCCGGCAATTCCTCGGTTCAGGCGGCATTCAGCAACCTGTCGAGCCTGAGCGGGACCGTGTCCAACCCGACAACGCCGGCAAGCACGGTCGCGCTGCAATTCAATTGGAGCCCCTCCGGGCCGAGCGATCCCACCTATCCGTACTACTCGGGCACCGGTGGCGTCTATAACAAGGGCACGTTGCCGTGCAGCAGCGGCAGCTACGCGATCAAGTCCATCAGCGTCTCGGGCGGTGTCAGCGTGCACATCTCGGCGACAGCGGGCTGTAACTACACGGTCACGAACGGCGTCACCGTCAGCGGCAACCTCCTGCAGATCGATGGTACGGCCGGCAGTTGGTATATCAACGGCGGCATCTCCACCGGCAGCAATCAACTGGTCATGAATGCCGGTAGTTTCTGGATCGGTGGCGGCATCAGTGTCGGTGGCAGCGGAGTGCTGACGCTCGCCAATGGCAGCACGATTTACGTCAATGGCGGCATCACCACGGGCGGCGGTTCCACCACCACCCTTACCGCCAACGTGTACCAGGTGTCCGGCGTCGTGAACCTGTCCGGGACCGTCAACTGGCGGACGATAAGCATCGCGCCGACGACCAACTTTTACAGCACGCTCGGCCTTGGCTCCGGCGGCGGAACCTTCACGTTCGGCGACGGAACGTACTACGTCAATGGCAACGTCACGCTGAGTTCCGGGCCGACCTATTTCGGTAACAGCCTGCTGGAGATCAATGGCAATCTTGTCGTGTCCAGCGGTGCGAGCATGTGCGGTTCGCCCGCTCCATGCGGCAGCGGCACGACGCACATGACGATCGTGGACAATGGCACCAACACATTCTCGGGCGGCTCGACGGCAAATCTGCAGGCCCCTGCGAGCGGAGCAACCAACGGCATTCCGGGCGTGCTGATGGCCAGCAACTACACGAGCGCCGTGACGACCTATGCGCAGATGTTCAGCGGGGGCACCAGCGGAACCTACGCCGGCGTCCTTTACTTCCCCAACTCCAGCATCGAGTTCAGCGGCGGCGCCAATACCGGCGGGTCCTCCTGCTTCGAGATCGTCGCCAACGCGGTCTACTTCACCGGCGGATCGGCCACCGCAAGCACATGCAGCGGCTTCGCCGCGAACATCGGGTCGGCCACCGCCCTGCTGGTGCAATAGCCTGTGACCTGGCTTCTGCCGTGCCTGCTACGGGCGCGCCGCGCGGTCGCGGCGGTGGAATTCGCGCTGCTCGTGCCGGTGTTCACCCTGGCGTTGGCCGGCATCGTGGACCTGGGATCCGCCGTCTATACCTGGAGCCGGCTGCAGGCGGCGCTCGCACTCGGCGCGAACTACGCGCTGGTGAACAGCGGCCAGGTCAGTTCCACCAGCGGCACGACACTGGCGAGCGCGGTCGCGAGCCTGGTGGCGAAAGGCAACGGCAACCCGCCGGCCACCGTCACCGTGGTGGTGAACAACGGGCCGACCGCGACCACCACCGGCGGTGCCACCCCGACGACCAGCGGCACCGCTGCCAACGCCGACAGTTGCTATTGCCTGAGCGGATCGCCCACGTCCTGGACCTGGGGCAGCGCCATCGCCTGCGGTTCCACCACCACCTGCACCGGCAGCAGCAGTACCGCCGGCAAATTCGTCACCATCAGCGCAAGCTACAGCTTCAGCCCCATCTTCGCCGGCTATGCGTTCTCCACCAGCGGGACAATGACCGCGGGATCGGTCGTGCAGACACAATGAGCGACCGGCCTGCCGTACGCCTGCGACACGATCGCCGCGCGATAACCTCGGTCGAGTTTGGCATCGTCGCCGTGGCGATGCTGATGTGTGTCTTCGCCATCATCGAGTTCGGCCGCGCGCTGTGGGCGCGCGAGGCATTGGAGACCGCGGCGGCTCAGGGAGCCCGCTGCATCGGCGTCCTCGCCGGTTCCTGCGCATCGGGCGGGGCCTTCAGCCAGCAGAATGCACAGAGCTACATCGAAGGCCTCGCGGCCAACTGGGGTATCACGCTCACCGCATCGAATCTGACCCTGACCGCGAACGCCGCCAGCGGCGCGTGCAGCGGGATGTCGAGCCATGTCGCTCAGGTCAACATCACCTACACGTTCACCACGGTCGTCCCGAACATCCTGCCGATGCTCTCGAACAAATCCCTGACGGCGCAGGCCTGCTTTCCGATGCAGAGCTAGACTAGCTGCTGGCGCGTGATGACCAAAGCGTGCGCGCCGGACTAGGCGGCGAGCAACTCCGAGGCGCGTGCCGGCACCGGATGCAGGACGCCACCGCGCGCCTTGGCCAGCGCCTCGACGCGGTTGTGTGCGTCGAGCGCGCGATAGATCGACGCCAGGTGCACTTTGACCGTCCCGATCGCCAGCCCCAGCCGCCGCGCGATCGTCTTCGTGGCACAGCCTTCCGACAACAGCCGGAACACCTCGATCTGCCGCTCGGTCAGACCGGCGACCAACGGGCTGACATCGGGCGCGGCAACCCTGGCGGGCGTGGGCGCAGCACCGGTCAGCGTGGCCGGCGCGAACACTGCTCCCGACAGCACTGTCTCGATCGCGCGCAACAGTTGCGACAGGGTGGTGGACTTGAGGACATAGCCGTTCGCCCCGGCGGCAAGCGACTCCAGGATGGCCGCACGGTCGCCATTGTCCGACATGGCGACGATCAACTGCTGCGGAAACTCGGCGCGCAGGCATCGCAGGCTGGCGATCTCCGCCTCGCCGCCAAGCTGCACGTCGTACAGCATCAGATCGACCGGTTCCGCCCGCAAATGCGCAAGCGCCGCGTCCAACGTACCGGCCTCGGCACAGCACCAGCCTGGGCGGTGCTCCTTCAGCAGACCGAGCAGGCCGTGACGGAACAGGGTGGCCCGATCGGCGATCAGCAGCGTGACTTCGGCGAACTCATCCAACATTTTCTGCCATTCCTGCGGGATCAGGCGAAATCGTCCTGGTCAAATTCTGAGACGGCTGCAAAGTCTGACATCGCCGGCTCACGAAACCCAATCTAAACGGCGGCGCCGGTAACGTAAGTGTTACCAATCAGATTTCTTGCCCCCGAGTCAAGTTGCGAGATTGTCAAGCTGCGAGATGGCAGGCCACGACGTGCTCGGGCGCGACCTGCCTGGCCTCGGGTTCCTGCTCCCGGCAGATCGGCATGGCGTGCGGGCAGCGGGTGTTGAACCGGCAGCCGGGCGGCGGCTGCAGCGCGCTCGGAATATCGCCGGCCAACCGCGCGCGGCGGCCGTGGCTGCGCCGCGCCGGATGGCCGGCCGGAACCGCGGCGATCAGCGCCTGCGTGTAGGGATGCAGCGGCCGGGAATACAGGATGCGTTTGTCCGCCAGCTCGACGATCTTGCCCAGATACATCACCGCCACGCGCGTCGAGATGTGCTTCACGACGCCCAGATCGTGGGCGATGAACAGGTAGGTCAGGCCAAGCTCGCCCTGCAGGTCCCGCAGCAGATTCACGATTTGTGCCTGCACCGAGACATCCAGCGCCGACACCGGCTCGTCGCACACCACGAATTTCGGTCGCAGCACCAGCGCTCGCGCGATACCGATCCGTTGCCGCTGACCGCCGGAAAATTCGTGCGGAAAGCGGTCGCCCGCCGGTCCCGGCAGGCCGACCAGCTCCAGCATCGCGCCGACCCGACGGCGCGTCTCGGCGCCGCGGTGCGCTCCATGGATCAGCAGCGGCTCGGCGATGATGTCGTGCACCGACATGCGCGGATTGAGCGCGCCGTAGGGGTCCTGAAAGATGACCTGCATCGAGCGCCGCGCCTCCCGCAACGCAGCGCCATCGAGGCGAGTGATGTCCACGCCGTCGAACACGATGCTCCCGGCGGTCGGCGCAATCAGCCGTATCAGCAGCCGGCCGAGCGTGGTCTTGCCGCAGCCTGATTCGCCGACCAACCCGAGTGTCTCGCCGGGCTCGATGCGCACCGCCACATCGTCCACGGCACGCAATGGGATAACGTGGCGATGCAACAGCCCGCCGGATCGGACTGGGAAGTGCTTGCTTAGCCCTGCCGCCTCGACCAAGGGTGCGCGCAAGCCCGCCTTCACGTCAGCTCCGGCACCCGGATGCAGGCGGCGGTGTGGCCGGGATTGAAAGCCGCCAGCGGTGGGACGGCACGGGTGCATGCCGGCACCGCGTGGGGGCACCGTGGGGCGAAGCGGCATCCCGTTGGCCTGCGTGCCGGGTCCGGCAGGGTGCCCCGGATCGCCACCAGGCGATCGCGGTCCTGCTCCAGTGAGGGCACGCACTCAAGCAGCCCGCGCGTGTACGGGTGCAGCGGCCGGTCGAACAAGTGGGTGACCGGTGCCTCCTCGACGATGCGGCCGGCATACATCACCAGCACGCGGTCCGCGGTCTCCGCCACCACCCCCATGTTGTGCGTGATGACGATGATCGCCATGCCGAACTCGTCGCGCAGGTCCATGATCAGATCCAGGATCTGCGCCTGGATGGTGACGTCCAGCGCGGTGGTCGGTTCGTCGGCGATCAGCAGGCGCGGGCGGCAGGCCAGCGCGATCGCCAGCATCACCCGCTGGCGCTGGCCTCCCGAGAGCTGGTGCGGGTAGTCGACCATGCGATGCGCGGCCGATGGAATGCCGACCTTCTCCAGCATTTCCAGGGCACGGGCATAGAGCGCGCGCTGCGACAGGCGCTCATGCGCGCGGATCGTCTCCATCACCTGCTCACCGATGGTGAACACCGGGTTGAGCGAGGTCATGGGTTCCTGGAAAACCATGGCGATGCCCGGGCCACGGATGCGCTGCATGCGTGCATCGGAGAGCCTGGTCAGCACCTGACCGCCGAACCGGACTTCGCCCGCGGCGACGCGCGCCGGCGGTTGCGGCAGCAGTCCCATGATGGTCAGCGCGGTGACGCTCTTGCCCGAACCGGACTCGCCGACGATGCCGAGAATCTCGCCTTCGTCGATCGAGAAGGAGACATCCTCAATGGCGGTGATCTCATCGCGCGCAGTGGTGAAGGCGGTGGTGAGATTGGCGACTTCCAGTAGACTCATCGGCTGGCGCCGGTGGGGTTCGCGGCGAAGGTTCCACACGGAGGAAACGGAGATAGGATGGAGGGCCACTGAGAAGGGATTTTGCGCGCTTCGCGCGAAGCGCCCTTTCCTTTCTCGGTGGCCCTCCGTCTTCCTTCGTGGTCTCCGTGAGGAACCTTCTTCGTCACTGCTGCACCCGTAGCCGTGGATCCAGCACATCCCGCAGGCCGTCGCCCAGCAGGTTCAGCCCAAGCACGGTGATCATCAGCGCGGCCCCTGGAATGGTGATGATCCACGGCGCATCGACCATGTACTGCCGTCCCTCCGCCATGATGTTCCCCCAGGTGGGCGTCGGCGGCACCGCGCCGACACCCAGGAACGACAGCGTCGCCTCCGTCAGCACCGCATAGGCGAACAGGAACGACAATTGCACGATCAGCGGCGCCATTGCATTGGGCAGGATATGCCGGCGCAGGATGCGCCAGTGCCCCGCGCCGGCCGCCACCGCCGCCTGCACATACTCCATCTCGCGCAGCACGATCACCGACGAGCGAACGATCCGCGCGGTGCGCGGCGTATAGACAATGCCGAGTGCGATGATCACGTCGTTGACCGACGGCCCCAGGACAGACGTTACACCGATCGCCAGCAGCACCGCGGGGAACGCCATCAGCGCGTCGTTGATCCGCATCAGCACATTGTCGAGCGTGCGGAAATACCCGGCCGCCGCGCCGATCAGCGTGCCGAACACCGCGTTGATCGCCACCACGGCCGAGCCGATGAACATCGACAACTGCGCGCCCCACACCACGCGCGACCACAGCGACCGCCCGAAGTTGTCGGTGCCGAACAGGTGCTCGGCTGAGGGCGGCAGGAACTTCTGCCGCATCGCCAGCTTGTTGGGATCGACCGGCGCGATCCACGGCGCCAGCACCGCCACCGCCGCGACGATGGCGAACAGTGCCAGGCCGGTGACGAACAGCCGGTGATGCAGCAACCGCCGCATCGTGGCCCACGCCGGATGGCGATGCCGGACCGGAGCCTCGCCTTCCAGCTCCTCCGCCGGCAGGGCCAGCGCGGCGATGTCAGCCGCCACGATAGCGCACCCGCGGATCGAGCAGCGCGTAGCAGACATCGACGCCGATATTCACCAGCACCAGCAATGCCGTGGTGATCAGCAGTCCGCCTTGCACCATCGGATAGTCGCGGTTCAGCACCGCCTGGGTCAGCAACTGACCGATGCCCGGAATCGAGAACAGTGTCTCGGTCACCACCGAGCCGGAGATCAACAGGCTGACGATGATGCCCACCACCGTGGTGATCGGGATCAGCGCGTTCGACAGCGCATGCTTCACCACCACCTGCCGCCTCGGCAGCCCCTTGGCACGCGCCGTGCGGATGTAGTCCTGCCGCAGCACCTCCAGCATGGTGGAGCGGGTGATGCGTGCCAGCAGCCCCGCCAGCAGCAGTGCGAGCGAGATCGCCGGCATTGTCGATGTGGCGAGCCAGCCCAGCGGGTCGTCGGTGAATGCGACGTAACCGCCGGTCGGCAGCCAGCGCAGTTCGACGGCGAAGAAGATGATCATCAGCAGGCCGAGATAGAAATTCGGCAGCGAGATCCCGATCATGGCGAACAGCATCGCCGCCTGATCCACCCAGGTGTTCTGCCGCAGCGCCGCCAGGATGCCGCTGACCAGGCCGATCAACAGCGTGATCACCAGTGCATACGCCGACAGGGCCAGCGTCACCGGCAGGCGCAGTACGGTCGCGTATACCACCGGCTGCCCCAGCAGGATCGAGCGTCCGAGATCGCCGTGCAGCAATCCGCCGTACCAGCGGCAGAGCTGCGTCAGCAGCGGTTGATCGAGGCCGAGGTCGTGGCGGATGTTCGCCACCTGCTCGGGCGTCGCCGACAGGCCGGCGATCGCAACTGCGGGATCGCCGGGAATCAGATGGATCATCGCGAAGGTGATCAATGACACGATCAGCAGGATCGGCAACGCGCTGCCCAGGCGGCTGAGAACGACGCCGGCCACGCCGCCAGCTCAGTTCTCGAACCAGACGTTCGACATGCGCGGTATGCGATACGGCACATAGCCCTTCACCTTGGATCGCACCGCCTGCACCTTGGTCAGCGAGCCCAGCGGAATCGTATAGACCTGCTCCAGCACATATTTCTGCATCTTGGCGAACGCCTGCTTGCGCCCCTCCAGTGTCGGCAGGCTGTTCAGCTCGTTCCAGTATTCCAAAAGCTGCGGATCGTCCTGCCCGCCTTTGGGCATGAACACCGCGCCTGGCTGCACGAACACCTGCATGGTCGCCAGTGCGCCCAGCGCCGTCTGCGTGCCCCAGCCGGTGTAGAACAGGTTCCAGCCGGTATCGGGTTTCAACGCCATGTTGGCCGAGGTGGGCCAGTCCACCACCTTGAGCTGGGCGTTGATGCCGATCGCCTGCATCTCCTGCTGCATCACCAGCGCGGAGTTGTACATTGCCGGGTAGTCCTTGTCGGTGAGCAGAATGACCGGCTCACCCTTGTAGCCCGACTGCGCCAAATATTTGCGCGCCAGCTCCGGATTCTTGAGGTTGTAGGTCTCCTTGCCGGCGTCCGAGTAGAACGCCTGGCCGGGATATTGGAAGCCGACATTGAGCCGGTAATTGCCGTCCGACGCCGCGTCCATGATCTCGTCCATGTCCAGCACCGCCTGCACCGCCTTCCGGAACATCAGGTTGTCGGTCGGCGGCACCGAGACGTTCGGTTGCGCGATCTGAATCCACCAGTTCTGCAGCGGGATGATGGTGATGTTCCTGTCGTTCTTCAGATCGGCCAGCGACTTGGTGGGTAGGTCCTCCAGGCCTTGCAGCTCACCGGTCTTCAGGCCGGCGACGCGCGCCTGCGGCTCGGTCACGATGCGGAAGGTCACGCTGTCGAAGCAGGCCTGCTTGTAGCCGCCGAAACCGGTCTTCTGGTCGAAGTTCGTGTTGGGCTTGTAGCCTTCGAAGCGCTTCATCTTGACATAGCCGCCGGGGACCGATTCCACGAGCTGCCACGGCCCTGTACCGATGGTCTTCAGTTGCATCGGCGGATCGTCCTTCTCCTCCGCCGGGACGATCACGATCGGCGCGCTGAACGAACTGAGGATCTCCAGGAACGTCGGTTGCACCTTCTTCAGATGGATCACGAAGGTGTATTGGTCGGGGGCATCCCACCGATCGACGTTCGCCAGCGAGCTGCGAAACAGTCCGATTTTCGCATACCGGTCGAACGAGGCGATCACATCGGCTGAGGTCATCTCCTTGCCGTTGTGGAAGCGCACGCCCTGCCGCAGCTTGAATGTGTAGGTCAGATGATCCGGCGTCTCTGCCATCGAGTCGGCGAGTTCCAGGATCGGATTGAAGTTCTCGTCGCGCGTCATCAGCGATTCGAACATGTTCATGGCAATGTTGCGGGTCGAGATCGTGCTCGAGGCCATTTGGTCCAGGCTGTTGACATTGGCCTCCTGGCCGAAGGTGAAATTGCCGCCGACATGCGGACACTTGAACGGCTCGGCCGAACTCGGGACGGCGGCGCAGACCGCTACCGCGGTGAATGTGGAGAACAAGGCGTGTCGGATCATCGGCAGTCCCCCCGGTGGCGCGCTCGCCATCCCTGATCGCATTCTTGCGCTGCTTGCATCAACCGTGACGAGGCGCGGATGGGCCGTCAAGGTGTTGCGACGACCATTGCGGTCGCGCCTTGACAGTCCTGCGCACCACCCGTCAGCCTTCCGCGCATGGAACCGCCGATCACCGGCTATCTCGACCGTTTCTCCCATCGTCCAGGCGAAACCTTCACGGCGTTTGTCGGCATGAACGCCCCGGGCGCGTACCGCGTGCGCCTCGTACGCGTGTTGAGCGGCGATCCGAATCCGCACGGACCGGGCGCTCGCTTCGAGGATCTTTCGCGTCGGTTCGATGCCACGTTCACCGGCCGTCGTCAGGAGATTCGCCGGGGTTCGTATGCGATCGTCGACCGCGGCCCGGCGCACGCGTCCGATGCCGCGCGTAGCTGGACCGTGCTGGTGCGCGCCGGCATCGCCGGAGAGGAACAGGCCTTGCTCGCGCAGGAAACCGGCGATGCCGGCGTCGTCCTGCTGATCGGCGCCCACGGCGCCAGCGCCCGGATAACGTCAGCCGCTGGCCCGATCGTGGTCGCGACCGGCACCCCGATCGCCGCGTCGCGCTGGTACCGCGTGTGGCTCGCGGCTGATCCGGCCACCGGCCGCGTGCTGGTCGGACAACAGCCGCTCGACGGCGCATCGCCCGCGACCGCATCGATCCAGGCGGATGGGCTGCGCCTGCCGGCCGGCGGCAAGGTCATCATCGCCGCCGAGAACGCCGCCGCGCCATGCCATCATTTCACCGGCAAGCTCGAGGATCCCGCCATACTGCGGCGCTTCGTCGCATCATGGCCCGACCCAGGCACGACATTGGAGGCTCTGGCGCCGGACCTGCTGGCCGGCTGGGACTTCTCCCGCGGCATCGACACGCAGGTGATCACCGATACCGGGCCGCAGGCCTGCCCCGGCAGGCTGGTCAATACGCCCACGCGCGCCGTGGTCGGGACACGCTGGAGCGGCACCGAGCAGTGCTGGCGCCACGCGCCGCGCGACTATGGCGCGATCCACTTCCACGACGATGACCTGAGCGACTGCGCCTGGCAGGCCGACTTCGCCTGGACGGTGCCGGACGATCTGCGCAGCGGCGCCTATGCGCTGCACCTGACATGCGAGGGCGGCGAGGACTGGTTGCCGCTCTACGTTCTGCCGAAGCGGCAGGGACCATTCGCGCCGATCGTCTTCCTGGCATCGACCTTCACCTATCAGGCCTATGCCAACCATGAACGCTCCGCGCTCGATGAGGGCTATTTCGAGCGGGTCGCCGCCTGGGGCGCCTATCCGCACAATCCCAACGCGTGCCACTCCTACGGCCATTCCCTCTACAACAGGCATCGCGACGGCAGCGGCATCGCGTTCTCGACGCGGCACCGGCCGATCCTGACCATGCGGCCTGGGTTCATGACATTCGCCGACCCGCGCGGTTCGGGCCTGCGCCACTACCCGGCCGATCTGCACCTGCTCGCCTGGCTGGAAGCCAAGGGCTTCGAATTCGACATCTTCACCGACGAGGACCTCGATGACGAAGGCGTCGCGCTGATCGCGCGCTATCGCACCGTGCTCACCGGCTCGCATCCGGAATACCACACGGCCGGAACGCTCGATGCGCTGAGCGCCTACACGAAGCAGGGCGGCCGGCTGTGTTATCTCGGCGGCAACGGCTTCTACTGGCGCATTGCGCGCCACCGGGCGACGCCGCACCTGATCGAGCTGCGGCGTGCCGAGGGCGGCATCCGGACCTGGGCCGCCGAGCCGGGCGAGTACTACCACCAGACGGACGGGCAGTTGGGCGGGCTGTGGCGGCGCAACCGCCGCCCGCCGCAGATGCTGGTCGGGGTCGGCTTCTCCTGTCAGGCGGGATTCGAGGGCACGCACTATCGGCGTCTGCCCGCCTCGCGTGAGGCGCGCTTTGCCTGGATGTTCGACGGCATCGAGGAAGACGTCCTGGGCGACTACGGCCAGTCGGGCGGTGGCGCCGCCGGGTTCGAACTCGATCGTGCCGAGCCCATGTTGGGCACGCCTGACAATGCGGTGATCCTGGCGCGCTCGGAAAACCCGCTGCCGTCGTTCCTGACCGTGCCCGAGGAGCTGTTGTCGAACACCGCCAGCATCAGCGGCGAACCCGTCGCCGATCTCGCGCGCGGCGAGATCGTGTATTTCGACACACCGTCCGGCGGCGCGGTGTTTTCCGTCGGCTCGATTACGTTCTGCGGCAGCCTGTGGCGCAACGGCTTCGAGGGACCGATTTCGCGCCTGCTCGAGAACGTGGTCCGCCGGTTCGCCGTCGGCAAACCGCCTACAGGTCCATCATGAAACGAGTGGTGGTGGTGATCCTGGACGGGCTGCGGCGCGACTTTGTCGATCCCGGCAGAACGCCGCATCTCGCGCGGCTTCGCGCGCAGGCTGAATTCTTCCCGGCCTATCGCAGCGCGTTCCCCTCCGCCACCCGGGTCGTGTCCGCGACCTTTACCACCGGCTGTCATCCGGCGCGGCACACGCTGCAGGGCAATGCAGTCGCGTTGATGGAAGACGGCAGGCTGGTGCCGCACGATGCCGGGCTGCCCGGCTTCCTGGAGCACAAGCGCTCGGTCACCGGATGCACCCTCGCGATGCCGGCGCTGGCCGAAAGGCTCGCCGCGCACGGCGGCGCCATCATCTACAACAACGTCTCGCCCGGTGCGGCCTATGCGCACGATCCGGACGGCCACGGCCATGTCTATCACCGCGCCGGCTCGTTCGGTCCCGGCCGCTCTCCGCTCGATCCGCTGCCCATCGCGCTGGATGCCGCCGGCGATCGGGCGATGACCGAGCAGTTCATCGCTGACGCGCTTGGGCAACGCAGCCCCGCGCTCGCCTTGCTGTGGCTGGGCGAGCCGGACCACATCCAGCACAACGCGCCTCTCGGCTCCCCCGAACACCTCGCGGTGCTGCGCGAGGCGGACCGCAATGCGGGCATGGTCATCGATGCCGTGCGGCGGCTGCGCAACGCCGAGGTGCTGCTGCTGGTCGGCTCCGACCACGGGCACGAAACCGTATCGGGCATCGTCGATATCGAGGCGGAACTGGTCGCCGCCGGCCTGAAGGCCGCCGCGGACTCGAACGACATCGTCGCGGTGTCCAGCGGCACATCCAGCCTCCTGTATCTGCATCCGGACGCCGAAGACCGGCGCGCCGCGCTGCACGCCTTTCTCTCAACCCAGCGCTGGATTGGACAGGTGTTCGACGCCGCCGGCCTGGCAGCCATCGGCCAGGCGCCGCTCCATCATCTCGCCTTCGCCATCTCGCTCGCCGCAGATGCGTCGCCCAACCAGTACGGCGTTCCAGGCCGCTCGCTGGCCGCGAAGCCAGGCTGGGACAAGGCGGACCGGCTCGGCTGCGGGCAGCACGGCGGACTGGGCGAGTTCGAGCAGTCACCTGTGCTGCTGATCGACGGCTCCGGTTTCACCCCTGGTGGCACCCGCGCCGGTCCGGTTCACGTCGTCGATCTCGCGCCCACCATCATGCGGCATCTCGGCATCGCCGCACCCGGAATGGACGGGCAGCCATTGCAGCGAGTGCCGTAGCGACGCGCTCGATCACCGGTCCCCATTCGCCGCTGCGGCGCTGGCGGAAGATGCGCAGCGTCGGGTACCACGGACTGTCCTCCCGTCCGCTCAGCCAGCGCCAGCAATTGTCGTAGCGGTCGATCAGGAACACCGGCTTGCCCATAGCGCCCGCCAGATGCACCACCGAGGTGTCGACGCTGATCACCAGGTCCAGGTTCGCGACCAGCGCCGCGGTGTCGGCGAAGTCGCGCGCCTGGGTCATCAGGTCCAGCAGCTCGAAACCGGCGGCTCGCGCTTCCTCCGCCGCCGGCCCCTTCTGCAGGCTGACGAACTGCACGCCCGGCACCGCGGCCAGCGGCGCGAGCGTCGCCGGGCTGGTGCTGCGCCGGCGATCCAGCCCGGTGAACCCGGTAAGCCATGGGCGCGCCTGGCCAGCCCAGCACAATCCCACCCGCAACTGGCCACTGTCAGGCAGCCGCGCCGCCCATTCCCGCGCCAGCGCAGGCGCGGCCGCCAGGTACGGCACATCGCACGGGATCGTCTCCAGCGTGGTCTCGAACGCCCGCGGCAGTCCGTTGAACGAGCAGTGAAAATCGTGCGCCGGTACCAGCGCGTCGCCGTCGGGCACCTCCGCCACCCCGGGGACTGTGCGCAGTAGCCGGGTCAGCGCCGCCGGCACGGCGACCGTCACCCTGGCGCCCCGTGCCGCCAACAACGGCAGATAGCGCAGGAACTGCAGCGTATCGCCCAGCCCCTCCTCCTGCACCACCAGCACCGTCCGCCCGCCCAGCTCCGGCAGGCGCGAGATCGGCGGCAACAGGGTCGTCAGCGGCAGGCTCGGCCGCCCAGGCTCGGCCAGCACCCAGTCCTCGTCCTGCCAGGCCTCGGCAAACCGCCCCGCGTGCAGCCGGGCGACGGCGCGGTTGACCCTGATCCGCCGGTCGTCCGGAGCACGCGCCAGCGCCTGCTCGTACGCTTCCAGCGCCGCATCGAACCGGCCCTCCACCTTCAGCATCGCTCCCAGATTGGCCCAGAACGCCGCCGGCGCCGGATCGCCGGCGATCGCCATCCGGAACCGCTCTGCCGCCTCGGCGAACCGCCCGTCTTCTGCCAGCGCCATCCCCACCTGGTAGTGCAGCTCGGCATCGGCTGGATCCCCCCGTAGCGGCTCCAGCACCGCCAGCGCCGCCTCGCCGTCGCCTTGCTCGCGCAAGCACTCGGCCAGCCCGTAGCGCAGCCGCCGGTCGTCCGGCGCCAGCCTCAGGCAGGCCCGGTATTGCGGCACGATCAGCGTCGCCTTGCCCTGCGCGATCAGCAAAGCCGCGAGATCGGCGCAGGGATGCGCGAACTGGGCGCGCGCGCCTCCCGCCTGGTTCAGAAACGGTGCCGCCTCCTCTGCCTTGCCCTCGATCCCCAGAGCCAGCCCAAGCAGCAGCAACGCCTCGGTGTCGGCCGTATCCCGCCCGAGCAGTCCGCGGCAGATCCGCTCGGCCGCTTCGCCCTGACCGGCCTCCATCTCGGTCAGCGCGGCCCGCAGCCGCTCACGCCGCAGCGCGATACCCACCAGCCACCTCCGCATCCGCCAAAGGCCGCAGTATCGGCCGCTGCGGCTTAACGCCGGGTGTAATCTCAAGCGTCCGCTGCTGCCGCCAAAGCTCGGCCAAAGTCCGGCACGAAGGGAAGGGTGCCTGCGCGCTTGGAGTGGCGCGACCATGATGGCAGGTGGGAGGGATGGCTCTTTTCGAATTCGTGCTGGCATTGCTGCTTGGGGGTGTCGGCCTCGCGCTGCTCGCGCCTCGATTGGGGGTGCCCTGGCCAACGCTGCTCGCACTGGCCGGCGCCGGGCTCGCCTTTATCCCTGGCACGCCGGAGGCGGCACTGGACCCGGACCTGGCGCTCGCCCTGTTTGTCGCCCCCGTGCTGCTGGATGCCGCCTACGACGCAAGCCTGCGCGACCTCCGGGAGAATTGGGCGCCTGTCGGCGGGCTGGTTCTCGGCGCGGTGGTGCTGACGGTGCTCGCCGTAGCCGCGGTTGCGCGTTCTCTGGAGCCATCCCTGCCATGGGCCGCCGCGGTGGCACTCGGCGCCATCGTGGCACCCCCGGACGCCGCGGCAGCCGCGGCGATGCTGCGCCAGGTCCACCTTCCCCACCGGGTGCTGGTGATCCTGGAAGGCGAGAGCCTGCTCAATGATGCCTCGGCGCTGCTGCTGTATCGGCTGGCCGTGGGCGCCGCGGCCGGCGGCGTCGCCGCCTGGACGATACCCGCACAAGCTGTGGCGGCCGGCGCTGGTGTGGCACTGGGCATCGTGCTCGCCCGAGGGTACATGGCCGCGATCGGGCATGTGCAGGACGAGGTGGCGAGCGTGGTGCTCGGATTCCTCGGCACATTCGGAGTGTGGCTGCTCGCCGATGCGCTCGGCCTCTCCCCCGTCCTCACAATGGTCGCTTACGCAGCCACCCTCGCGCGGTTCGCGCCGGAGCGCACCGGCGCGCGCCAGCGACGCGCCATCTACGCCGTGTGGGACGTGGCTGTCTTCGTGCTCAACGTGCTCGCCTTCATCCTGGTGGGCCTGCAACTGCGCGGCATTCTCGCACGCCTGGGCGGCGATATCGGTCGCTACGCAGGGTTTGCGTTAGCAGTGCTCGCGGTAACCATCGCGGTCCGCGTCGTGTGGGTGATCGGCTACTACGCGGGCAGCCGATGGAAGCAGCGCCAGCCGGGCGCGCACACGCGCTGGCCGATGCCACCCCCCAGCGCGCAGAATGCGGTCGTGATCTCCTGGTGCGGCATGCGCGGCATCGTCACACTGGCGGCGGCGCTGGCGCTGCCGAACGGCTTTCCGCAGCGGGATCTGATCGTATTTGCTGCCTTCGGCGTGGTCTTGGGCACCCTCGTGCTACAGGGGCTGACATTGCGTCCACTTCTGTCCCACCTTGCGCTTCCGTCGGACCAAAGGGTCGAGGCCGAGGTGTCGCTCGCCCGTGCCGAAACCGCGCAGGCCGCGCTGAACGCACTCGCCGCATCTGCCGATGGGAACCGCGATGCGGAGGCTCGCCATCTGTTGGTGCGGGAATACCGAGCGCGCCTGGAGGCCTGTGCGCCGCCGGGGGATCAGGCTGGGGACCCAACCGGCGCCCGTGCGTTACGGCGCATCGCCCTGGCGTCCGAACGTGCCCGCCTCGCGGCGCTGCGCCGCGAGCAACGTATCGGCGACGATGCATTCCATCGCATCGAGGAGGAGCTTGATTGGGCCGAGGCCGACGCTGATCGGTCGGTCTGATGCCGCGCAACATGAGACTCGACTTATGCGAAGCGGTATTGTGCCGAAGTCGTGTCTGCGACACGACGAGCGCGGGGTGGGGCGTTGCAGAGCTGATGTCCGGCTGAGCGCTGAAGGAACCACCTCTCTAGTCGAAGCTGAAGACCCGCTTCCAATCATTCTTCATACTGATTACCACCCATCCCTTGGCATGCGCTTCGTCCAGCAGTGACTGGTTGAAGGTGCCCACGTGCGTGTCCGGCAACCCTCCCGCGGGGCCATAAGCGTATTCGCGCTGCGCATCGTCGTGATACACCAGCATCTTCAACCGCGCACCATCGCCGGCGCCGGTCCATTCCAGCATCTGCCGATCGCCGGTGGAATTGCCGAAGGAAGCATACGGGCGCTTGCCGACGAAAAAATCAATACCGATCGCCTTGCCGGCGTTGTTGTCGTCGAACAGCATCTTGGGCAATCGCATCAGCTCCGGTACACCGTTCTTTATTTCGTATCTGACTGCCAGCAGGGAACCGATAACCTGCTCCGGCGGAACTCCATAGACTTTGTCGGCGTAAGCGCGCACGAAGTCCTGTCCGCCGCCAGTGACGATGTAGGTCCTGAATCCGTTGGCCCGCAAAAGCTCCATCGCCTCGCGCATCGGCTGGTAGGTCAGCTCGACGTAAGGCCGCTTGAACCGCGGATGGCGCGCGGAGGCCAGCCACTGCCGGACAACATTCTGGAACTCCGCCTGGCTCATACCACTGTGCGTAAGAAAGACGATTTCGGCCCAGTCGCGTTCCGAGAACCTGGCGATCGCTCCCATATCGTTGCTGAGCACGGCCTTGAAGGGTTCACGGCTCTTCCACTCCGGATGGTGCGAGGCCGTTGCATGCACGCGGTCCAGGGCAAACATTGCCTGGGTATAGACGGGATGCTCGACCCACAGCGTGCCGTCCTGGTCGAACGTGGCAATCCGATCCTCGGGTCGGACGAAGGACCTGCTCGATTGGTCAGTGGTCGCGCGAACAAAGTCGAGAATTGCTTGCTTGCCGGGCCCATCGTTCCACGACGGCAGCGATTGTGCTGCCTCCTGTGCCGCGGAATTCGAGGCGACCGAAAGCAACGCAGGCGCTGCCACGGCAACGGCCAAGAGCGAACGGCGGCGCACCGCCGCGGTGGTGTTTGCGTTGGCCGTGCTCATGGTGCTCGCTCCCGGTCGGGCAGAAGATGCCGGCACCCTGAGGCAAGGCTCGATAGCTGCCTATCGCAAAATCGGCAACGAGCGCCCCCCCTGGAAAGGGGACCAGGGAGCGAACGATGTTAATGGTGAGGCCGAGAGGCTGGCCGGAAGGCCGGGTCAGGTCCCCTCGCGCCGCCACGCCAGCACGATCAGCCCCAGCATCAGCGGCAGTGCTGCCCAGGACGGCAACAGGGTGAGCGACGCAATGCCGGTCACCACATGGTCGTGCCGCCGCTCCAGCCCGATCCACGAGCCGCCCGCCGCCGACCGGTCGGGCTCGGTCCGGCGCAGGACCGGCACATCCGGCGGCGCCCCCGGCTTGCCGCTGCCGATAAAGTGCACCCCGCCGCCAGAGGTGCGCGCCAGCTTCCGCAGCAAACTCGCGGTGGCCCGCAGATCGGCGAATTCCAGCGGATTGGCCGCGCCCGCCGCGGCATACGCGCTGCGCGACCCGTCGCTCGCCTGCCACACCCCAGGCGTCGGCGCCGCCAGCGAGGCTCGTGCTGTCCCCGGTGTCACCGGTCGCAGCGTCAGGGTCTGGGTCTTGCCGTCGGGATCGGTCACCGTCACCTGGCCAGGCGGCGACGGATCGGTCGAGCGCCGCTCGACCGACAGCTTGCCGTCGGCGACATGCGCGGTCAGCGCGTTCTCTTCCAGCTCCGGCTCCTGCATCAGCCAGTGCGCCACGCGGCGCAGCAGTTCCGCCTGCGGGCCGCCGCCCTGGTGGCCGCGCGACCAGAGCCAGATCTGGTCGGACAGCAGCAGTGCGACCCGCCCCTTGCCGACCCGGTCCAGCAGCAGCAGCGGCTGGCCGTCGCGCGTGCCCAGCAGCGCCTCGCCGTGCACGTCCGCCGGTTGAATGCGGCGGTACCACGATCCCCAGTCCGGGGCGGCGTTCGGATCGGTGGGGGGATTGGCCCCGGCCAGACCCTCCGTCACCGGATGGCGCTGGCCGAGATCGGTGACCCTCGCCCGGAACTGCCCATCCACCACGGCACTGATCGAGGCAGGGCCCCCCGGCAGCACCTGGCCGATCGGTGTCGCCGCCAGGCTGGAAGCACCGGAGAACTCCGGCCCGACACTCAGCAGCAACGCACCCCCCGCCCGCACATGCTCCGCGATGTTGGCGATGTACGGCATCGGCAACAGCCCGCGGTTCTGGAAACGGTCGAGGATGATCAGATCGAACTCGTTGATCTTGTCCAGGAACAGCTCGCGCACCGGAAAGGCGATCAGCGCCAGCTCGTTCAGCGGCGTCAGGTCGTCCTTCTCGGGCGGACGCAGGATGGTGAAGTGCACCAGATCAACCGAGGGATCGGCCTTCAGCAGGCGCCGCCAGGTGCGCTCGCCCGGATGCGGTTCACCCGAGATCAGCAGCACCCGCAGGCGGTCGCGTACGCCGTTGATCTCGACCACCGCGCGGTTGTTGATATTGCTGACCGCGCCGGGCAACGGGCTCGCGGACAGCTCCACGACCGTCGGGCCGGCACGGGTGATCGGCACCTCGATCCGCTGCTCGGCGCCGATCGGCACGCTCTCGACGCGCGGCGGCTCGCCGTCCCGCCGGATCGTCAGATTGGCTGACGGCGTGGGGTGCGCCACCCCCAGGTCCTCTACCGCCACCCGCAAGGTAACCGACTTCCCGACGATCCCGTAACTCGGCGCCTCGATGACGCGCAGCCGCCGATCGGTTTCCTCGCCCGCCGCCGGGATCAGCACATTGAGCGGCGCGCCGCCGGGAGCGGCCTCGGGGATGTCGTGCACCTGACCGTCGGTGATGGCGATCGTCCCGGCGAAACGCGACCGTGGGATGTCGGCCATCGCCCGGTCGATGCTGGCAAACAGGCGCGTGCCGGCATCGCCGCTCTCCGGCACGGTGACAGTGCGCAGCTCGAGGTCGGGCAGCTTTGCGGCCTCCTGGCTCAGCGCGGCGCGTGCCGCCTCGGCCAGTCGCCCCCGCTCACCCACCTGCATCGACGCGGTCTGATCAAGCACCAGCAGCCCGACGTCCGGCAGATTCTCGCGGCTCTCCTGCACAAGTCGCGGGCCGGCAAGCCACAGCAGCAGCACGGCGAAGGCGGCGAGCCGCCAGGCGGTGCCGCGCGCCCGGCGGAACGCCGCCAGCGCCACGATCAGCAGCGCCAGCGCAGCCAGCGCCGCGATCACCCCAATCGGCAGCAGTGGTTCGAACCGCAGCGCGGCGATCGCCTCGACGGGATGCATCTACGTAGACCCCCCCTCCCCTCGCGGGAGGGGGATGGCGGGAGGGGGCCCCGCCGCCCTCACTGCCCAAGCCTCTGCAATATCGCCGGCACGTGCACCTGGTCGCCCTTGTAGTTGCCGGTCAGCGCGTACATCACGAGATTGACCCCGAACCGATAGGCGAGCGTCCGCTGCCGCGACCCGCCCGGTATCACCGCGTATGGATTGCGTCCGGCATCGTCCACCGCCCAGGCCGCGGCCCAGTCGTTGCCGCCGATGATCACCGGACTGACGCTGTCGTTGGCCCGGTCCTGATCGCGTTGCACCCAGACCGTGTCGCCGGTGTAGCGCCCCGGGAAATCCTGCAACAGGTAGAAGGCGCGCGCCAGCACGTGCTCGGTGGTGAGCGGCGCCAGCGGCGGCACCACCAGGCCTTGCGCCACCCGCTGCAACGCCGCCTCGGCACCCGGCGCGAACCCGGCACCCGAACCGGAATCCCGCGTGTCGATCAGGATGATCCCGCCGCGGCTCATGTAGTCGTTCAACGCCGCCGCCTGGTCCGTCGACAGCGGCTGCGCATCGGAGGCGATCGGCCAATAGAGCAGCGGATAGAAGCTGAGGTCGGTCTTGCCGGGCTCGACCGCGTCGGGCTCCACCAGCGTCGCGGCCGTCCTGCGGTTGACGTATTCCGACAGGCCCTCCAGCCCGCTGCGCGACACCTGGTCCAACTGGCCGTCGCCGGTGACAATGTAACCGAGCCGCGTGGCCAGCGCCGGGTTGGTGTCGGTTTCCAGCGCGTGCGCCCCCGGCACGGCCATCAAACCCGCCAGCAGGACGGCCGCCCCCACCCTGCCCGGCCGCAGCAAACCCCGCAGCCCCAGCGCGATCAGCAGGTCGAGCGCCAGCAGCAGGACGGCTGCCGCCAGCAGCGGCGGCCCGAGCGCGTGTTCGGGAACGGCGGCAGCGTAGTCCTCGATCCGGGCGCCCGCCACCGCCGGGGCCGCCTCCGGCGCCGGCAGGCTGGCCGACAGGTTCAGCGCCCGGCGCCCGTTCTCCGGTCCGTACAAGCCGGGCGGGTGTCGCGGTGAGGCGACGGTGCTGGCGATCTCGCTCGCCGGCAACCCGGTGGCGGCCTGTGGCGGCTCCGACAGCAGGCCGTAGCCATCGAGCGTCTCGGCCGGCGCCAGTACCGTGTTGTCCGATGTCGGAGCCACCCCCACCGACAGCGCCACCAGCCGGCGCAGCATGTCCACGAACAGCCCGGACAGCGGCAGGTTGGACCAGTCGGCATTGGCGGTCACGTGGAACAGGACGATCCGGCCCGCCCCGCGCGCCGCCTCGGTCACCAGCGGGGTCCCGTCGGCCAGTGCCGCCCAGGTGTGGCTGGCGAGGTCGGCGGATGGCTCGGCCAGCACCTGCCGGCTCACCCTGACCTCGTCCGGCACGGTCAGGCCGGCAAACGGCGAGCTGGCGCTGAATTGCGCCACGCCGGCCGGTTCGGCCCAGGACAGCGCGCCGCCAAGCTGCCGGTCGCCGCCCAGCAGCTTGACCGGCATCAGCGGGTCAGTCTCGCCGATCGGTTGCTCCGCCGTGCGCGGACCGGCGAAGCGGATCAGCAGCCCGCCTTGTTCCACCCACTTCGTCAGCGCGTCCCTCTCGGCGCCCCTCGGCAGCGGCCGATCGGCCAGGATCAGCACCGACACCTCGCGTTTCAGCAGCGTCGCCAGGTCCGCCTCGCGCACCTCGGTGTAGGGTAGCAGCGCCCGGCGCAGGTAGTAGAGCGAGCCAGCGAATGGGGTGTCGGCGGTGGCAAGGTCGCCGGCCAGCAAGCCGACCGGCCGCCGGCGCCACCGCTCGTCCAGCAGCACGACGGACCCCGCGCTCGGCGGACCTTCCAGCACCAGGCGGTTCAGCCGGTTGCGCAGTTCAGGGGGCAGGGCGATCGCGGCGGTAGCCTCGCTGGCCCCGGCTGGCAGGTCAACGACGGCGCGCGCCAAGGTGCGACCGTCGCCACTTTGGGCCAGCACGGCCGCCTGGCTTGCCAGCGGCTGCGGGGCCTGAGACACCCGGGCCACCAGCCGGTCCGCTTCGTTCCGCGGTGGCAGCAGCAACCGCGCAGGCGCCGTCCGGCTGCGCAGCTCGGTCACCGTTCCTGTCTGCGCCAATGCCGCCGCGAAGCCAGAGAAATCCCCGCCATGTGTCAGGCCGTCGCCGAGATAGACCACCGCCGTTCCGGGTCGGTGCCAGGCAGCCAGCGCCGCCGCGGCGGTCGTGCGATCCGGCGGCCACGGCTCAGGATGTAGCGCCGCCAGTCTCGGGCGGAGGTCAGGGACCGGCAGCGGCGCGGTCGCCTGCGGTGCGGCGCCCGTCTCGTCCGGCGCCGTCGCGAGCAGCGCGACCTGGCGCCCGGCGCGCTCGGCGCGATCCAACACCGTATTGGCCGCCTGCATTCGCCGCGGCCAGTCGCCGGCCGCCGCCCAGCCATTGTCCACCACCAGCAGCACCGGGCCCGAACCCGGCAGGATCGAGCCCGCATCCAGCACCGGCCGCGCCAGCGCGACGATCACCAAGGTCGCCGCAACCATGCGCAGCAGCAGCAGCCACCACGGTGTGCGCGCCGGCGTCTCCTCGCGGGCATGCAGCCCCATCAGCAGCCGGATCGCCGGGAAGTTCTCGCTGCGCGGCGCCGGGGGAGTGACGCGAAGCAGCCACCACAAAAGCGGCAGGGCGGGCAATGCGAGCAGAATCCAAGGCGCGGCGAATATCATCGGGCAGTCAAAGCCGTATAAAGCCCGAGCAAGGCCGTTTCCGGCGAATGATCGGTGCGGTGGATCGCAAAGCCGAATGCGGCGGCCGAGCAGATCGCCGCCAAACCCTCCTGTTGCGCGGCCAGGCGCCGGCCATATTCCTCGCGCACACCCTCCACGCGGGGGATCAACGTATCGCCCTCGCGTTCCAATCCGCGGAAGCGAATGCGGCCACTATACGGCAGATCGGCCTCGGCCGGATCAAGTATCTGCAACAGGTAACCGCTCACCGGGATCCCCGCGAGCCGGCCGACCGCCGCCTGGATCTCCTCGAGCGGAGAAAGGAAATCCCCGAACAGCACCACCCGCGCATGCCGCGGCACCGGCACCTGCGGCGGCAGGCCCGCGTCGTCGCTCGCCTGCGCGCCCAACGTCTCCGCCAGCCGGTCAAGCCCGGCGCGGCCCGAGACCGGCCGCGCGCCGGGCGCGATCCCAGCGGCGATCCCAGGGGCGATCCCAGGGGCGATCAATGCCACCCGCTCGCCACCGCGCAGCAGCAGCGACGCGAGCGCCAGCAGCAAGAGGCCGGCGCGTTCGCGCTTTTCCACCGCGGCGGCGCGCGAACGCCAGCGCATCGAGGCCGAGGTGTCGCGCCACAGACAGACGGTCTGCGCCGCCTCCCACTCGGTCTCGCGGATGAACCAGCCGTCCGGCACCGGCCGGCCCGACTTCGCCGATTGCCGCCAGTCAATGCGCGCAATCGGGTCGCCGGCGACGAAGCGGCGGAACTGCCAGAAGCTGTCGCCCTGTCCCACCCGGCGCCGCCCATGCACCCCTTGGGCCACGGTCGCCGCCACCCGCTCCGCCGCCACCAGTAGCGGCGGCAGCCGTGCCCCGAGCGCCTCGGCGCGCCTGGCTTCCGCCGCAGCGTGAGCCGAGCCGCTAGGCAAGCTGCTCGACCAGCCGGTCGATCACGTCGGCCAGCACCACCCCGTCCGCCCGGGCCGAGAAATTCAGCGCCATGCGATGCCGCAGCACCGGCCGCGCGAGCGCCACCACGTCGTCGATACTGGGCGCCAGCCGCCCGCCCAACAGGGCACGCGCGCGCGACGCCAGCATCAGCGCCTGGGCCGCGCGCGGCCCAGGCCCCCACGCCACATGGCGCCGCACCATGTCGTCCTCGCTGCTCTCCGGCCGGCCGCCGCGCACCAGCGACAGAATGGCGTCCACCACCTTCTCGCCCACCGGCACCCGCCGGATCAGCGCCTGCGCCGCCCGCAGCTCCTCGGCGGTCATCGCCTGTTGCGGCGGCGCATCCGCCACGCCCGTGGTCGCCAGCAGCATGGTCCGTTCCGCCTCCAGCGCCGGATAGCCGACATCGACCTCCAACAGGAACCGGTCGAGCTGCGCCTCCGGCAGCGGGTACGTGCCTTCCTGCTCGATCGGGTTCTGCGTCGCCAGCACATGGAACGGCCGCGGCAGCCCGTGCTCGACACCCGCCACCGCGACGCGCTGCTCCTGCATCGCCTGCAGCAGCGCCGACTGAGTCCGCGGGCTCGCGCGATTGATCTCGTCCGCCATCAGCAACTGGCAGAACACCGGGCCAGGCAGAAACCTGAAGCTGCGCCGGCCGTCGGTCTCGTCCAGCACCTCGCTGCCGATGATGTCGGCCGGCATCAGGTCGGGCGTGAACTGCACCCGCTTGGTCGCCATGTCGAGCACCGCGCCCAACGTCTCCACCAGCCGGCTCTTGCCCAGGCCCGGCACCCCGACCAGCAACGCGTGTCCGCCGGACAGCAGCGTGATCAGCGTCTGATCCACCACCTCGTCCTGTCCGAAGATCACCCGGCCGATTGCTGTCCGCACCCGGCCGATGCGCGCGCCCAGCGCTTCGACCTCCGACAGGATCGTGGTGGCGTCGATCGCGCCTTGTTGCGGGCTGGCCATACTTGCCGACATACAGCGGTGCACTCCGGAGAAAACTTACCAAGCTTCCATATAAGCACTTTCACGTGCCGGGGGATGCTTCCTATATCGGCGCCATGGATTAAAGACCGGCAGGGATGGAGACGGAGACGTGAACGAGGCCAGTTCTCCAGCGCCGCTTTCCCGAGCCGCGGCCCTGGCCGAGCCGATTCCCGGGACCGTTTGCCACTCGGCGCGTACGCGCCCCCGCCGTGTGCCGGTCAACTGCGGCGACCTGCCATTCCTCATCAAGCGCGACGGCACCTGGATGTATCGGGGCAGCCCGATCCAGCGCAAGGAGCTGGTCTGCCTGTTCTCCGGCGTGTTGAAACGCGAGGCCGACGGTTCCTTCTGGCTGGAAACCCCGGCCGAGCGCGGCCGTATCCAGGTCGAGGACGCACCGTTTGTCGCCGTCGAGCTCGACTGGGTAGGTGACGGCCGGCAGCAGACCCTGTCGTTCCGCACCAACGTCGATCAGGTGGTGACCGCCGGGCCCGACCATCCGATCAGGGTCGCCCACGACCTGCTCACCTGCGAGCCGACGCCGTACATCCTGGTGCGCCAAGGCATTGAGGCCCGCATCAACCGCGCCGTCTACTACGAGCTGGTGGCGCTCGCGGTGCCTGAATGGGTGGGCTGCCGGCGTATGCTGGGTGTCTGGAGCCGCGGCCGGTTCTTCTCGCTAGGAGAGCTGCCTCCGGGCGAGGAATGACCCCGACACGATGACGGCCGCCGAGTTGCGCGCCCGCCTGGGCGCGATTGTCGCCGAACCGCTGCCGGGCCAGGTCGCGCACGGCGACGATGTGCTGGAGGTGCTCGACCGCCCGCCGATCCCGGCGGCGGTACTGGTGCCGGTCATTCTCGGCTCGCCGCCCGCCATCCTGCTCACCAAGCGTAACGCACACCTGAACAGGCACGGCGGCCAGGTGAGCTTTCCGGGCGGCCGCATCGACGCCAGTGACCCGGACCCCGAGGCGGCCGCGCTGCGCGAGGCCCGCGAGGAGGTCGCGCTCGATCCGTCGCGGGTGGAGATTGTCGGGCGGATGGCCGATTACGTGACCGGCACCGGCTATCGCATCACCCCGGTGCTTGCGTTGTTGCCGCCGGGGCTCTCGCTGCGCGCCGCGCCGGACGAGGTGGAGGCGGTGTTCGAATTCCCCATCGCGACACTGCTCGATCCCGATGCGCCGAAGCGCCAGCGCCACCACGTGCGCGGCGTCTGGCGTGAGTATTGGGTATGGCCCCACCCCGAGCACTACATCTGGGGTGCGACGGCGGCAATCCTGGTGCATCTGGCGCAGAAGCTGCGGGCGCTGGAGCCGCATGCTGCGACTGGCTGAGCTGGCGCTGTTCCTGGCGCCGTTCGTTCTGTTTGTTGTCTGGCGCTTCATGGCGGCCGAGAGCGGCCCCCCGGCCCGTGTCGTCGCGATCGCCGCCTGCGTGCTCGCTTTACTGGCGGGCGCCCTGATCTGGCTCAGCCAGGACGATGCCCTGCCGCCAGGCGCCACCTACGAACCAGCCCGGCTGCAGGACGGGAAGATCGTCTCAGGCCACGCCGCGCCGCCCCCCTGAGTGAGAGAACAAGCGACCATGAGCGGCGCACCGACCGACCTCCCCGCCCTTCGCATCCCGCCCCCCGCGTTCCTGGCCGACCCGGGCCTCGCCGCGGTGCTGGCCGCGCTGCCCGAGGCGCGCGTGGTCGGCGGCGCCGTGCGCGACACCCTGGCCGGCCGCCCGGTCGCCGAGATCGATCTGGCCACGCCCCTCACCCCCGAAGCGGTCGCCAAGGCACTGGAAGCCTCGGGTATCCGCGCCGTGCCCACCGGGTTGGAGCACGGCACGGTAACCGCGGTCGCGGACGGACGGGGGTTCGAGATCACCACGTTGCGCCGCGACGTGGAGACCGACGGGCGGCACGCCGTCGTGACCTTCACCGAGGACTGGCGTGCCGATGCCGCCCGGCGCGACTTCACCATCAACGCCATGTCGATGACGCGCCTGGGCGAGGTGTTCGACTATTTCGGCGGCATCGCCGACCTGCGGGCTGGCATCGTGCGATTTGTCGGCGATCCAGCGACCAGGATCGCCGAGGACTACCTGCGCATCCTGCGCTACTTCCGCTTCTTCGCCGGTTACGCGGGCTCCGCCGCCGACCCCGCCGCGCTGGCGGCGGTCCGCGCCGGCGTGCCAGGCCTCGCCCGGCTTTCGGCGGAGCGGGTCTGGGGCGAGCTGGCGCGCATCCTCGCCGCGCCCGACCCGCGCGCGGCGGTCGCGCTGATGGGCGAGCTTGGCGTGCTGCCGGCCGTGCTTCCCGAGGGCAGCGATCCCGCGCCTCTCGCCTCGCTGGTCGAGGCTGGCGCGCCGGCCGACCCGATCCTGCGGCTTGCCGCCCTCCTGACCGGCGATGCCGCGGCGCTCGCGGCCCGGCTGCGACTCTCCGCGGCCGACCGCGACCGCCTCGCCGCGCTGCGGCGCGGTCCCGTGCCGCGGCCCGGCGACGAGGATCCGGCCCTGCGCCGGCTGCTCGCTGACGAGCCGGCCGAGCCGCTGATCGGCCGCACCTGGCTGGCCGGTGGCGCGGCGCCGGACTGGGTGGCGCTGCGTGCGCGGCTCGCCGCCATGCCGCGTCCCGTGTTCCCGCTCGAAGGCCGCGATGTGCTCGCACTCGGGGAGCCAGAGGGCCCCCGCGTCGGCAACCTGCTGCGCGCCGTCCGCCAGTGGTGGCGCGACGGCGGCTGCGCCGCGGACAAGGAGGCATGCCGTGCGGAACTGATGCGGCGGATGTAGGCTGCGGGCATGAATGGCTCGAAGAACCTCGTCCTGGCTGCCTGCACGGCGCTGCCGATGCGCCGGCTCGAGCCGTTCGTCGCCTCGCTGCGCGGCACGGGCTTCGCCGGCGATATTGGCCTGCTGGTGCGAGACGTTGCCGCGGAAACCATCCGCCGGCTTCGCGCTCTCGGCGTCATGGTCGAGCGCAGCGCACCATCGGCACAGCCGCGCATGGCGGCCAAGGCGAGCCGCTACTTCAGCTATCTGGATTTCCTGCTGCGGCATGGCGAACGCTACGCCAATGTGCTGCTGATCGATCCGTCGGACATGGTGTTCGAGGCCGATCCGTTCGCGACACCGCTGCCGGCCGACATCGTCTATACCGCGACCCGGAACCGGATCGGCGACACGCCCGCCGTGCACGACGCGATGGTGCAGGCGTATGGCGAAGCCGTCGCACACAATGTCCGCGATTGCGTTCTCTCGAATCCCGACACCACCATCGCCACGCGCTCCGGCATGCTGCGCTATCTCACGGCAATGACCCACCAGGTCGCCGGACGCACCGGGCCGATCGCTGGGTCGATCGACCAGGCGATCCACAATTACGTGGTCCACATGCGCCCGCTGTCCGGCGCCTGGCTGCCCCGGACGGGTGCGACCGTGCCGGCTCCGGAAGTACCATCGTCGGGCGGCGACGCCGTGCTCGCATTCTATCTCCGCCAGCGCGATGCGGGCTGGCTGCATCTGTTTCTCGGCAGCCTGCGCTGCGTCAGCCCGTCGGTCGCGGTGCACTGCATCGGCGACTTCGACCAGGACGAGCTGGCCATCCTCGGCCGCTACGGCTGCACCCCTTACGTCGTGCCCGCGACCGAGCTCGCCATCGCGGAGAATGTCGCGCATTTCTACCTGAGCCAGGTGTTGGACCGGGTCTCGGCCACGGCGACACCGCCGGGCCAGGCGCTGCTCATCGACAACGTGCGCGCGGTGTTCCCGCGCGATCCGTTTCTCGGCAAGACGCTCGGCCTTTCCCTGTTCTGCGAGGGCCCGGTCCGCATCGCCGATTCAGGCTACAACCGTGCGCGGCTGGAACTGTTCGCCCCGCCCGATGAGCAACTGCTGCGCAACCCGGTTGTGTCATCGATGGTGCTGCGCGGCGGGCTGCCGGTTCTGCGCGAATTCTATCGCCGGATGTTCCTGGAACTGACCGGCCGCGCCGAGTTGCTGAAGGTCCACAAGGTGGTGCAGGGCGTGGTGAACAAGCTCTGCCACACCGGCCAACCGGGCTTCCCGGTGACCGCCTGGCCGAACGGGGCAGAGGTGTATTTCGACTTCCTCGGATCGGATCTGGCGATCGATACCAGGCACGGCGTGCACATCGGCGGCGCGGTGCCGGGCGTGGTGCTGGCGGACCACCCGGAGACCCCGCTGATGCTGAAGCTGCGGATCGACCTGAACCTGGGCGAGGACGGAACACACGTCTGATGAGTTTCGTCCACGCCGCCGCTGCCGTCCTGCTGTCGCTTGCAGCATTGGCCGGCGAATCGCAAAGCCGCGCCGACGAACTCGTGCAGGTCGCGCCGCATCGTGCTTCCGCCTCCCCTGCGGGCAGGAACGGCACGCCGCCACTGCTCGGGTTCTTGACCCGTCCGGACGGGGCCGGCCGTTTCCCCGCCGTGGTGCTGCTGCATGGCTGCCCCGGGTTCACCGGACACGATACGGCCGCGGCCACGACCCTGAGAACCTGGGGCTATGTCGGCTTGGCATTGGATAGCCTGGGTGATGCCAATATGTGCAGTGGAAGTGCCGGCATCGGTGCCGCCGCCGAGATGCTCGATGCCTATGCCGCGCTGCGCTATCTGAGCGAACAGAGCTTTGTGGCCAGTGCCAGGATGGCAATCATGGGCTGGTCGATGGGCGGGACGGCAGCTCTCGCCGCCGTGGAAGAACGCGCCGTCCGCCGCGCCGAGCAGGCGAGTGTTCACGCGATCGTCGCTTACTACCCAGACTGCGGCGCCAGCACCGGCGCCCTTACCGCCCCGGCGCTGATCCTGATCGGTGAGCGCGATGACTGGGCGTCCGCTGCGCAGTGCCGAAAGCTGGCCGCCCATGAAAGCGATATCGGAACACGGCGCGAGGCGTCATCGCGGATGCCGATCCACCTTGTCCTCTATCCCGAAGCAAGGCACGGCTTCGATTATCGCTTACCGCCAACCCGCTATCTCGGACATTCGATGGAATACGACGAAGCTGCCGCACGCGATGCGGAGATGCAGGTGCGGGATTTCCTGCGCAGAGTGCTGGAGGACCCGTCGTGACGCTCACCCGATCAGCCGCCGCCGCACCCGCGCCGACACCTGATCGATCGCCGCCACGGTCAGCAGGATCAGGATGATGATGAACGACACCTCGTCCCAGTAGCGCACCTTGATCCTTTCGGCGATCTGCAGCCCGATGCCGCCCGCCCCCACCACGCCCAGTATCGCCGCGCTCCGCGTATTGCTTTCGAACGCGTACAGCACCTGCGCCAGCAGCACCGGCAGCACCTGCGGCAACAGCCCGAAGCGAATCACCATCAGCCGTGTGCCGCCGGCTGCCGTCACCGCCTCGGTCTGCCGCGCATCGGCGTTCTCGATCGCCTCGGCAAACAGCTTCGCCAGCATGCAGATATCCGCCGCCGCGATCGCCATCACCCCGGCGAGCGGCCCCAACCCTACCGCGCGCACGAAAGCCAGCGCCCAGATGAGCTGATCGACGCCGCGAAAACCATCGAACACGCGGCGGATCGAGAAATGCGTCAGCGCGTTCACCACCACGTTGCGCGCGCCGAGAAAGCCCAATGGCAGCGCCACCACGGCGGCGACGAAGGTGCCGAGAAACGCCATCGCCACGCTCTGCGCCAAGCCTTGCAGGATATCCTGCCACTGCGCGCCCGGGGCGGGCGGGATCATCTGGCGCAGGATGACGAGCAGCCCCGATACACCGCGCGTGAGCCGCGCCGGCGTGATGTCGAACCAGGCACACAGCGCGACCAGCCAGGCAGTGAAGAGCAACGCGCCGAACCATCGCAGCGCGCGCCTGAGCGGCGGAGCACCGAACGCCCGCGGAAAGCGCGTGCGAAGGTCGGCAATGTCCGCCGCGTCGGACACGAAGAACTATGCAACCACGGATGAACACGGATGAACACAGATAGGCCTCGGCGGCCATCCGTGTGCATCTGCGTGCATCCGCGGTTTCATTTGTATATGGCTCGCCTGCGCAGCCACTCCGACGTCAGGTCGATCGCGCTGACCGCCAGCACGATCAGCACCACGATCGCGCCGATCTCCTGGTAGTAGTTGAAGCTGATGACCGTATACAGCTCCTGCCCGATTCCGCCGGCGCCCACGAACCCGATCACCGTCGCCCCGCGCACGTTGATTTCGAAGCGCAGCAGCACATAGGACAGGAAGTTCGGCAGCACCTGCGGCAGAATGCCGAAGCGCACGCACTTCGCCCAGTTCGCGCCGGCGCCGCGCATTGCATCCCACGGCCCCATCGCCGCGTTCTCCACCACCTCGGCGAACAGCTTGCCCAGCGCCCCCACGGTGTGCAGCGCGATCGCCAGGATGCCGGCCAGCGGCCCCACACCGAACGTCCACACCAGGATCAGCGCATAGACGATGTCCGGCACCGAGCGGAACAGCTCCAGGAACCGCCGAAACACGAGATACACCGCGCGGTTCGGCGCCAGGTTGCGCGCCGCCGGAAAGCACAGCAGCAGCGCCACCGCCGCCCCTCCGAGCGTCGCCAGCGCCGCCATCTGGCTGGTTTCGAACAAGAGCCACAGCCAGATGTCCAGCCTGTACATCCAGTAGGCGACCGACCCCTGCGTCCCGGTCCCCGCGAACAGCACCGGCGGAGAGAGATCGGGCACCAGCTTGGCGAAATACTCGCCGATCCGCGGCGCGCCGGCGATCAGCGAGGACGGATACGCCTCCGACACCCACGCCGACAGCAGCAGCGCCGCGCACAGCACCGATGCCACACCAAGCCCGGAAACAACCCGCGCCCGGCGGCGCGCGACGAACGCGGACTCGACGAGGGCGCCGCCGCTCACCGGTGCCGCCGCTGCGCCGCCTCCTGCTGCAGCATGTCGATGAACACCTGGAAGTCCTCGTGCTTCACCGGCACCCAGCCCTTGCCGCTGCCCATGTCGAACGTGTGATAGATGTCCGGATACGCCGCCGGCAGCGCCAGGTGGAACGCCAGCATGTCGGCCTGGTAGCTCGCCGGCGTGCTCTTCCGCACGGTCAGCGGCCCGTTCAGAATCGGCCGCGACTTCCAGATGATGCGCAGGTCCTTCATGTCCAGCATGTGCTTGTCCACCATCATCCGCAGCGCGCCGCGCGTGTAGCCCTGCGCCGGGTCGCCGATGCCCGATGTCCAGGTGACGCCCGCCTCGTACTGGTGGTTCAGCACCGCCACCACCGCCTGCTCGTGGCCGCCGGCAAAGCCGGTGCGGCTGAAATACTTCCCCGGCTCCGGATCGATCCCCTGCGCGCGGAACTCGGCGCGCGGAATCAGATAGCCCGACGCGCTGTTCGGATCGGCCCAGGCCAGCGAATGGCCCTTCATGTCGGCGAGCGAGCCGATGCCGCTGTCGGCGCGTGTGTACATCACCGCGACATAGGAGTTGCTGCCGTCCTGCTCCTCGGTCACTACCAGCGGCACGACGTCGCCGTCGCTCGCCAGCCAGGCGGCGGCATACGCGGACGGGCTCATATACGCGGTCTCGAGCTGCTTCGCGGCGAACGCCTGGATCACCCCGGCATAGTCGGCGGCGACCAGCAGCTTCAGCGGCACCTCGAACGTGCTCTCCATCAGCTTCCTGTAGCCATCGACGCGGGCCAGCCGGTCGGCGTCGTTCTCCCCGCCAAGCAGCCCGATGCGCATCACCGGTATCTCCTTCGCCCAGTCACGCTTGCCGGGCTTCGGCATCTCCTGCGCCCACACGCGCCGCGCCAGCAACAGCGCGCCCATTCCGGTGGCGGCACCACGTCGTGTGATCATGCGAAACGAACCCCGCTGCGTTTGTCGGCAGATTAGCGCTTCCTTACGATAGGCGCATAGCACGCGATCGCTTGGCGGCGGTATCGCCGGAAGCGTGAATCGCGTGCTCAGACAATGTGCCGGCAGGGAACACACCACCAATGCCCAATCCGTTCGACGACATGCCGGCTCGCGCCGGCACCAAGGTGGCGACGATCTACGCCCTGCTGCTGGCCGCCAATCTCGCGACCTGGCTCTGGGCCTGGACCGCCTTCGCCCAACGTCCGACGCTGCTCGGCATCGCCCTGCTCGCCTACGTGTTCGGCCTGCGCCACGCGTTCGACGCCGACCATATCGCGGCGATCGACAATGTCGTGCGCAAGCTGATGCAGCAGGGCAGGGCACCCTACGCCGCGGGCTTCTTCTTCTCGCTCGGCCACTCGACCATTGTAGTGCTCGCCTCGATCGCCATCGCCGCCACGGCCACCGCCTTCCAGAGCCGCCTTGCCGCGCTGCACGATCTCGGCGGCATCGTCGGCACTGTCGCATCGGCGCTGTTCCTGCTGGTTATCGGCATCGCCAACCTGTTCGTCCTGCGCGGCGTCTGGGCCGCGTTCGTCCGCGTTCGCGCGGGCGGGACCGTCAGCGAAACCGCGCTCGACGCGCTGCTGTCCGGCCACGGCCTGCTGACCCGGTTGTTCCGCCCGCTGTTCCGCGCCATCACGCGTTCATGGCGCATGTACCCTGTCGGCTTCCTGTTCGGTCTCGGCTTCGATACCGCGACCGAGATCGGCCTGCTCGGCATCGCCGCGACCCAGGCGGCACAGGGCATGTCGTTCTGGAACATCCTGATCTTCCCCGCCCTGTTCACCGCGGGGATGTCCCTCTTGGACACCACCGACAGCGTGATGATGGTCCGCGCCTACGGCTGGGCGTTTGTCGATCCGCTGCGAAAGCTCTGGTACAACCTCACCATCACCGCGGCATCGGTGGCCGTTGCCATCTTCATCGGCGGCGTCGAGACACTCGGTCTGATCGGCGACAGGCTTCGCCTCGACGGCGCCTTCTGGAGTCTTGTCGCCGCGCTCAACGATAACCTGACGAGCCTCGGCTACGCCGTCGCCGGCATCTTCGCCGCGAGCTGGATTGCCTCGCTGCTGATCTATCGCTGGAAAGGCTACGACCGATTGCCGACGCTGGCGCGCTGAGGGAACGCATGTGTCGGCCTCGCCGCGCCGCCCTGAAGAGGCGAGCCGGCCATTGCCAGCGATTCCCTCTTGTGGCATCCGTGCGAAATGATTGCCAGTAAAGGATTATGAATCGGCCACATCGATGTGGCCGGCGGCGCCGCCGGGCTTGTCCCGGCCATCACGCGCTCAACCAAGGAAAGCTGCAGCAGGGTGAGGCCGACCTGACCTCATCATGCTTTAAGCCCGTCGCATGAACCGGCTACGGTAGACAGGTACAGACAATGCAGCCACCCGCCGATATTCGGCGATTCCAACTCATCCTGCTCAAGCCGTCGCATTACGACGACGATGGCTATGTGATTCGCTGGTGGCGCGCGATGATCCCCTCCAATTCGCTCGCCGCGATCTACGGCATCGCCGAGGATTGTGCACGGCGCCAAGTGCTCGGGCGAGATGTATCGTTCGACATCGAAGCAATCGACGAGATGAACGCACGCATCGACATCCCGCGCCTGATCGCCCGGATGCGCAGGCACGCGGGATTCGGTCTGGTCGCACTGGTCGGTGTGCAGTCCAACCAATACCCGCGCGCGCTGGATATCGCTCGGCCGTTCCGCGCGGCCGGCATCCAGGTCGCGATCGGCGGCTTCCACGTGTCGGGCTGCCTCTCGATGCTGGATGGCTCGGCGGTCGAACTCGATGCCTGCCGTGAGATGGGCATCGCGATGTTCGCCGGAGAGGCCGAGGGCCGGTTCGAAGGGGTTTTGCGCGACGCGGCCTCCGGTCGGCTCCGTCCGGTCTACGATTTCCTGAAGGACCTGCCCGGACTCGAGGCGACTCCCGAGCCGATCCTGCCGGCACGCTACGTGCGTCACACCTTGGGCCGCGCCACCAGCTTCGACGCCGGGCGTGGCTGTCCCTATCAATGTTCATTCTGCACCATCATCAACGTGCAGGGCCGCCGTTCGCGTTCGCGCTCGCCCGACGACGTGGAACGGCTGGTGCGCGCCAACTGGGCGCAAGGCATCCACAAGTTCTTTATCACCGACGACAACTTTGCCCGCAACAAGGACTGGGAGGCGATCTTCGACCGCCTGATCGAGTTGAAGGAGCGGCACGGTATCCCGCTCGGACTGCTGATCCAGGTCGATACCTTGTGCCACAGGATCCCCAACTTCGTGGAGAAGGCCAAGCGCGCCGGCGTCACGCGCGTGTTCATCGGACTGGAGAACGTCAATCCCGACAACCTGGTCGCCGCCAAGAAGCGGCAGAACAAGATCACCGAGTACCGCAAGATGCTGCTGGCGTGGAAGGCACAGGGCATCATCACTCTCGCCGGCTACATCCTGGGCTTCCCTGCCGACACGCCGGAGACCATCCGCCGCGACATCGAGATCATCAAGCGGGAGCTTGCGGTCGATATGCTGGAATTCTTCTGCCTGACACCGCTGCCAGGGTCGGAGGACCATCAGAAGCTATGGACGAACGGTATCGCCATGGATGCCGACCTCAACCGCTACGACCTGGAACACGTCTGCACCGGCCATCCTCGCATGAGCCAGCAGGCGTGGGAGCGTATCTATCAGGAGGCCTGGGGGCTCTATTACACGCCTGATCACATGCAGACGCTGCTCAGGCGCGCGGCGGCGACGCGGGTCCCGCTGCGCAGCCTGGCGACGCTCCTTTTCCTGTTCGCCACCACGATGCAGCTCGAGCGTGTGCATCCGCTGCAGGGCGGCATCCTTCGGCTGAAGCATCCGTCGGAGCTCCGGCCCGGGCTGAAACGCTCGCCGGTTTGGCTGTTCTGGCTGGGCTTCCTTGGCAGCTCGGCGGTGAAATATGCGCGCATGATTGCCATCTATCTGCGCGTCGCGCACTGGCGCCGTATGGCCGAGCGTGACCCGGATGCACGCGCTTACATCGATCAGGCGCTGACCGCCGTCACCACCGAGGAAGAAGACACTCTCGACCTGCTTACGAAAACCGCCGGCGCCGTCGCCTCGGTCGCGCACGCCAGAAAAGTCGCCGGTCGCTCGGCTCCGGTGCCGGCAGCCGAGTGAAGCAGGGTGAGGTCAACCTGACCTCACCCTGCCGAACAAGGGAGCGACGTATCGCCTTTTACCCGGTTCTTTGCTTTCAGTGGCCTGCCCCTCCGTTCGCCGCAGAATGCGACGAACTTCGGGGGCAGGACACTAGCTGACCGTGGCGCCGGAGAGCACGGGACCGAATGGAACGTAGCGTTCGCCGTTGAAGCGCCGCACCTGGGCTTGCTTGATCATCTCGAAGTCGGTGGGGCTGGTGTTGATCGCGATGCCAGGCAGCAACACGGCAACTTGAAATTGTGCATACTGGCCGCCTGCTTCATTACGTTCTCGCGCGTCAGGTCGTCGCCGCACTGCTTCAGCACCTGCGCGGTCGTCTCGCCGATAGAATAACCATAGACGGTCTGATTTGTCGGTCTTGTCGCCGTCCGGGTAGTACTTGTTCATGAACGCGAGCCACTGTTTGTAGCCCGCGTCGTTGACCCGTTGGGGATCGGTCGGGTCCTTGAAGGAAGTGTCGCTGATGATCCCCTTGGCGTTTCGAGCGCGAAGCGCCGGAAGAGGGGGGCGGATCAGCTCATCCCGGCATCAGCCAGGATCAGATAGATCGCCGCCGTCCAGGAAAAGTCCCGGCCGCCGATGCCGTGCCCGTCCCGCGGATCGAAATACTCGCTGAACCCGCCGCCCGCGATCATCTCCCACGTCCCGCGCCGCAACTCCGCGGCCAGGTCGGATTGACCACACTCCGCCGCGCCCTGCGCGATCATCCAGTTCACCACCGCCCACACCGGGCCGCGCCAGTAGCGCAACGCATCGAAGCGCGCATCATCCGGCGCGGTTGACGGCACGAGATAACCGACCTGTCCCGCCCAACGCCGCAGGGTCGCCGCCATCGCCTGGGCACGCGATGCATGCGCGGCACCCGCGTACAGCGGCAACAATCCGGCCGACGTCGCCACCTCGATCGGACTGCGGTCGATCAGGTCGAGCGAGTGGAACACGCCAAGCCGTGCGTTCCACAATCCTTCGATCGCCGACCGCATGCACGCGGCGCGGGCCGCGATCTCTCCTGCTTCCGTCGCCTCGCCGAACCGCCGCGCCAGCGCGAACAGGTCGCTCTCGGCGCGCAGCAGGATGGCATTCGTGGCGATGTCGGCGACCCGGAACGGCGATGCCGCCAACATCCGATCGGGCCGCCAGCCCACGTCCCGGAACAGGTCGACCAGGTGAATGAACCGCTGGTACTCCGCGGCGCGCGGCCGCATCGCCGCATCGACATGCGCCAGATCGCGCCGCTGCACCGCGGTGCTTGTCCTCGTCGGCACCCGGGCCAGCGCGGCATCCCAGGCAGGGCTGTTGTCCATGCCCGTTTCCCATGGGTGCAGCGTGGCGACGAGGCCGCAGCCATCGGGGTCGCGTGCCCGCCGCCACCAGCGATGGTACGCCGCTAACCGCGGATAGATCGCGGCCACGCGCGCCTCGGCCGCGGCGCGATCACGCGCATGGTCCAACATGAACCGCACCGCGCTCGCCAGCACCGGCGGCTGGGTAATGCCCGAGGTCGGCGGCGTATGCTTCACCCCCCACACCGCCGGGCCGGGAAAATAATCGTCGGACGCGGCATGGAACACGATCTGCGGCACCAGCCCATCGTCCCATTGACCCTCCAGCAGCCGATCCACCTCCGTGAAGCCGCGCGCCTCGTCGAATGTCGCCCAGCCCATCGCGACAAACGCCGAATCCCAGTTCCACTGAAACGGATAAAGCCGGTGGGTGGGCACCGTGTAGCCACCGCGATCGTTGCCGCGAAGAATGGCGCGTGCCCGCTCGCTGACATCCGTCATGCGCCCTCCAGGGCCAGGCCCGTATCGGGGGCCATCCAGGACAGCCGCGCCGTGTTCGGCCGCAGCATCACCACATCACCGGGCCGCACCACGCGGTCCGAGGCAACCGCAACACGCAGGCTTTGGCCTTCCACATCGCCAGTCAGCAATATGTGCGGACCGAGCGGCTCGGGCACGTGCACGCGAAACGCGAAACCCGCTCCGCCCTCGGCGACGTCCAGATCCTCCGGTCGCATGCCAAGCAGCACGGCGCCGTCGACCCCCGCCGGCGGCTCCAGCGTCAGGCTGCCCAGCCGCACCACGCGGTCGCTGACCGGAAGACGCAGGAAGTTCATCGGCGGATTGCCGATGAAGCCGCCGACGAACATCGACTTCGGCTGACGGTAGATTTCCAGCGGCGAGCCGATCTGCTCGATGCGGCCCTCGTGCATGATCGCGATGCGATCCGCCAGCCCCATCGCCTCCGTCTGGTCGTGCGTGACGTACAACGTCGTGGTGCGCGCCTCCGCCAGTACCGCCTTCAGCTCGGTGCGCATTTCCAGACGCAGCAGCGCATCCAGGTTCGACAGCGGCTCATCCATCAGCAGCACTGCCGGCTCCACCGCGAGCGCGCGCGCCACCGCGACCCGCTGCCGCTGCCCGCCGGAAAGCTGCGCCGGATAGCGATCGAGCAGCGTCTCGATGTGCATCAGCCGTGCCGCGCGCGCGACCTGGCGTTCGATGCGATCCTTCCCGGAGCCCGTCATCGCCAAACCGAACGCGATGTTGTCGCGCACCCGAAGATGCGGAAACACCGCGTAGTTCTGGAACACCATCGCCAGCCCCCGCGCCCGGGGCGGCAGGTCGGAAACATCGCGCCCGCCGATCAGAATGCGTCCGCTGCTCTGCCGATCCAGTCCGGCAACCGCGCGAAGCAAGGTGGTCTTGCCGCAGCCGGACGGCCCCAGCAGGGCGACGAATTCGCCGTCGCTTACATCCAGCGAGACGGCCCGCAGCGCCGCGAGTTGGCCGAAATACTTGCTGACCATCGAGATGCGGATATCCGCCATTCTCAGCACCCGATCATCGGCTGGCAACACCCCACAATGCGAACAGATAACGGCGCACGACAAAGATGAAGAACACCGAGGGCAGGATCAGCAACAGCCCGCCGGCGAGTTGCGACTGCAGCGGCGCCTCGGAAAGCAATGTCAGCAGATCGGCGGTCAGCGTCTTGTTCCGCACCGTCAGCACCGATGCGGCGAACACCTCGTTCCAGGAGATCACGAACGCGAAGATGGCGGTCGCGGCAATGCCGGGGGTCGCCAGCGGCAGCACGACGCGCCGGAACGCGCCGGGGCCGGAGCAGCCGAACACCAAGGCGGCTTCCTCCAGTTCCCGCGGAATGCCGACGAACAGGCTGGCGGTGACCAGCACGGCGAACGGCAGCGCCAGCGCGGTGTGCATCAGCGCCACACCGAACGCCGTGTCGTAGATGCCCAGGTGCACGAAGCTGACCGCCAGCGGCAGCGCCAGGATGCCGACCGGAAACGCCCGCGTCATCAGGATCATCAGCCGGTAGAGGTTGGCGCCACGAAACGCGAAGCGGGCCAGCGCATAGCCGGCGGGGGCGCCAAGCAGCAGCGACAACACCATGCACAGCACGGCGACCTCGACGCTGCGCAGCATCGCCGGCCCAAGTCCCTCGATCTGCAGAAACGCCGCGAAATTGCCCGCCGACAGACCGGCTGGCCAGAACGGCTTCGGCCATGCATACACCGTCGACGCGCCACCGATGGCGCCAAGCGCCACCAGATAGATCGGCACCAGCGTCCAGGCGCAGATCAGCAGCACACCGGTGACGAACAACACGCGGCGCGGCGCGGTCATCCGGCTTCTCCCGCGCGCGGCTTGAGCGCGATCAGGATAACCAATGTCGCCGCCAGCGAGACCAGCGTGACCAGCACGGCATAGCAGGCCGCGACGTTGTAGTTCTGATTGGTGAACTGCCAGAGATAGGCTTGGCTGACCAGCACGGGAAAGTTCCGCCCGCCGATCGCCAGCACCACCGCGAACGCCTCGAACGCCAGCACGGTCCGCAGGATCAGTGCCGTCTGGATCGAGGGCCGCAGCAGTGGCAGCGTCACCCGCCGGAACCGCTGCCAGGCGCTGGCGCCGAACACGCTGGCCGCCTCCTCGTATTCCTTCGGGATCAACTGCACGCCGGCAACCAGCACCACGAACACGATCGCCGTGGCGCGCCAGAACTCGGCGATCAGGATGGCCAGGAACAGCACCCCTGGGGTCTCGTAGGTCAGCCAGCTCTGCGGGCCGGGAATCGCTCCGAGCTGGTAGAGTATCGTGTTCAGGTAGCCCTTGTCGGTCAGGATCGCCAGCCACACCAGGCCGGCGGCCAGGTCCGAAATGCCCAGCGGGATCGTCCAGATCCACAGTACGACATCGCGCGCCCACCGGACATGCCGCAACATCATCGACATGCCAAGCGCCGCCGCCAACTGCAACGGCACGACGGCGAGCACCAGCGCGAACGTGTTGCGCACCGAGTCATTGAAATCCAGATCGCCCAGCATCTGCGCGAAGTTCCCGAGCCCCGTGCCAGCCGGCGTGGAAAACGCCAGCGCCACCGTCTGCACCAGCGGAACGACGAACAGCAGCAGCAGGAAGACCAGCGACGGCGTGATCAGCAGATAGGGCCGCAGCGCCTGGCTCCGCATCGCCGGCTACTTCACCTTGCAGGTGCCCTGGCTCACCGGATCGGGCGACCAGCACGGCGCCTTCGCCGCGTCCAGCACGCGCTGCATCTCCTCGGCTTCGCGGTCCAGCACCTGCTTCACCGGTTGTCCGCGCAGCACCACGCGCTGGAAGGTATCGACAAATATCTTGTCGAATTCGCCACCGTGCGTGCCAAGCCCGACTGGCAGCAGGGTCGGCAGCGCATCCGGTGCGCTCTGCTGCGCCGCCACGGCCGACCCCTCCAGCTTGAGACCCGGATCCAGGTCCGCCGGCAATGCGACCCGCACCACCGGGAAGAAGCTGCTCGCCCGCAATGTGGCGATCTGCGTCTCGGGCTTCAGCAGATAATCGATGACCTGCAGCGCGCCCGATCTGTCGGGCGCGGTCTTCGGCACCGCCACGCCGACCAGCACCGGCATGAACGCGCGCCCCTTCGGGCCGGCCGGCGCGGGGAACGCC
>DATBKQ010000122.1:0-14222 GCA_036555825.1 Acetobacteraceae bacterium | reverse complement strand
CATCCGAATTCAGCACATCGACGGCAAGGCGACGCAGGGCATCGCCTTGGGCGAGCAACCCCATCCCGCCCTGAAGGAACCGGCTTACGGCGCGTAAAGGAAGGAACGATTGATGCGAAGCAGACTACTGGCGGTGGCATTTGCTGCCGCCCTGACCGCTCCTGCCATGGCGGCGGACAGTGTTCGTGGCGTGACCGACAAGGAAATCGTCATCGGCACCTACACGGATCTGTCCGGCGTGACGGCGATGTGGGGCGTCAACAATACAAACGCCTGGCGCATGGTGTTCGATGCGACCAATGCCGCCGGCGGCATCGACGGTCGCAAGATCAAATACATCGTCGAGGACAACCAGTACCAGGTGCCGCGCTCGGTCCAGGCGGCGAACAAGCTGATCAACCGTGACGGCGTGTTCATGATGGTGGCCAACGGCGGCACACCGATGAACAACGCGACCATGCCGGAGCAGTTGGCCAAGGGCGTGCCCAACGTATTCCCGCTGACCTCGGCGCGTTCCATGTACGAACCGCTGCACCACCTGAAGTTCGGCCTGGCCAGTTCCTACTACGACCAGATGCGCGCCGGCGTGAAGCTGTTCGTCGAGCAGCACGGCAAGAAGACGATCTGCGCCATGTCCGAGGACACCGACTTCGGCCGCGACGTGATGGCCGGGGCCAAGGATCAGCTCGCGGCGATGAACGCCAAGCTGGCGGCCGAGACGCTGCACAAGCCGACCGATACCGATTTCAGCGCCTCGGTGGCGCGGTTGCACGACGCCAACTGCGACCTGATCCTGGTCGGCGGCATCGTGCGCGACACGGTGCAGATCGTGTCCGCGGTCCGCAAGACCGGCTGGAACGTCGATATGCTCGGCCAGGCGGCGAGCTACGACGAGGCGGTGGCGGAAGTCCCAGGCGGTGTCACCGAGGGCTTCTACTCGATGACCCCGGTGCTTTACGTGGCGACCAGCGATTCAAGCCCGGCGGTGGCGAAGTTCGCCGAGGACTACAAGAAGCAGTTCGGCAAGGAGCCGAATTTCGCCGCGCAGATCGGCTACACCGGCGCGCAACTCGTGGTTCAGGCGTTGAGGAACGCCGGCAAGGACCTGACAGTGGACAGCTTCGTCTCCGGTCTGGAGAGCATCAAGGACTGGCACGACATCTTCGGCTCGCCTCCCATGAGCTTCAGTGCGACCAAGCATCAAGGCTCGAACGAGTCGTTCCTGTGCGTGGTGAAAAGCGGCCACTGGGTGCCGGTCAGCACGACGCCAGTAGGGTACTGAGGGTATCGCGCGCAGGGTTGGTGTGGCGGCTGCGCGCAAAGCAAAGAATCTTATCGGTCAGCCGAAAGGCTGACCGATAAGAAGACGGACCGCGCGATCCGAACGCCGACGGGTCGCGCGGCAAGCCGACATAACTCGGCGAGGGAGTAGGGACGTATGCGAAACGTGTTCATCGCGGCGGTCGCGGCCGCCGCACTCACGGTCCCGGCCACGGCGGGAGAGAACGTCCGTGGTGTCACGGACAACGAAATCGTCATCGGCACCCACACCGATCTGTCCGGCGTCACCGCCATGTGGGGCGTCAACAACACCAATGCCTGGCGCATGGTGTTCGACGAGATCAATTCCGAAGGCGGCGTCAGCGGCCGCAAGATCAAGTACATCGTCGAGGACAGCCAATATCAGGTGCCGCGCGCAGTGCAGGCCTCCAACAAGCTGCTGAACCGCGACAACGTGTTCATGATGGTCTCGAACGGCGGCACGCCGATGAACAACGCGACCATGCCGGAGCAGCTCGCCAAGGGCGTGCCCAACATCTTCCCGCTGACCGCGGCGCGCTCGATGTACTACCCGCTCAATCACATGAAGTTCGGATACGCGGCATCGTACTACGACATGGAACGCGCCGGCGTGAAGCTGTTTGCCGAGAAGTTCGGCAAGAAGCGGATCTGCGCGATGTCGCAGGATACCGATTTCGGCCGCGACGTCATGGATGGCGCGCGCGACGAACTGAAGGCGCTGAACATGCAGCTTGTCGCCGAGACGCTGCACAAACCCACCGACACCGACTTCAGTGCGCCGGTCGCCAAGCTGCATGACGCCGGCTGCGATCTGGTGCTGCTCGGCACCATCGTACGCGACACCGTGCAGATCGTCTCATCGATCCGCAAGTCCGGCTGGAACGTGGACATTCTCGGCAACATCGCGATCTACGACCAGGCGGTGGCCGAGGTCCCGGGCGGGGTGACCGAGGGCATCTACACCACGACCTCGGTTATCTTCGCGCAACCGGACGACCCACGTCCCGCCGTGCGGGCATTCGCGGTCAAATACGAGAAGCAGTTCGGCCACGCACCCAACTTCGCGGCCGAGGTCGGCTATTCGGCGGCGCAACTCGTGGTATTGGCGTTGCAGAAGGCCGGCCACGACCTGACGACCGACAGCTTCATCGCCGCCCTCGAGAGCATCAAGGACTACAAGGACATCTTCGGCTCACCGACAATGAGCTTCAGCGCAACGAAACATCAGGGTTCCAGCGAAGCGTTCCTCGCCCAGGTGAAGAACGGCCATTGGGTGCAGGTCGGCACCGAATCCTACGGCTACTGATCCCGCTTCCCCTCCCCCGCGCAGCGGGGGAGGTCAGGGAGGGGGCGCCTACACCGTCTCCACCTCCAACGGAAACAGCGCTTCGGGGTCCGGCGTGTGCAGCAGGTGGTACACGTTGAACCGGTACGCCGGCCCCAATGAAACCTCCGGTGGCGTGAACGGAAACGCGATATTCCCTGCCGTTGACAGCCGCCCCGCGTAGCCGTGATGCAGCAGATACTGCTTCAGCGTTCGCACCACCTCGGCCGCGCGCTCGGCCGTGGGGGCGATGCATTCGCCCATGACGAACACTTCGCCCGGCAGCGTCTCCTCCGCGGGCGCCGCCATGCGGACACCGTCCACACCATAGACGCGGAACCGCAGCGTGTAGTCCTCTGGCGCATCCTCGCACACCAGGTCGCGCACCACGCGCGCCACCGCCGGCAGAATGTCGCGATGCTGCGCGATGAAGCGCGGGTCGGCTGCACCAGCCAGCAGCACCGCCCGCTCGCCGATCCGCCGCGCGCCCTCGATCTTCACGCATGGATCGCTGGACTCATGCCACTTCGCACCGGTGACCCGGCACCGCCTGTCATCCATCGCGGTATATTCCGCACCGCTCAGGTCGAGCCGTCCCTCGGGCTCGTACACGGTGTATGGATCGGCCTGCTCGTACAGGCTGTGCGCCGCCACCGAAACCGGGGTCGCCCGGCGTTGCTCCGCCATGCTTTCCAGCACGAAGCCATCGTCATCCAGCGTTGCCAGGATCGAATCGCGCCCGCCCGGCACGCAGCACAGCGAGGCGCATTCGACGATCTTCGCCATGTGCACCGACAGGCCCGTCGGAAAACCCAGCATGGTCGGCAATGACGCAAATATCGCGGTGTCGCAGGCGCGGCCGGTGATCAGCACATCGACATCTTCCGCCAACGCGCGCCGGAACGGTCCCATGCCCATCTGCCCAACGAGATGCGCCGCCTCGGTCACCTCCTCCTCGGTGAGCGCCGGCATGTCATCAATGCCGCTCACCGCGCCCGCGCGCACCGCCGCCCGCAGCGCGTCGCGCGACAGATCGGCGCGCAGCACGCCCATGCGGAAATGCAGACCCTCGGCACGCGCAATCTCGCGGATAATCGCGAGCGTCGCCTCCAGATGCGGCGCCGCACCGGCGGACCCGGCCGAGCCGATCACCAGCGGCACGTCGATCGACCGCGCCCCCAGCAGCACCTTGCGCAGGTCGCGTCGCGTCGCCGCGGGCGCCGTCGCCATCTCGCCCTTGCCGAGATAGGTCGGCCCGATATCGATCGAGCCCATGTCGCAGCCGATCAGGTCCGGTCCGCGTGCCAGCCCCGCATCGAACGCCGGCGTCGGAATGCCGTAGCCGAGTTGCCCCGACGCGCCGAGAAACCGCATCGGCCGCCGCGTCCGCCGTACATCGTCCAGCACGCGTCCCGCGGCACTCATATTTCCACCTCCAACAACGGCGCGTGTTGCTGCGCACCGTACACATCGCGATCGCCAGGATCGCCCGCCATGATCGGCCGTGCCAGCACGATCTTGATCGCACGTCCCGCCGGATACGGGATCACCGTCACACCCTCGGCCGCCACGCCGTAGCGCGCGCCGATATTCTCCCGGCTCAATGCCGGCGACTGCGCGACGCGCTGAAAATCGGCATCGGTGGCGAACATCAGGTCTAGCGTCAGCCGGCGCGGACCCGCGTTCTTGCTGCGGATCACCTGGGCGATGTCGGCAAGCTTCATGGGAACCTCCGCCGCAGGAACGCAAGAATGTCGGCCGCGCAGCGGTCCGGCGCGATATCGCAGATATTGTGCGGCAGCCCCTCGTAGGCGATCAGCTCGCAGTCGGGAATCTTCGCCCGCATGATCTCGTAGTTCTGCGTGCTGCCGACGGTCTCCGCGCCCGGCATCACCAACAATGTCGGACACCTGATCCGCGGCAGGTCGTCGGCCCACCACAGCGTCGTCATCAATCCAACGAAGCGTCCGATATACGCCGTGTCGTTCTTCGCCGCCTCGTCCAGGAACCATTCGATGTGGCCACGGTCATGGCCGGGCGGAAACCGATCCTCGATCGTCGCGGCCAGAAAGTTGCGCAGCCCTTCGCGCGCGACTCGTGGCAGCCAGGTGTGCGCCTGGCTGTTCTTCAGCCCCGGCGTGGAGCCGAACAGCATCAGGCTGCGCACCCGCTCCGGCGACGCCATCACCAGGTTCTGCGCGACGTAACCGCCAGCGGAATTGCCGACGATATGCGCCGCGCCGCAACCGAGGTGATCGAGCAGCTCGCGCACGTCCTGCACCAGGCGATCCATGGCAAGCGGCGGCTCGGGCGGCGGCACCCGCGACTCGCCATGGCCGCGCAGGTCCATGCGCACCACGCGATACTGCCGCGCGAGCAGTGGCACCGCGGCATACCAGCGCTTCGACGATCCCATCGCCGCATGCAGCAGCAACATTGTCTGCGCCGGCCGCCACGGGTCGGTGAAGTCATCGATCGTGTAGGCGATGCGGTTGCCGTCGCTGGCAGTGAAGAAATCGGTCATGGCCGGTGTAGCTCCGCGCGCGGCCGGGTCACGGTGCGTTTGCCGCGCTTGAACACTGCCAGCGGCTGGCAGATCTCGGCAACCGCCTGCTCCGGCGTGGTTGCGTCCAGCACGACGATATCGGCCGGGTTGCCAACCCTGATGCCGTAATCCTTCAGGTTCATCAGCCGTGCCGAGCGCTCTGTCAGCATGGCGAAGCACTCCCTCAGCCGCCTCGCGCCGCTGATCTGGCAGATATTGGCCTGCAGATTCGCCATGCGCAGCAGCGCGGCGTCGCCATAGGGGGTGAACGGGTTCAGCACGTTGTTGGTCGATAGCGAGCAGTTCACGCCATGCTCCGCCAGCAGGTTCACATCCGCCACGCCGCGGCGGATATTGTGCTCCTGATCGCGTCCCATCATGAACAGCTCGGTCGCCGGCAGCACGGTCACCGCGACGCCCGCATCGGCGATGCGCCGCGCCAGCGCGCGCAGGTCGGGCAACGGCATGGTGGACAGCTTGCACATGTGCCCGACCGCCACGCGCCCGCCAAGGCGATACTTCTCGGTCAGCTCGCAGACCAGATGAATGTCCATCTGCTCCGGCGAATTACCCGAATCAAGATGCATGTCGATATCCACGTCGAACGCGCGCGCCAGCTCGAAGACGCGATGGATCTGCCCGGCATGGTCCGGGTCGTAATTCGGCGCGGCGCCGATGACGCGCGCGCCACGCTTCAGACCCTCGACCAGCAGCGCATCGGCACGTGGATTGTTGGTCAACCCCTCCTGAGGGAAAACGCAGACCTCGATGTCGATCGCCCAGGCATAATCGCGCCGCAGCGCCTCGATCGCGTCGAAGCTGCGCATCTCCACCCCGCCGTCCAGCTCCAGATGCGTGCGCATCCGCGTGGCGCCGTGCTTGATGCACTTCTCCAGCGTACGGCTGGCGCGCTCATACACATCCTGGACGGTGAACGTGTGCTTCGCCCCGGCGACACGTTGCATCGAGGCGGCTTGCCGCCCGTCCTCGGGCGCGCAGCGGTCGATGATGTTCGACTTGTCCAGATGGATATGCGTCTCGACCAGCCCGCCGCAGGCAAGGCAGCCACCCGCGTCGTACACCGGACCGTCCGCCGGCAAGGAAGCTTCGATCGCCACGATGCGGCCGTCGCCAACACCGATATCCACCGCCGGCGCCTCCGGCGCATGCGACAGCCTGGCGTTGCGAACGATCAGGTCCATGACGATTCCCTCCCTCTCCCGCGATGCTGGCGTGGCGGGAGGAGCAGCGCAATGCCTACATCTTGCGCGGCGTCACGTTCCAGATGTCCGCGGCGTATTCACGGATGGTGCGATCCGAGGAGAACCAGCCGACATTGGCGGTGTTCAACACGCTGGAGCGCCACCACGCACGCTTGTCGTGCCAACGCTCGGCCACTCGGCGCTGTGCCGCCGCATACGCATCGAAATCCGCCGTTACCAGAAAATGGTCGTTGCCGGTCAGGTCGTCCACCAGTTCGCGGTACCGCTGCGGTTCGTCCGGGCTGAACACGCCGTAGGCAATGGCATCCAGCACCTGCTGCAATGCCGGCTGCGCGGCAATCGTCTCGCGCGCGCCCGGTCCGCGCCGCCGCCGCTCGCTCGCCTCCTCCGCGGTCAGCCCGAAGATGAAGATGTGCTCGTCGCCCACACGTTCGCGGATTTCGATATTCGCGCCATCCAGCGTGCCGATGGTCAATGCGCCGTTCAGCGCCAGCTTCATGTTGCCGGTGCCGGATGCCTCCATGCCGGCGGTCGAAATCTGCTCCGACAGATCGGCCGCGGGAATGATCGCTTCCGCCAGACTGACGTTGTAGTCGGGGATGAAAACCACCTTCAGCAGCCCGCGCAACGCCGGATCGCTGTTGATCACCCGTGCTACGTCGTTGATCAGCTTGATGATCAGCTTCGCGCGGTAATAGCTCGCCGCGGCCTTGCCGGCGAAGATGCGCACCCGCGGCACCCAGTCGTGGGTCGGACGCGCCCGGATCTCGTTCGACAGCGCGATCGTCTCGAGGATGTTCAGCAACTGTCGCTTATACTCGTGGATGCGCTTGATCTGCACGTCGAACAGGGCGCGCGGGTCGAGCGCGATCTGCATCCGCTCCGCCACGAGATCCGCCAGTGCCTGCTTGTTGGCGAGACGGATGGCCACAAGCCGGTCGTGCACTGTCGTATCGTCGGCGAACCGGGCAACATCGGCCAGCGCGCCGCTGTCGTCCAACAGCCGCTCGCCGACAACTTCGGTCAGCAGCGCGGTGAGCCGCGGGTTGGCGCCGAACAACCAGCGGCGCAGCGTGATGCCGTTGGTCTTGTTGACGATGCGGTCCGGATACATCCGATGCAGCTCGCGGAACACGGTCTCGCGCATCAGCTCGGTATGCAGTTCGGATACGCCGTTCACCTTGTGCGAGCCGAGGAAGGCCAGCGAGCTCATGCGCACCCGCCGTCCGGCCGCCTCCTCGATCAGTGACAGTTCGGCGAGCGATGGCCCGTCACTGCGCGTCAGGGCACATACGGTATCGAGATGCAGCCGGTTGATCTGATACACAATCTGCATGTGGCGCGGCAGCAGCCGCTCCATCAGCGACACCGGCCAGCTCTCCAGCGCCTCGGGCAGCAAGGTGTGGTTGGTGTACGAGATGGTATCGGTGGTGATCCGCCACGCCTCGTCCCAGGGGAGCCCGTGCAGGTCCACCAGGATGCGCATCAGTTCGGCGACGGCGATGGCGGGATGCGTATCGTTCAACTGGATCGCCGCCATGTCGACCAGCGTGCGGATGTCGTCGCCGTGCTGGCGCATGTGCCGCAGGACCAGGTCCTGCAACGAGGCCGAGGTGAAGAAATACTCCTGTCGCAGCCGCAGTTCCTGCCCCGCGGCGGTCTCGTCGCTGGGGTACAGCACCTGAGAGATGGCGTGCGCTCGGTCGCCCGCCTCCAGCGCGCCGATATGGTCGCCGCGGTTGAAGGTGTCCAGCCGCAAGGGATCGGGTGCGCGAGCCGACCAAAGCCTCAGTGTGTTCGCGTAGTGTCCGCGCCAGCCGACGATCGGCGTATCGTAGGCAACCGCATCGACGGTTTCAGCCGGCTGCCAGACAAATTCGAGATTGCCGCCTGATCCCGCGCGAGTCTCTACCGTGCCGCCGAAGCCGACCTGATAGGTCGCATCCGGACGCGCGATCTCCCACGGGTTGCCATTGATCAGCCAGTCCTCCGGGTATTCGTGCTGCCAGCCGTCCTGGATGACCTGGCGGAACATGCCGTGGGTGTAGCGGATGCCATAGCCATGCGCGGCGATGCCCAGCGTGGCCATGCTTTCCATGAAGCACGCGGCGAGCCGGCCGAGACCTCCATTGCCCAGCGCGGCGTCATGCTCGACATTGCGCAGCCGGTCGTAGTCCACCCCCAGATCGGCGAGTGCCGCGCGCATCCGCTCGACCAGGCCAAGGTTGTTGAGGCAATCATGCAGCAGCCGGCCGATCAGGAACTCCAGCGACAGGTAATAGACCCGCTTGCCCTTGCTCACATAGTTGCTGCGGGTCGAGGCCATCCAGCGTTCCAGCACATGGTCGCGCACCGCGAGTGCCGCGGCCATGAACCAGTCCCAGTCGGTGGCGACGATCGGGTCCCGGCCGACTGCATGGGCCAGCTTTTCGACCACGCTGCGCCGGAGCGCGGCAATGTCCGCGTCTTCCGCTGGGATCGGAATGCGCGAGGCATCCGCACTGGAGATCAGGGCAGAGCTCATGAAACCGGTTGTCGGGCTATTGTGGTAACAAACGGTTAAGCTGCTGTCCCGCCCCCGAAGTTCGTCGCATCCCGCGGCGGACGAAGGGGATTAGCAGGCCACTGCTTCGGCGGCTGATTCAACGCAAAGGCCGCCAAGGTCGCAAACGTCACGAAGGAAATTTAGTGCCGTCGCGCGTTGTGCGGCGGCGCTGAAATCAGCCGACGGCTGAAAATCCATCTTTGTGATCTTTGCGCCCTTCGCGAGCTTTGCGTTGAATCCCTAGTGCCCGCCCCCGAAGTTCGTCGCATTCCGCGGTGAAAAACAGGCCACTGGGTCAACCCAGGAATGTCCGCACTTCGCGCAGGAATAATTCCAGCCGGTCGTGATGCACCCAATGACCGGCACCCTCGACCCCCAGGATCCGTGCCTGGCGGAAGTAGCCGGCGCGGCCGTCGTCGGCCGGATTCCCCGCCCAGCTCTCCTTGCCGTAAACCAGCAACGTCGGACAGGCGATGCGTGCCCAGAGCGAGGCGATTTCGTCGCGCGTCATGTCGTAAGGCGGCCAGACCCGGACGTAATTGTCGAATTTCCAGCTATAGGTACCGTCCTCGTTCTGATTGACGCCGTGCTGCGTCAGATGCCGCGCCTGCTCGGCCGACAAATGCGGATTCTCCTCCTGCATGCGGCGCAGCGCGTCCTCGATACTTGCGTAGCGACGCGGCAGTCTGCCCGACAGCGACCGTTGCTCATCGATCCACTCGCACATGCGCTGCTCGATCCGCCGGCGCGGCGGCGTGCCCGGCGGCCGTGGCGGCGGCCCGATGCCTTCGATCACCACCAGGCGCCGCACTGCTTCAGGATAAATCCCCGCGTAGCGCGCGGCGATGTTGCCGCCGAGTGAGTGCGCGACGATGGCAACCGGCGCCAGTTCCTGCTGATGGATCAACTGCGCAAGGTCGTAGATGTAGCTCGCCATCGTGTAGTGGCCGGACGCCGACCAGGCCGAGTCGCCGTGGCCGCGCAGATCGGGCGCGATGACGTGGTACTCGCGACGCAGCGCCGCCGCGACCCAGTCCCAGTTGCGGCAATGGTCCCGGCCACCGTGCAGCAGGATCAATGGCGGTGCACCGACATTTCCCCAATCGACGTAATGCAGCCGCAGCCGCTGGGAGAAATAGACGCGCGAGGTCGGGCCGGAGGCGGATGGCAGGTCCATGCTGCCGCGCAGCAAAGCAGACAATGCCGGCCGAGGTCCAGCCGGCGGGCCGGCTCGCCCGATGCACCCGCCCGCGGGACGCGCAAACCTGTTGTTAACGAGGCGCCGCAAAAATGGCCGCGCCGCCGCATGGCGTCCGCCCGGAAAGTTGCTGCCCGCCGCATGGCTGGCGGCGCCCATCCTTTGCGTCCGCAAGGATCTCGGAATGAAGCTCATGAAGGTTTCGTCCATGACCATCCAGACCAAGGCCGTTCTGGCAATGACGTTGATCGTGGCGTCGATTTTGGGCGGCATTGGCTTTACCTACTTTTCCGTCCGCCAGCAGCGGGCCGCATCGGATGAAATCCACACGGCGGCCGAGACCGTGGCGAGCCACTCGATCGCGCTCGTTCGCGCCGCCAAGGACATCCAGCTCGACGTGGTCGAAGTCCAGCAGTTCCTGTCCGACATCTCGGCCACCCGCGGGCAGGACGGGCTCGACGATGGACTGCAGGAGGCACAGAGTTCCGCCGACCGGTTTGCCCAGGATGTGAGCACCGCCGCCACCATCGCCGACGCCCTGCATCGGCCCGACATCACCCGCCTTCTGTCCGAAGCGAAGCTCGCCTTCGAACCCTATTACGCGACCGGGCGGCGCATGGCCCATGCCTACATCGAGAACGGGCCGGCTGGGGGCAATCCGCTGATGCCGGAGTTCGACAGGTCGTCGGATGCATTGCAGGCCAAGATGGAGCAACTGCTTTCGATCGCTGATGCCGTGGTCCGCGATACCTCCGAGCATCTGCGCGATACCATCGGGGTGATCGAAACCCGCGGGGACCAACTGGTCTCGACGACCGCTGCCCTGGGGATATTCGACACCCTGCTTGCTGCTGGAGTGGGCATTCTGGCGATCGTTTCGGTGGTGCGGCCCGTCGGACTGATGACCGCCGCGATGCGCCGCCTGGCCGATGGCGACCTTGCGGTCACGGTATCCGGGCAGAACCGGCGCGACGAGGTCGGCGCGATGGCCGCCGCCGTCCTGGTGTTCAGGGACCACATGATCGCCGAGCACCGCCTTGCCACCGAACAGGCGGAGGAGAGACAGCGGGCCGAAGCCGAAAAGCATGCGGCGATGCGGAGCATGGCGGACAAGATCGAAGCGGATGCGACGCAGGGCCTGCGCGAGGTCGGCGCGCTCACCACCACGGTGGCCACGACCGCCGACGAGATGAGCGCATCGGCGCTGCGCACGGGGAACGCCGCCGAAAGCGCCGCGGCGGCCGCGACACAGGCGTTGTCCAACGCTCAGACAGTGGCCAGCGCCGCGGAGGAGCTGACTGCCTCGATCCGGGAAATCGGCGTGCAGGTCGCCCAGTCCACGCAGGTCGTCGGTCGCGCGGTGGCAGCCGGCCGCCAGGCCCGGACCAGCATCGAGGCGCTGAACGAACAGGTGGTGCGCATCGGCGCGGTCGCCGACATGATCGGCGAGATCGCGGCCAAGACCAACCTGCTGGCGCTCAATGCCACGATCGAGGCGGCACGCGCCGGCGACGCCGGAAAAGGTTTCGCGGTTGTCGCATCCGAGGTGAAGCAGCTTGCCACGCAGACTGCCCGTTCCACCGAGGAGATTGCCGCGCACATTGGTGAGGTGCGCGGTGCGACGACCGCGTCGGTGAACGCCGTGGGCCAAATCGAGCAGACCATCGGCGAGGTGAACACCATTGCCGGCTCGATCGCGGCGGCGGTCGAGGAACAGCAGGCGGCAACCGCCGAGATCGCGCGCAATGTGTCGGACACGGCCGCGGCCGCCAACGAGATGACCAGGCGGACACAGGAAGTTTCCAACGAGGCGGAGCAGACCGGCAGGCATGCCACCGAGGTTCGGGAGAATGCTGTCGCCCTGGACACCGCCGTCAGCAACCTAAGTCATTCCGTGATCCGCGTGGTGCGCACCTCGACCGCCGAGGCGGACCGGCGCGCCGATCAACGATATGCGGTGGATCTTCCCTGCCGGCTTTCCATCGACGGCGCCATGTCCGAGGCGATAGTCGCCAATTTGTCGGTACACGGCGCCTTCGTGCGCAACGCGCCGCCCGCCCCGGTCGGGGCGAAAGGAACATTGACCATGCACGGCCTCGGCCTCGCGCTGTCCTTCAGCGTGCGCGCCACCGAGAATGACACCATGCACCTGGCGTTCGAGTTGGACGAGGCGTCCGCCGCAAGAGTTCAATCGCTCATCGGGCAGGTGCCGGGCCGTCGAGCCGCGTAAGCGCGGCGGTCGGGCAGCGTCTCCCCGGCTGGCGCTCAGCCGAAGGAAACGCGCGCGAATATCTCCTCGAAGCGCTTGAACGCCTTGTCGATCGCATCGGCCGGTTTCATGCCGTTCTTGATAACGTCAGCATGGGCGCGACCCCAGAGCTGCTCGGCGTTGGACAATCCCCAGGCGGGGTTGAAGCCATACCAGGCGGCGATGGTCGGCTGTAGCACACCTTCGGTTATGTACGGCTTTCGATGCGGATCCTTCGAGTCATCCAGCCACCATGGATCGTCCTTGGCAACCTGCGGGATGCTGGGAAACCAGCGACCTAGGCCGCTCTTGAGGTTCTCGTTCATCACCTGCGGCTGGATGAAGTAGCGCATGAAGTCCTTGGCCACCTCGACGTTCTTCGCACCCTTCGGGATGAAGCCGCCGCCGGCGCCCACCTGACAAGGCATCTGGGTCTTGCCGTCGTTCATCAGCGGCAGGGCCCGCACCCGCATCTGCTCGTAGTATTCCTTCTCGTGGCTGATCCAGGCCAGCTCGGGAGAGAGCGTGCCGTCGAAATCCATCACGAACAGCTTCTCGTGATAGCCGTTGTTGTCGTCGGCATCGTTCCAGCTCAGCGCCTCCGGCGGGACAAAGCCATCCTTGTAGAGCGCCGTCATGAATTCCACCGACCTGATAGCCGCTTCGCGCACCTGCGGATCGTCGGTGTGCAGCTTGCCATCCGGCGTCACGATATCCTTGCCGCCGTTGGCGATCAGGAAATGCGCAAACAGGTTGTTGCCGTCGTTCGGACCGACAGTGGTGATCTGCAATCCGCAGCCGTAGATCTTGCGCATGCCCTTCTTGCGCAGCTCGGTCTGCACCGGCTTGAAGAACTCCCAGACGCCGTTCCACGTGTTGGGCATATCGGACGCCTTGAAGCCAGCCTTCTCAACTAGGTCATTCCAATAATGAAATGGCGTCGCGGCCTGCTTGATCGGCACCAGGTAGAAGCTGCGCTTCTGAGTGCTACGGTTGTAGAAAGTGGCGTTGAGCAGCGCGCTCTCGGACATCTTCGACCTGTACGGCTCCACGACGTCGCTGACATCGACGAGCTTATCGTCCCAGGCGTTCTGCGGCAGGATGGCAGACGGCGCATCGAAGAACAGCAGGTCCGGCACGTCGCCACTGGTCAGCGCGGAGATCGCCTTCTGGTTCAGCGCCATGAACGGCATGACGCTGAGATCGATCTTGTTGCCGCTGGCCTTCTCATAATCGGCGACCGTCTTCTTGAACGCCTCGTCCTCCTGCCGGACGAAGCCCTGGTTCTGCCAGACCGTCGCCGTCTTCGCCTGGGCGTTGGCGATATAGGGCCGTGCCAACATGCCGCCTGCCGTGCCCAACCCGCCACGGATGAGCGTACGTCGGCTTATCTCTCGCATCGGTCGTTACTCTCCCTGACTCTCGTTGCGTCGTCGCATATGTCTGTTTGCATTGCAGATTGTAACCCTATGGTGTGCCGACGAGCTTCGTCAAACTCTCCCGCCAAATTTACGAATTTGTCTTTTCGCTAGTTTCGCTGGTAACGACGCCGGGCAGGACCGGGGATGACGGCAATGCACCCGATCACATCATGCGATCCTCCGGTGGCACCAGATTGACCGGCGCCTCGCCGGCAAGCGCCCGCCGGATGTTGGCGATTGCCCGCCGCAGCCCCTCTGTCCCGGTCCCGGCGATCGCCGCCGCCGAATTGTGCGGCGACCCGATCACATTGGGCAGCGACATGAACGGCTGGTCCATGCGGAACGAGCCATGGCGGATCGGCTCGATCCACCAGGCATCGATGCAGGCAAAGAAGCGCGGAAACGCCACCAGCCTT
>DATBKQ010000121.1:0-5883 GCA_036555825.1 Acetobacteraceae bacterium | reverse complement strand
CGTCCATGTTGATTGCGCCGCGAGGCCGCGGCGACGCACGCGGTGGTCGCAGGGCTCTATGGATGATAGTTCGGATCAAACACAAAGGTCGCTTTCTCCTCTCCCTTCGGCGCAAGTGGCAGGCCGATCCGCGCCGCTCTTGGCAAGAGTTCCGGGCTGAGATCCGCGAACGATCTGCCCTCTTTCTCGCCCTCGAAAAACTGCCTTCCAGGTGAGTGACTGGGCGGTCATCACGTCACGTATCGCAGCCAGCCGGCTTTCAATCATCTCCAGAATGAATGCCAAATGCGCATTGCCGCTGCTCGTGGAAATCTGGTCCAACGTGCTGAAACTGCAGTACCCGGTCGGGGCGATGCGGGTTCCACGACCCAAACGCTGGCCCTGCCTCGTGGGCCGCCCAGGACGCAGGGGATCACCGAGGCGAGGGATTCCGGATCGAGATTATCGCCGTGGAAATCCAGCACTATGAATGCCCCCGTGTCATCGTCAGAATCGGACGCGTCACTCGTCATGGAGATTGCCGATGCTTTCGCCATTGAAGAACACCCCCCAACCCCTGGCGCGCTATCAATCCGACCCATCTGCAAGATTGGAACGCGCGGCCCGCCAACTGCGTCAACTAGCCCGTGCCCGCGGTTCGCAGCGGAGTGATTCGCCGAGTTGCGAAGTCGGCGGTTGTGACCAACGTCAAGTCCCCAGCTCTCCTTCTTGTATTCCGTCGCCGTTGGACATGGTTATCTTTCCCTCTAGGTACTTGATCAGCCGGGGCACCCAGCTAGCTAGACTCCGATCACCTTCAGGAACGTACTCCAACCCCATCTCAACAAGATCACCTATCGAGTTCCTTCCCGACAAGACTCCATCGTAAAACTCTTTCAGCTGGCCGAGGAGTTTCTGCTGGGCCTGAAGATTGTGTTGCTTGCAAAAAAGGTCGACAGGGTCGGTATCTCGCTGAAAAACGAGGTCGAAGTCCTGAGTATAGAGTTCGCAGAGTTCGCGCAACATGTCATTCATGGCAGATCAGTCCATCGAGGGGCTGGCAGAGAAGGTTGGGTAGCTCGTTATCACTGTGAACCCGTTCGGCGCGTCGGGATCTCGTTCCAGGATAACCCTGGCGCCGTTTCCTGGGATTGGCATTGCTAACGCACGACGCACGACGGTGCCTATTGGCACGTATCGCGAGCTGGTGACTGGCCGTGACACCGATACCACAAGCCTCTTTTCCATCGCTGGATCAGCAAGCCATGAGGCAATGCGCTCCCGGTTTGCGTCAAGGACCTGTTGGGTAACCACTGTTGCCTCACCAATGTCATGATAAGTTGACACTGCGTCCAGATCCGGCGCATGACCCAACCTATTATTGAGATCGCTTTGGGTTTTCCCAACGTGCCTTTCGATCGTGTGCCCACCATGAAGTTCATCTGAACGGAGGTCCGCTTGGGGATACGTAGCGGCGGCCATTTGCAGGCCGTCGCGTGGTTCGGGAACGCTCGAACTTGCGGTACCAAGAACCGTGGCTCCATCAAGCAGCTCAGATCCTCTCTCGCTCAACCTACTGGACGATGCGGCCACGCTTCCCACTCCGCTGACCAAGCCCGCCGTATCGTTCGCATTGAGCCGATGGTTTTGGGCCAATGCGGGGAGGCCTGGCGCCGATGTCGCGTTGAGCGCCGCAAACGTCGTGCGTAGGTCGGACATGGCGTTCCATGCCTGGATGGCCAGGCTAACATCGGGTTGAAGATAGCCCGCGAAGTGTCGTTCGGCTGGTGGTGTGAGGTCCGCACCCGTCCCCGACCTCATGATGGCCTTCTGTGACGCATAGTTCAGCGGCAGGGCTCCGCTTAGACGGTTTTGGCGCATGTCGTCCGGTCGTTCAGGATTTCCGTCATCGACGGCAGGCACCACAAGACCGGAATCTGTCTTGGGCGTTGACGGCATGATTGATCGGCGCCCTCCCGCCGCCGCTTTGGTCGGCCGCGAAGCACGCCATGTCGCGTCGGAACGCTTATCGTCCTCGTCGCTGTCTGGAATGAACACGGCGCTGCCAATGTGTTCATAGGGCCATCCCGGAAGCGCCCCACCCTCCGACACCCAGACGGCGCGGATCATCACCGGGTGAGGGCCGACCGCGCGGGTAATGTCGGCCGGTGAGCCCCTCGACGCCATCTGGGATAAACAAGGCGCGGATCTTCACCGTGTTGTGGCCAAGGGGGAAGTCGGTACGGTCAGGCAAGCGGCCTCCCCAGCAGTTGCTGGAACCACGTCAGCAAATCTAACGGACTGTAGGCATCATGTCAACCAGAACCGATGGTGAGATAAGGATCTTGCCGGCTGCCACTGCACCGTCACACCACGGGGGAGGCCCTGCCGCCCATGTTGATCGCGGCGCCGGTGCCCGTCAGATCGGAGCACCGGAAATACGCCCCATCGCCGGCCGTCTATCACGCGAACATGGCCGGCGCCGCGGGGTGGGACTTGGAGCCACGAACCCAATCGTCGATCTCGTGGTTGGAAGGGCATCCGGTTCACAAACGCGAGACTCACCTGTCACGCGGGGCCCGGCGGAAACCACTTCGGTCTGGCCGCATTTTATGCAGGTCCACCCGGAACAAGGCGCCCAGAGAGGCATGCCACCAGCCGTGCATCAATCATGCACCGGAGGAGCGCACAACCATGCACGCTGAACTGGCAACGAAATCCCGGGTAGGGGAAGACCCTACCGCAGAGCTCTACCGTCTTCGACTTCAGGCCGATGTGTGGCAGCCTGCCGCGGACGAGTTTTTCGCCGTCCTGCATCTGCAGCGGGGCGCGCGCGCGATCGACTTGTGCTGTGGGGCTGTGGGGGTGCTGGAGCCCCTCTCACGAGCGGTGGGCCCCAGCGGCACGGTGATAGGAGTGGAAAGTAATCCGGTCCGCCTCAAGGCCGCCCGCGCATTCGTCGATCAGAGCGACCTTGCAAATGTCACTGTCGTTGAAGGCCATGCCGTAGCCACGGGGCTTCCCTCCGGCCAATTCGACCTTGTCCACTGCCGCTTTCTGTTTGCGCCGATGGGGCAGGCAGACCGGATCCTCACGGAAATGCTTCGACTGCTGCGGCCGGGCGGTTATATCGCCATTCAGGAACCAGACGGTTCATGCTGGAATGTGGCCCCGCGCAATGCAAACTGGAGCCGGCTGAAGGCAGCGATCTTCGGTGCAATTAGGGCGCAGGGCGGCGATTTCGACGCCGGCTTGCATACATTCGGAATACTAAGAGCCGCTGGAATGCGCGAAGTGTCTCAGCGGAACGCGGTGGTAGCCTGCCATGGACGAGATCCTTACAAACAACTGCCGCTGCAATTCGCCAATTGGCTGAGGCCGCAGATTCTGGATGGCGGGCTGATGTCGGAAGACCGATTGGAAGAGTGCATGGAAGACGTCATCACGACCGCTGCCGATCCAGCGACGGTCATGACGAGCTTCCTGGTGACCCAAGTGGCGGCGCGCAAGATGTAGCCTCGCCACTAGCGTCCGTGGACAGCTCGGCAGCATGGAAAGACGATAGCGGTGTGCGGGCCATGTGAAAGATCGACACGACCCCACCCCTGCTCTCCTTGCTGACGTGTCAGACCACGGGCGAGGCTCCGCCATCCATGTTGATCGCCGCCCCCGTGGTGAAGCCGGCAAGGTCGGAGCACAGGAAGCACGCCATCGCGGCGAACTCCTCCGCCTTGCCGATACGTCCGACCGGCACGTTCGCCCCCATTTTCGCGCGGAACTCATCATACGACACGTTGGCACCCTCGCGCGCATGACGCCGCACGTGCTGGTCGCTATCGATCAGCCCCACCAGCATGCCGTTGACCAGGATGCCATGCGGCGCGCCCTCGCCGGCGAGCACCTTCATGAACGCCATCCCCGCCGCACGCGACACCGCCGTGGGTGCACCGTTCGCCCGCGGCGCCTTGGCACCGAGGTTCAGCACGCTGATGATGCGTCCCCATTTGCGGCTCTTCATCCCCGGCCACGCCAGCCGGGCGAAGCGGATCGCGGCGAACAGCTTCAGTTCCAGGTCATCGTGCCAGATTTCGTCGGTGATCTGCTCCGACGGCATGGCGCGCGACTGGCCCGCATTGTTGACCAGGATGTCCACCTTGCCGAACGTCCGACTCACCTCGTCGAAGGTCTTGCTGATATCGTCCGCCTTGGCGACGTCGCACACGAAGGTTGCGACGCGGCCCCCTTGCGCCGTCGCCGCGACGGCCTGCTTCGCTTCTTCCAGCACCTCCGGCCGCCGCGCCAGCATGGCGACGTCCGCGCCCGATGCGGCGAATTCCCTCGCCATGGCAAAGCCCAGGCCCTTGCTCGCTCCGGTGATGATCGCGCTGCGACCGTCGAGACGGACTTCCATCCACTCCTCCTCATTGACTGCACGGTTCGACCGAGTGTGCGTCGCGCCCGCCCGGATTGCCAGAGCCGCGCCGTTGGAGCGACGCTGCGCCGACACCAGGGGAAACGCCATGCAACGCAGCGAAACACGCATCCTGACCACCCACACCGGCAGCCTGCCGCGCCCCGAGGCGCTGGTGCGGCTCTATGTCGCCAAATCCCTCGGCGAGGCCGTCGATGGACAATTGGCAGAGGCAGGCCATGCCGCGCTGGAAGACGCGGTGCGCCGGCAGCGGGACGCCGGCATCGATATCGGCAACAACGGCGAGCAGCAGCGCGAGGCGTTCTTCCTCTACGTGCGCAGCCGCATGAGCGGCTTCGGCGGCGAATGGTCGCGCCCGCCGCGCGCCGACGTGGAGCGATATCCCGCCTTCAAGGCGGCGCTGCAACGCGCCCAGGCCGGCGCGGTGATGATCGACAGCCGCGAGCACGTGCCGACCGCGACCGGCGAGGTGCGCTATCTCGACCGCAGCGCGGTCGATGCCGAATGCAACGACTTCCGCGCCGTGCTCGACAGGCTGGGCAATCCATTCGTCGAGCCGTTCCTCACCGCGCCGTCACCCGGCATCGTTGCCGCGGCGCTGCGCAACGACCACTACCCGAGCGAGGATGCCTATCTGGCCGCACTCGGCGAGGCCCTGCGGGTGGAATACGAAGCGATCGTCGGCCACGGCTTCCTGCTTCAGCTCGACTGTCCGGACCTGGCGATGGAACGCCACTACTCCTACCAGGCGAGACCGCTCGGCGACTTCCTGGGCTTCGTCGAGCGCGTGGTTGCCACCATCAACCGGGCGCTCGCCAATATCCCGCGCGAGCGCGTGCGCCTGCACGCCTGCTGGGGCAACTACGAGGGTCCGCACGACTGCGACGTCGAGCTGCAGGAGATCATGCCCATTCTGCGCAGGCTGAATGTCGGTGGCTTCGTGCTGCCGTTCGCCAATCCCCGCCATGCCCACGAATACGCGGTGCTGCGCGACTTCCCGCTCGATCCGGACCAGGTCATCGTCGCCGGCGTGATCGACAGCGTCACCAACTTCGTCGAACACCCCAAGACCGTTGCCGACCGCATCGAGCGCGTCGCCGAGGCGATCGGCGATCCCACGCGCGTGCTGGCCGGCACCGACTGCGGCTTCGACACCTCGGCGGGGATGCGGCGGGTGGCCGAGGACGTGGTGTGGGCCAAGCTTGCGGCGCTGAGCGAGGGTGCCAGGATCGCGTCGCAGCGGTTGTTCTGATCCGGACGCAAAGAGGGCCGGCACACCGGCCGGCCCTCCCTTGCTTCCGTCTACAGCAGCCGGGTTAGCTGTTCGCGCCCTGGTTGGGGTTGGGCGCGAAAAGCCAGGTGCCGCTGTGGCTGTTGGTCACGAACGCCGCGGTCGGCGCGCCGCTGGTCTGGTTGCGGGCGACCGCGCTCGGTACCTGCTGCTGCACCGGAGCCTGGGCGAGCACGCCAGG
>DATBKQ010000120.1:0-20218 GCA_036555825.1 Acetobacteraceae bacterium | reverse complement strand
ACGCCGCCGAGTGCCTTGGCGGCATCGGCGATGTAGCGGCGGATTGCCTCGCCGTCGGCGAGGTCGCAGATGCCGCAATGCGCGGGATGGCCGAAGCGCGCGATCTCGCCGCGGGCCGCCTCCAGAGTCTCGGCACCGCGGGCGCAGATCGACACCGCCGCCCCGGCCTGAGCGAAGCCGAGTGCAATGGAGCGTCCGATGCCACGGCTGCCGCCACACACGATGGCGCGCTTACCGGTGAAGTCGAATGCCATGGTTCTGCCCTCCCTTTGGTCCAATATTGCGAACGGCGGGGGCTTCGTCCAGTGGATTAGACTTGCGAACAATTCTGGAACATGGAACCAGGTGTGGGGTATATCCACGGGATGAGGTTTATCACCGATCTCGCCGATCAAGCGGTCGTACTTCCCGTCGTGGTGGCAATCGGGGCCGTCCTGCTGGCGCAAGGATGGCGCCGCGGCGCCGCAGCCTGGGTCGCCGCAGCGACCGGCACGTTCGCAGTCATGCTGCTGATGAAGCTGGCCTTCATCGCCTGCCCGGTGAGCGTGGGGGCGAGCGGCCTGCGGACCCCCAGCGGGCATGTGGCCGCGGCGACCGTCGTCGCGGGTGGCCTAGCCGCTCTGCTGCTGCGGCGGCCGCGGCCGGCGTTGTTGGTGGCGGTACTGGCCGCGGTGGTGATCGGGATCTCTCGGCTGGCGCTGGGCGCGCACTCGACGCCCGAGGTCATGGTCGGCGCTGGCGTCGGGCTGGCGGGTGCACTGGCGCTGATCGGTGTGGCCGGGGCGCCCCCAGATGAGCTGGACGCGCGCCGCGTCGCCATCATCGCGGCGGTTGTCGCGTTGGTATTCCATGGCCTGCACCTGCCGGCGGAGGCGCATATCAGCTCGACCGCCAAGCGCCTATCGCAAATGCTGGGCGTGTGTCAGTCGGACGAACTGCGATTGTAGACATCATCCAATCTGATGATGTCGTCTTCGCCGAGATAGGCGCCTGACTGGACTTCGATCAGGGTGAGCGGGATCTTGCCTGGGTTGTCGAGCCGGTGCACGCAGCCAAGCGGCAAATAGACGCTCTCGTTCTCGCGTATCAGCAGCGTCTCATTGTCTCGCGTCACGAGAGCCGTGCCGTCCACCACGACCCAGTGCTCTGCCCGGTGGTGGTGCTTCTGAAGCGACAGCTTGCACCCGGGCGAGACCACGATGCGTTTGACCTGAAAACGCTCACCCAGGATGAGCGTCTCGTAAAAGCCCCAAGGCCGATACATGCGATTATGCGCCACCGCCTCGTGGCGTCCGGCAGCCTTCAGCTTGTCGACCAGCTTCTTCACGTCCTGCGCGTGATCGCGGTGCATCGCGAGCACCGCGTCCTCGGTGACCACAACCACGGCATCTTCCAACCCCACTACGGCGGCGAGCATGCCGTCGCTGCGGACGTAGCAGTTGCGGGCGTTCTCCAGCAGCACGTCACCGATTGCCACATTGCCGGCGGCGTCCTTTCGGCCGAGTTCCCAAAGCGCGCCCCAGCTTCCGACGTCGGACCAGCCAATGTCGGACGGCACCACGGCGGCGCGGCCGGTCTTCTCGGCCACCGCATAGTCGAGGCTGATCGATGGGCTCGCGGCGAACGGCCTGACGCCGAGACGGATGAAGTCGAGGTCTATGGTGCGCTCGGCCACCGCTTGTCGCACCGTGCGCAGGACATCGGGTGCGTGCGCTTTGAGCTCTTCCAGCAGCGTCCGAGCGGTGAACACGAACATGCCGGAATTCCACAAATGTCTGCCATCCGTTGCGAGGCGGGCAGCGCTGAGAGCGTCCGGTTTCTCGATGAACTCGGCGACCTCGAAGGCACCTTGGACATCGGCGAGCGGTGCGCCAATGGCGATGTAGCCGTACCCGGTCTCCGGCGACACGGGGCGCATGCCGAAGGTGACGATGCGCCCGGGGCGCGCGGCGGCTGCGGCGGTGGCAAGGTCCTGGTGCAGTGAGGGGGTGTCGGCGATGGCGTGATCGGCGGCAAGCAGCCACAGCACGGCGTCGGGATCCTGCTCGGCGACGAGGAGTGCGGCAGCGGCGATCGCGGGGGCGGAGTTGCGGCCGACGGGCTCGAGCAGAATGCGGGCGCCGGGAATCGCGGCGGCGCGCAACTGCTCGGCGATGAGAAAACGGTGCTCCTGGTTGGCAACGACGATCGGCGGCGCGAAACCGTCACCCTGGGCGCGCAGGACAGTTTCCTGCAGCAACGTGTGATCTGAGACGAGAGGCCAAAGCTGCTTGGGGAACGACTCGCGCGAGACCGGCCAAAGGCGAGTCCCGGAGCCGCCTGACAGGATGACCGGAATAACCAGCGACGAACTCATTGCAACCGAGTGTGCCAGATGGAAGATCGGACAGGCCAGGGCGGTGTTTGGCTCTGGCAAGCCGCTGGTCGGGGATCACGCCAGAACCGCGACCGCGACGCCATCGAACGCCTGACGCAGTGCTTTGACATCCTTGACCAGTGCAATATCCGACAGGGCGCCGGCGGACGGCCAGTAAAGGATCAGATCGAGGTTCGTCGCCGCCAGGCGAATGCAGTCCGCGACGCTGTCGAATGGAGCGATAACGAATGCGGGATGCAGCTTGGCGAAGAGCTCGATCAGGGCACGCCGGCCCAGCCCCTGGGGCGTGATCATGGCGACGCGAGTCCCGGCCGCCGGGAAGGCGTGCCGGATCGGCGCAGCACGGGCGTCCGACCAAGCTAGCGGTTGTGGATCCGGATTACCGAAGCCTGGGGCAGTGGCCAGCAGTGGATTGCCGCCCAGCACGGGCGCTGCACGTTGCATGGCTTCTGGAGACCATCCCTTCGTTGCGCGGGAGATTATGGCGAATTGTGGCGCGATGCCATCGAGAAGCTCAAGAACCAGCGAGCAGTAACTCGAATTTGCGCTGCCTCAGGCAGACCGCGTGCCAGGGCCGGCGTCCTCGGAAATGTCCGACTCTTCCGCCTTCGCTCTGGATAGCGCCTTCAACAGTTCGCCGACCATTCGGACCGCGTCGAGGTCCATGGCTGAGGCAGGACCGTCGTTTGCGGTACACCGATCGGAGCGGAACATACGCTGCGGTAGCACCAGGACATCGGCACCTTGCTCCACCAGCAGCCGCAGCGCCTCCTGCGGACTGGCCACGCGAAGCACGTCGTGCTGCTGCTGGTCGAAGACGGACCGAATCGCCTCGGCGATCTGGCAGTCCTGGCCGACAACAAGGAAGCGCGATGAAGGCGCCTTGCCGGTGTCCACGCTGGTTTCTCCGGTCCTTGCCGTGTCGGCGCGGGTTTCGGCGCTCCGCCCCCCGGATCTGGTGCTCACCACCATTCGAACCCCCGGTGGCGAAGAGCGGTGACCCTTGGTGCGGCCTTGGTCAGCGAGTGAAGTCTCATGTCCAAATCGAGCACCTGCAACTCTGCGTGAACTTCCCTTGTGTAGCACCCCAGCCGTCCGCGCGCGAGAGTGGCTTACAGTCGATTCTGGCTCGCCAATAAGTTGTCGAGTTGTCGAACGTTGCTGGCGGCGGTTGGTGGCTTGCGAGATGGCACCCGGGCCATCCCACCACTTGACTAGTCCAGGTCAGCGTCCGGCACACCGGCCCCCTGGATTCGCGGAACCATCATAGCAGTACGTCCGTGAATCACCGAGAGGCCCAGGCGAGGAGCTTCATCAAAACCGGCGATATCCACATGATTCCCATCGGTCGCCGGCGCGACCACGCGGGCGGTACCAGGCAGTTCCGTCAATCGATCGTGGGAAGTCAGTCGCAGAGCAGCACGTCGAGGACATAATAGCAGCTCTTGCTGCTGCTCTTGCTGGCCTTCTGAGGTTCGGAAGCCGCACGGTCGCCAGGCGCGATGCCATAGCCATTGACCACCCAGGTGCCCGGTTGAGCGCCGTTGGCGGTCAGGAGCTGCACCTCGGCGGGCGACGCGGCGTGGCCATTGACGACGTAGCTGCCGGCAAAGCCCGGAGCGCTTGACAGACCGAAAACCAGGGCCGCGGTCGCTGCGAGAAGGGATTTCTTCATGACCCGCTCCGTTCGCTTCAGCGTTTGCTGACGCGACGGAGAATGCCGAGGGGGTGGGCGTAACGCGCTGAAGTGCTTCGGTGAAGTGCTTCACAGCCGCCGGTCGGGCATCGACACGGCAGGGCACTCACGTGGAAGTGTGCAAATACCGGTGGTTAAGCAATTGCCTAACAATAGCCGCTGCTCTACTCAGTTAGGCACATGCTTAACCAATCGGCCGATCTGGATCGGCTGTTTCACGCTTTATCCGACCCGGCAAGGCGGGCGATGGTCGAGCGCCTCAGCCGTGGACCGGCTTCGGTCAGCGAGCTGGCGCAGCCACTGCCGATGTCGCTTCCCGCGGCCATGCAGCACCTCGGCGTGCTCGAGGCGGCAGGGCTGGTGCGGTCAGAGAAGGTCGGCCGGGTGCGCACCTGCGCCATCCAGCCCGGCGCGCTCAGCCTGGCCGAACAGTGGATCAATGCCAGGCGGGTCGAGTGGGGACACCGGTTGGACCGGTTGGGCGACTACCTGAACACCTTGGAAAGCGAAGGAGGGCGAGATGGGCCAGGCGAGTGAGGCGAAACCGCAGGAACCGGCGCTCAGGCTGTCGCGCGTGTTCCATGCGCGGCGGGAGACCGTATTCGGGGCTTGGTGTTCGGCCGAGCACGTGGCGCGCTGGTTCAGCCCGGAGACTTTCACCGTTCCCGCTGCGAAGGTCGAACCGTACGCCGGCGGGTTATTCGAGCTCTGCATGCGCTCCGCCACCGGCGAGGAGCACTGGGTCCGCGGCAGGTTCGTCGAGGTCACGCCGCACAGCCGGCTGGTGATCGACATGCATGTCGCCGACGGCGGTGGCAGACCGCTGTTCAATGCCGTCACCGAGGTGGACTTCGCCGATGCACTCGGCGGGACGCGCATGGATGTGGTGCAGACCTATACCCTGATCGATGCATCGGCAGAGTGGATGGTGAAAGGCGCGCCGGATGGCTGGCGCAGCACGTTGGACAAGCTGGAGCAGGAGGTCGTTCGGATGCAGGGCGGGGCGGAGACGAATATGCGTTCAGTGGTGCATGCCAGTTTTCATCTGGAGCGCACCTATGACGCACCTGTGGCGCGTGTGTGGCGGGCGCTGACCGACGAGGGCGCGAAGACGCAGTGGTTCGCCGGCACGCCCGGTCGGTGGAAACTGCTGGAACGGCACATGGATGTGCGCGTCGGCGGCACCGAACGGCTGAAGGGACGCTGGGAAGGCGGCGTGGTCTCGACCTTCGATGCGACGTATCACGATGTTATCGTCAACGAGCGGCTGGTGTACAGCTACGTGATGCACCTGGACGACAAGAAGATCTCGGTGTCGCTGGCGACCATGGAGTTGCAGGCCGACGGCAGCAGGACGAGGCTGATGGTGACGGAGCAGGGGGCGTTCCTCGACGGCTACGACGATGCGGGGTCGCGCGAGCACGGTACCGGCTTCCTGCTGGATGCGCTTGGTGCCTCGCTGCGGGAGTGAGGCGGTTGCGCAGAGCGGCTGATGGGCGCCGTCAGTCCCGCCTCGAACGGCGGCGCCGCCGGCCGGACGGGATCAGACTCCACACGAATGCGGTGAGATTGACGCGCAAACTCAATGCCACGATGCCAAGGATGAGCGCGCCGCCGAGCCCATGATAGACAAGGCCGTAATCGGCCAGGCGTCCACTGTGGGATGCCAGCGGCGGCAATGCCCAGCCGAAGAACGAGGTGAGCTTTCCCTCGTGACCGGCCAGCAGCCAGCCGGACAAGGGTTGCAGCAACAGCAGCACGTACAGCGTGATCTCCAGCCCGCGGCGAATGTGCGGCAGCCAGTGCGGCATGGGCAGCAGATGGTGCGGTTCGCGGCAGCGTACGAGGATCGCCGCGACGACAGTGGGCAGCGAAAGCAGTCCGCACCATTCGTGCCAGTGCAAGACACGTGCGCGGGAGTCCGGCGACGAGGCTTCCTCGCCGACCAGCGCGAGAATGAGCGAGGCCGCAACCAATACGACAGTTGTCCAGAACAGCGCCCGCCCGAGGTGCCAGCGCACGGCTCATGCTCCCGATCGATCAGTATCCCACATTGCACCGACCCCGTCGGAACGCATTGATGCAGATCATCGCAACGCGAACGACGGAGGGCACGCCGCATCTGCGGGCTGCGTCCCTCACGAGCGGACCTTGCCATTATTTAACGGCGCTCTGGCAGTGGCCTTTGATCTGGATCAACGAGCGCTCCAGGCCGAGCGCCGAAGGTGCCAGGTGAATGCAACGGATTGCCGGAGGATGATGTGGCGACGACATTGCTGCGCAGCCGCTCGGTCGCGGTATGGGATCCCGCGATTCGCGTCGCACACTGGCTGCTCGTGCTCGCCTTTGCCGTCGCATACCTGACAGGCGAGGAAGAGGGAGATGCCGGTGGCGTGCACGTGTGGGCTGGATACGCCATCGGCCTCATCGTGTTCCTGCGGGTGATCTGGGGTTTTGTCGGGCCCCGCCATGCCCGGTTCGCCGATTTTGCCTTCGGGCCGGCGTCTGCGCTTCGCTACCTTTTCGATCTGCTGCGCGGTGGAGCGCGTCACTACATCGGCCACAGTCCGGCCGGCGGCGTCATGGTGTTTGCGCTGCTGGCCTGCCTCGGCGGCACCGTGATCACCGGACCGGTTGCGTATGGCGGGCACGGCAATGGACCGCTTGCCGGCAATCTGCCGGCGATCACCCAGGCCTACGCGGAGCACCAGGAAGGCGCCCGTGATTTCGGCCGGCAAAAGGGGGGCGAAAGCTGGGTCGGCGAACTGCACGCAACGCTCGCAAACCTCACTCTCGGGCTGGTCATCGTGCATGTCCTCGGCGTCGCCTTGGCGAGCATCGTGCACAAGGAAAACCTGGTCCGCGCGATGATTGATGGCCGGAAGCAGTTGCGGGAATAGCTGATCGCGGAACGCTGGTCCATAACGCGCTGGCTTTGCAGTCACGCACACCTCTCGACGACGGACCGCAACCGGGCGCCGCATCGCGCGGCCTGACGGCGCGGCTGGCAGCCGAACGGCTTGCCGCCGAGGGGCGGAACGTATTGCCGCGAGCCGAGCACCGCAGCTTCATACGTATCGCGGTCGATACTCTGCGGGAACCGATGTTCGCGCTGCTGTTGAGTGCCGGTGCGATTTATCTGGTCCTCGGCGACATCAGGGAAGCGCTGATCCTGTTCCTGTTCGCCTGCACCTCGGTGGGCATCGCGGTGGTCCAGGAAGCGCGCACCGAGCGTGTGTTGGAGAGCCTGCGCGACCTGACCAGCCCGCGTGCCCTGGTGATCCGCGACGGCATCGAGCAGCGAATCGCCGGCGCCGATGTGGTGCGCGGCGATCTGGTCGTGCTGGCTGAGGGGGACCGGGTGCCGGCGGATGCCACGGTGGTGGCGGCACACGATCTGACGACCGACGAGTCGCTGCTGACCGGCGAGCCGGTGCCGGTGCGCAAGATCGCTGTGCCGGATGCGCCGCCCGCGACCCAGCCGGGCGGCGATGACCTGCCGTACGTCTATTCGGGCAGCCTGGTGGTGCGCGGGCATGGCAAGGCCCTGGTTACGGCGACCGGCGCACGCAGTGCGATCGGCCGGATCGGGGTTGCGATCAGCACCATCGAGACCGAACCGCCGCGGCTGCAGGCCGAGACCGGGCGGCTGGTCCGTCGTTTCGCCATTGTCAGTCTCGGGCTCAGCGCCGCGGCGATCCCGCTCTACGGCTTCCTGCATGGCGGCTGGCTGGAGGCTGTGCTCAGCGGCATCGCACTCGGCATGTCGATGCTGCCCGAGGAATTTCCTCTGGTGCTGACAGTGTTCATGGTGATGGGGGCCTGGCGCATTTCGCGCGCGCGTGTACTGACCCGACGGGTATCTTCGATCGAGACACTGGGCGCGGCCACCGTACTGTGCACCGACAAGACCGGAACACTGACCCAGAACCGGATGACCATCGTCCAGGTGCGAGCGGCGGCGCGGGGATGGCAGCCGGATGGCAGCGGCCAATTGTCTGCTGCGGCGACCGACGTTGTCCGGCACGGCGTCCTCGCCAGCGCGCGCGAACCGTTCGATCCGATGGAGCAAGCCTTCCATGCGTCGGCCCCAGATGCGGCGAGGCATCGGGGCCGTGTGCTGCGGTGGGAATACGGACTGCGGCGAGACCTGCTGGCGATGACCAACGTGTGGGAAGTCACCGAGCGAGCCGAGTTGCTTGCCGCGGCGAAGGGGGCACCGGAAGCGGTTGCCGATCTCTGTTCGCTGTCGGAGCCGGAGAGAGATCGGCTCCGGCAGGTTGTGGACGAGATGGCCCGCCAGGGAATGCGCGTCCTCGGGGTCGCCCGCGCGGTGCTGCCGGAGCGTACGCCGCGCCCGGAATCGGCACGCGATATCCGGTTCCAGTTGCTCGGCCTGGTCGGGCTGGCCGATCCGCTGCGCCCGACAGTCCCGGCCGCGGTGCAGGATTGCCGCACCGCGGGCATCAGGGTTGTCATGATCACCGGTGACTATCCCCAGACCGCCTGCGCGATCGCCGCGCAGGCCGGCATCGACAGCGCCGAGGTGGTAACCGGCAGCGACCTCGATCGCATGAGCGAGGACGCATTGGCGCGGCGCGCGCGTACAGCAACTGTCTTTGCCCGCACCGTGCCGGAACAGAAGTTGCGCATCGTGCAGGCGTTGAAGGCGAACGGCGACATCGTTGCGATGACGGGAGACGGTGTGAACGACGCGCCTTCACTGAAGGCTGCGCACATCGGCATCGCGATGGGCGGCCGCGGTACTGACGTGGCACGCGAGGCGTCCTCGCTTGTGCTGCTGGATGACGATTTCGCCTCGATCGTGCGCGCGGTACGGCTGGGTCGGCGAATCTACGACAATCTGCGCAAGGCGATGGCCTATATCCTCGCCATCCATGTTCCGATTGCCGGACTTGCGCTGATCCCACTGCTGTTCGGCCTGCCGCTGATCTTCTGGCCGCTGCACATCGCGTTGCTTGAACTGGTGATCGATCCGATGTGTTCCATCGTGTTCGAGGCTGAGGGCGAGGACGAGGATGTGATGCGCCGCCCGCCACGCGATCCGCGAGAGCCGCTGTTCAGCGGCGGCCACATGGTGCTGAGCCTCATACAGGGTGGCCTTGTACTGGTGTTCGTGGCGGCGCTGTTCGTCATGGCGTTGCGGCAGGGCCTGCCGGAGGCCGACGCGCGGACGCTCACCTTCACCGCGCTGGTGGTGACAAATTTGGGATTGGTGCTGGTGAACCTATCACAGGGGCTGTGGGCAATGTGGTGGCGGAACCCCGCGTTTTGGTTGGTGAGCGGCGCGACGGCTGGTGTTCTTGCCACCGTCCTGGCGATCCCGGGGGCGCGGACGCTGTTCCACTTCGGACCGCTGCACGCCGATGACGCTGCCGTGGCGTGCGCCGTCGGCATCGTCGTGCTGATTGTGCTTGGCGCGCTACGCCGACTGGCCGGCCGGCCGCAGGGGATGCGGCTCTGAGGGGAAGGCGATCCCGCCGCGATGTGGTGGTAGGCTCGCAGGTCCAACCGGAGCAGCCACGATGCATTTCGCGCTCAATCCGCTGGTGGCCGCCGGCGTGGTGCTGGCCACCGCGGCAACCGATGCACTGTACGTGATGTTCACCGCCTCAGTGGTGGCGCGACGGCCAGTCGTGGCAGCGAATTGGAGTGCCGCATGGTACCTCGTCTCCTCGTTCGCGGTGATCAGCTACACCAGCAATGCGGTGTATGTGCTGTTCGCGGCGCTCGGGTCCTGGTGCGGCGCCTATTTGTCGCTGACGTGGCTGCGCCGATAGGCTTGCCGATCACCTCCCAAAGGGGCTCCGATGACTGTCAACGTGCTTGTCATCCAGCGCATCGGCGCGGCCGATCGCGCCCGCATCGAGGCGGCCGGTCCGGCCATCCGCCTGACCGATGCCGGCGGCTGGTTCGATGGCGAGATTCGCGACACCTGGCCGGCCTACGCGGCAGCGCGTTATCTCGCGCCTGGTACGGTGGGACAGGGCACGCGCGCCGAACGCGACCGGATGCTGGCGGAAGCCGAGGTGATCCTGGGCGGCTGGCCGTTCCCGCTGGACCTGCGCGCGCGGGCGCCGCGGCTCAGGTGGTTCCATCAGCGTCCGGCAGGCGCGTCCAACCTGCGCCTGGGCGATTTGTGGGGCAGCGACGTGACGGTAACGACATCGCGCGGCGCCGGCAGCACGCTGGCGATGGCGGAATACACGCTCGCCGGTATCCTGCATTTCGCCAAGGGGCTGAACCGAGCGGTCGATGATCGTGCGGCCGGCACATTCGACCATCGCGCCTATCGGCCACGGCTGATCGCGGGCAAGACGCTGTGCGTGATCGGCGCCGGTGGCATCGGCCGCGAGGTGGGCCGGCTGGGGGCCGTGCTGGGCATGCGCGTGGTCGGCACGCGGCGGGCTCCGCAGCCTGGTGTGCCGCTGCCGCCGGGGTTTTCCGCGATCGGTGGCGCCGGCGATCTGGACCGGTTCCTGGCGGAAAGCGACTTCGTTGCCGTATGCTGCCAGTGGACCCCGGAAACCACCAACCTGATCGATGCGGCGCGGCTCAAGGCGATGAAGCCGGGCGCGGTGCTGGTCAACGTGGCGCGAGGCGAGATCGTGGACGAGGCGGCGCTGGCCGAAGCCCTGGCGCAGGGGCGCCTGCGCGGCGTGGTGCTGGACGTGTATGTCGGCGAGTTTGAACATCGGCCGCCCGAAGCGCTGTGGCGCGATCCGCGCGTGCTGCTCACCCCGCACATCTCCGGCGCGAGCGACGAGAACCGGCACGGGGCCATCGAGCTGTTCTGCGACAACCTGCGCGCCTACCTCGACGGCACGCCGCTCAGGAATGTCATCGACTGGGAGCGGGGTTATTGAGCCTGTCGGCAGCTTCCGAGACGAAACGAGTACCCACCGATATCAGACCATGACGGCCATCCCTCGCTACCGCGCACATGCGGGTCCGGCTATCCTCTCGGCCGGTTTCCGTCCCCTTTTTCTCGCTGCCGCGGCCTGGGCGGCGATTGGAATCCCGTTGTGGCTCGCAGTGTATGCGTGCGGTGCCGTGATCCCGAGCGTTCTACCGCCGGTCGTCTGGCATGCCCACGAGATGGTCTTCGGCTTCGCTGCCGCGACCGTGGCCGGCTTTCTGCTTACGGCTATTCCCAACTGGACCGGGCGCATGCCGCTGCAAGGCGGCCCGCTGGCGGCGCTCGTCCTCCTGTGGGCCGTGGGCCGCATCGGCGTTCTGATATCCGCGATCATTGGCGCTCCCGTCGCCACGGTGGCCGATCTCTCCTTCCCGACCGTGTTTCTGGGTGTAATCGCCAGAGAGGTCCTCGCCGGACGCAACTGGCGCAATCTGCCGATGATCGCGGCGCTTGCGCTTTTGCTGACCGGCAATCTGCTCGTCCACCTCGATGCGATGGGCTTGACCGATACCGCCGGCTTCGGCAATCGCATCGGCATCGCCACGCTGCTCTTGCTGATTTCGTTGGTCGGCGGCCGGATCATTCCGAGCTTCACGCGGAATTGGCTGACCAAGACCCGGCCCGAGGCCGCCCCGCCGGTGCCCGCGGGCCGTTTCGACATCGCCATGCTCTTGGCGACGCTGCTGGCGCTTGCGGCCTGGACGATAGCACCGGACGCTGCGGCAACCGCCTGGATGATGCTGCTCGCCGGCTTGGTCGCGGCGGTTCGTTTATCGCGTTGGCGTGGCATCCACACGGCGCGGGAACCGTTGCTCCTGATTCTCCATGTTGGATACGGGTGGCTCGCCGCCGGCTTGCTGCTGCTCGGCCTCGACAGCATCCTCGCGTTCATGCCGTCGACTGGCGCGCTCCATGCCCTGACAGTGGGCGCGATTGGCACAATGACACTGGCGGTCATGACCCGCGCCTCGCTCGGGCACACGGGCCGCCCTCTGGTGGCAGGTCCAGGTACCAGGACGATCTATGTCCTGGTAACGTTCTCAGCGATCCTGCGCGTGGTCTCGCCACTTGCCGGAAATTCGCTGGTGATCGTGCTGTTCCTGGCTGGCGTGGCCTGGACAGGCGCATTCGCGCTGTTCGTGTTGCTTTATGGCAGGCTATTGGCGGGCCCACGTGTTCGGGGCAAAGCGGCAAGGCCGATTTGATGCGGGCTCAGTGATCGGGATCGACCGGAGGGCGCGCGAAGCCGAGAACGAGGTGAAGCGCGCGCCCCTTGGCGCCTGCGCTGCTTCTTGCCACGATACGGCGCCATCGACCACGGGGGGCAGAACAGTGTCGGAAACCGCATCGCGCGTGACCTCGATCGCGCCGAGCAGGCGCCGCGTTCTGGTGGGCGCCGCCGCGTCGCTTCCGTTACTCGGGAGTCGCGCGCGCGCCGCCGGCGAGCCGATCCAGATCGGCTGGGTCGGGCCACTGTCGCCGCCGGGCGGCTACGCCGAGGGCACCAACATGAAGAACGCAGCGGAGATCGCCGCGACCGAAATCAACGCAGAAGGCGGCATTCTTGGCCGGCCGGTGCAGATCACCTATGCCGACACGCGAGGCATGCCTGCGGAAGGCCGCACCGCGGCGGAGCGGCTGATCCAGCAAAACAAGGTGGTCGCCGTGTTCGGCGAGTTCCACAGCCCGGTCGCGCTCGCCGAAATGGAAGTATACCACAAGTATGGCATTCCCTTCATGGCATGCGACGTGTGGTCCGACCAGATCACCGCGAAGGGCTATCCCGAGGTGTTCCGCAACGCGCCGGCGATATCGCTGATCGACGTGACGATCGGCCAGTGGATCGCCGCTGCCGGCTTCAAGAACGTGGCGATCATCGCGGAAAAGAACGACGTCGGCCTTGCCGCCCGCACGCTGGTGGCGCGGGAACTGGAGACGGCGGGTATCAAGTACACCGCGGTGGACGCCGATCCCAACCTGACCGATTTCACCTCGCAGATCCTGCGGTTCAAGAGCGGATCGCCGCCGTACGATCTGTTCCTGAGCATCTATTCCGAGGCGGGCGCCTATCCGATGATCCGGCAGGCGCATGACCTGGGATTCGCGCCGACCGCGAATTGCGGCCTCTACAATTCCGGCGGCCAGGCGGTCGATCCGACGTTCTGGGAAAATGCCGGCGAGGCAGGCAAGTACCTGGTCACCGAGAATGTAGGGTTGCCGAAGCAGCACTGGAACGACAAGAGCAGGGAGTTCGTGGCGAAGTATCGCGAGAAGCACAATGCCGATCCGTCGGGCGCGGTGATGGAGAGCTACGATGGCGCCTGGCTGCTGTTCGACGCGATCAAGCGCGCGGGCGGCACCGATCCGAAGGGCATCATCCACGCGCTGGAGACCACGAGCTATGTCGGCGTTCGCGGCAAGTACTCGTTTTCCACCGACAAGGACCCGGCGTGGCACTACCACCAGTTCCTGGAAGCGCCGCTGAGCATCCTGCAATACACCGAGGTGAGGCAGGGCCAGGCGGATGCGCCGATCGTATGGCCGAAGCAGTTCGCCACGGTGCCGTACCTGTACAAGAAGCCTGGCGCTTGATGCCCTACCCCCAACCCCCTCCCGCCAGGGGAGGGGGGGTCTTTCTTTCATGACCAGCTATCTGCTGATCCAGGCCCTTAATGGACTGATCATTGGCATCATCTACGCCGTGATCGCGGCCGGGCTGACGGTGATCTTCTCGATCCTGAAGATCGTCAACTTCGCGCATGGCGAAGTGTACATGATGGGCGGCTATTTCGGTTACTTCGCCATCGCGCTGGCCGGCGTGCCGCCGCTGGCCGCGGTACTGGTGGCGATGGCGCTGTCCTTCGCGCTGTCGGTGCTGGTCGAGCGGACCTTACTCACCCCGATGTATAGCCCGACCACCGAGCGCAAGGGCGACTACGGCATCCTGGTCACGTTCGGCATCTCGATCTTCCTGCGCGCGCTGGCGCTGATCATTTACGGTCCGTATCCCCTGCGCCCGCCTTCGTTCTGGCCGGGCGTGGCGATGCTGGGCGAACTGATCTTGCCGTGGGACCGCGTGTTCGCGGGTGGCGCCGGCGTCGCGATGCTGATCAGCCTCGTTTGGTTTATGAACCGCACGCCCTGGGGCGAGGCGCTGAACGCGGTCAGCCAATCGCGCGAGTCCGCGGCGATCGTCGGCATCAACGACCAGCGGTTCTATATGCTGGCGTTCGGGCTGGGCGGTGCGCTGGCAGGTGGCGCGGGGGCGCTGGTCGGTCCGATCTACTCGCTGTCGCCGTCCATGGGGCTGCTGCCCGACACGCAGGCATTTGCCATCGTCATTCTGGGCGGCATGGGTTCGGTTGCCGGTTCCATTCTTGCCGGGCTGATGATCGGCGTGTCGGAGTCGATGTTCGTCGCGCTGTTTCCCGACCCGAGCCGCAGCCTGACCTACGCCCAGGCGTTCAGCCTGCTGATCCTTATGCTGGTGCTGCTGATCCGTCCCACCGGCCTGTTCGGACGCGCGCATGCCGCGATGGAGTAGCGTCTGCGCCGCGGCCGCGGTTGCGGCGTTGGTGCTGGCGTTCCCGTTCCTGGTCAACGCCTACTGGCTGTCGGTCGGCGTGCTGGCACTGTTCTATGCGATCGTCGCGGCGAGTTGGGCGCTGCTGGCGGGCTACGCCGGGCAGTTCTCCTTCGGGCACATGGCATTCGTATCGCTCGGTGCCTATACGTCGGGTCTGCTGGTCACCTCGGCCGGCATGCCGATCCCGTTGGGAATGGCGATTGGCATCGTCATATGCGCGGTCGTCGGCAGCGGCATCGGCTATGTATGCCTGCGCATGCGCGGCCCGTATCTGGCGCTGTTCACCGTGGCGTTCTCCGAGGTGCTGCGCATCGTGTTCGTCTCCGAGTCCGAGGTCACCGGCGGCTCCGGCGGCCTGGAGGTGCCGCCGCTGTTCCACGGCACGACGGACGCGCCGGCCTATTACCTGGGCGTCGCCCTGTTGGCTGTCTCGATGGCGATCATGCAGGCGCTGGTGAACTCACGCTGGGGATTGTTCTTTCGCGCAATTCGCGAGAACGAGGACGCGGCTGCCGCGGCCGGGGTGAAGGTAGTGCGGTTCCGGATCCTTGCGTTCGCCATTACCTCGAGCTTTGCCGGGCTCGCCGGTGGATTCTACGGACACTACATCGGCATCCTGACGCCGGATATCGGTTCGGTGGACCAGATGGGGCTGGTTGTCGCTATGGCGGTGATCGGCGGCGCCGAGAGCCTGCTCGCGGCGGCCATCGGCGCGCTGAGCCTGGAATTCCTGGTCGAGGCGCTGCGCAGCTATGGACAGTGGCGGCTGGTGCTGTTCGGCGCGCTCTTGCTGCTGACCATGCGGTTCGCGCGCAACGGGCTGCTGGCACTTGGCTGGGAGCGGCTGGGCCGGATCAATCTTCGCCGGCGGGAACGCTCGGTGGAGCGGGAGGCGGTCCGGTGAGCGGCGTGCAGAACCCGGGCGCTCCGCTGATCGAGGCCCGCAACCTGACCAAACGCTTCGGCGGCATTGTCGCGGTGAGCAACCTGAACCTCGTGGTGCAATCGGGGGAACTTGTCGGCCTGATCGGACCCAACGGTTCGGGGAAGACGACGACGATCAACCTGTTGACGGGTCATCTAGCTCCCGCGGGCGGCCACATCCATCTGCATGGTGTGCGCGCCGACGGGCTCTCGCCTAGCCAGTTCGCTGCGTTGCGGGTGGGCCGAACGTTCCAGATCACCCAGCTCTTCTCGCGCATGACGGTGCTCGAGAACATGCTGGTCCCTGGGCTCGCGCGACCCTATTCGCACCGGACGACCGCGACGCGGACGGCGCGGCTGCATCTGGAATTCCTGGGCCTTGCGGCAGCGGAGAGGCTGCAGGCGAAGAATCTGTCCGGAGGACAGCAGAAGCTGCTGGAACTCGGGCGCGCGCTGATGCTGGACCCGGAGCTCCTGTTCCTCGACGAGCCGTTCGCCGGTGTGAACCCGTTCTTGCGCGACCAGATCATCGGGCTGGTGCGCAAGCTGCACGCCGAGGGACGCACCTTCGTTATCGTGGACCATGACATCGAAGCCCTGCAGCGGCTCGTGCATCGGATGGTTGTGATGTCGCGCGGCGAGAAGATCGCCGACGGACCGGTTGCCGCCGTGCGCGAGGATCAGGAGGTACTGCGTGCCTATGCCGGTGTCTGATCCAGTGCCGGTGCTGACCGCGCGCAACCTGGTGGCGGCGTATCTGCCGGGCATCAATATTCTGAACGGAATGTCGGTCGATGTGATGCACGGGCAGGTGCGTTGCGTGCTTGGCCCGAACGGGACCGGCAAATCGACGCTCCTGAAAGTGCTGTTCGGGTTCCTGCCGCCGCAGCAGGGCGAAATGCGGCTTGGGCGCACACCGCTCAGGGGAATAGCGTCGCACCGCATGGGCGCTCACGGCATCACCTATCTGCCGCAGCGGCCGAGTGTGTTTCCGTTCCTGTCGGTCGAAGTGAATCTGCGTCTTGGCACCTGGTCATACCGCGCCAACCGTGCACTGGCGCGGCAACGGATCGAACGAGCGTATGCGCAGTTTCCCATCCTGGCCGAGCGCCGCCGCCAGCCCGCCGGTACGCTGTCGGGCGGGCAGCAGCGGCAGCTCGAGATCGCGCGCGCGCTGCTGACCGATCCGGCGGTGATGCTGATCGACGAGCCGACCGCCAGCATCGAGCCGCGCATCGCGGCACAGATCTATGCGCTGATCGCAGGGCTGGCACGCGACGGCAAAGCGATCCTGCTGGTGGACCAGAACATCAAGGGCGCCCTCGGCATCGCCGACTACGTCTATGTCATGCGCACCGGTACACTGTTCGCCGAAGGTCCGCGCAGCGACTTCACCGACGATGTGGAGACGCTGGTGAGCCGCTGGCTCTATACGACATGAGGAGGCGCGGCGATGCCGAGAATTGTGGTGGTTGGCGCTGGTGTGATGGGCGCCTCGGTCGCGTATCGGGCTGCACTGGCCGGTGCGTCGGTCACGGTGCTGGAAGCCGGCCGCATCGGCGGCGGCACGTCCGCCAGCAGCTTCGCCTGGACCAATTCGAACGACAAGACGCCGCGTGCCTATCATGATCTGAACGTGGCCGGGATGCAGGCACATGCCGCGCTGGCCGAGGAGTTCGGCGGCGCTTCGTGGTGGCACGGTGGCGGCAGCGTGGAATGGCCAATGGATCAGACCAAGCTGCAGCGTCTGCAGTCCTGGGGTTATGCGGCAGAGGCGATCACGCCCAAGGAGTTGCTGGATCTTGAACCCGACATCGATCCCGCGCGGATCGGTGACGGACCGATCGGCTGGTATCCGCGGGAAGGCTGGCTCGATCCGGTGGTGTATATCGCCGCAATGTTGGGCGCCGCGCGCTCGCGCGGGGCGTCGGTCCATTGCGGCGCGTGCGTTGTGGAAGCCGTTCTGACCGGCGGACGCATGACCGGCGTGAAGACGGCCGATGGCCGGCGGTTCGAGGCCGATGTGGTGGTGAACTGCGCGGGCCGCTGGGCCAACGACCCGGTGTCCGATGCCGGCCTGCATCTGCCTTTGGCACCCACAGTAGGATTACTGGCGTTCACGCCCCCGGTTGCAGCCCGGGTCAGGCGCGTGGTCCGCGCGCCGGAGGTGCATGTCAGACCCGATGGCGCAGGCCGGTTGATGGCTATTTCGCCGCGCGAGGAGGTGCCGCCGTTCGATCCCCTCCCACCCGCGTCCTTGCCGCAGGCGCGTGAGATCGTCCGGCGCGCATGCCGACTGCTGCCTGGCATCGGGGAGGTCGAACCGGAGGCTGCACGGATGGCGATCCGCCCCATCCCTGCCGACGGGCATTCCGCCGTCGGTTTGATGCCACGGATAAGTGGCTACTACGTCGCCGTTACGCACAGTGCAGTCACTATGGCCGCTTTCCTTGGCGCGGCGGTAGCGGATGAGGTCGTGCATGGTCGGCCCTGCGCCGCACTGGAACCATTCCGGCCAGCCCGGTTCTTCAACTGAGCTTGCAGGACCGACGCACCGTGCCGATCATCGTCGGGCCGAAAGAGACCAAGGACGTGGCGCTGCAGCGGTTCCGATCGATGGGGATCTGCGGGCCGCATGGTGTCAGGAGAGCCGCCAATGGGTGAATTGCAGGAACGTGCCGCCTGGACGGGCGCCACCATCGACTATCGGGCTGATGGCCTGCATACGCTGACCGCGGCCGAGGTCGCGGAGATCGACGCGGCGCTGGCGCATCTCCGCAGGCTGGGCGAGGTCGATTTTCCCGCTATAACCCCCGCGACATTTCCGCTGCCGACGCTCGGTGCATTCCTGCGCGACCTGCGGCGGGAGCTCCGCTTCGGCCGCGGCTTCCTGCTGCTGCGCGGCATTCCGCGCGAGCGCTATTCGGCCGATGACATGGCACGCATCTATTGCGGCCTGGGCTCGCACATCGGCACGGCACTGCCGCAGTCGTGGCAAGGTGAACTACTCGGCCACGTCATCGACGTGAGCGACATCGAACCTGGCGCTCGCGGCTATCATGCAGGTGGCGCGCAGCGGTTCCATACCGACTCCTGCGACGTCGTCTCGCTGATGTGCCTGCGTGCCGCGAAGTCCGGCGGGGCCAGCCGGATCTGCAGCGCGATCGCGGTGCACCGGCGGTTGGAGCGCGAACGGCCCGACCTGCTTCGGGTGTTATACGATGGATTCATATTCCGTCGCCGGGAGGTCGATGCGGAGCATGGCAGCGGCGTGCTGGTGCGCCGGATATCGGTATTCGCCCGTACCGGCGAAGAGATCTCCGTGTTTCTCTCGGGCGACTACCCGAACCGGGCGGTCGCCGCCGGGGATGCCGTGATGACGCCAATCCAGCGCGAGGCACTGGACGAAGTGCAGCGGATCGCCGCATCGCCCGATGCCTATCTGGACATGAGTATCGGCGAAGGCGACATCCAGTTCCTGAACAACCGTCTGCTGCTGCATGGGAGGACCGCCTATCAGGACCACCACGAGATGGTCCGCCGGCGTCATCTGCTGCGGCTGTGGCTGAAGGTGCCTGGCTGGCCCGCGCTGCCCGAGGCGCAGGCGATGCACGCCGCGGAGGACCACCCGTTGTGGCTGCGCCAGCGCACGCCGTACATGGAGCTGTCGTCGCGCTATCTGGCGGAGATCACGGCGCGACAGGCCGAACTGACGCACTGAGCAGAACTGCCAGGGTATAACGTCGCGACAATCGCGGGAGTGGACATAGAAATGCCATAGAAAGCGATGCAGGACACACTGCCTCCGCCGCTGCCGAGATTCTGAAACGTTCTTGACCGAGTGCTGATGAGCCAACCCGAGGGCCGGGTGATCCGCCCGCCACTGTTCAATCTGCGCGCTGCAATCGGTGTGATCAGCACCGGCCTGCTGCTGGTTGTTCTCGCCATCGTCCTGTTCACCATGCTGCGGTCGCCGCTGAAGGACGATATCGCCTGGCTGCTTTATGTGGCCCGCCGCTGGTTGGCTGGGCGGGAACTCTACGTCGATGTGGTGGAAGTCAATCCGCCGCTGATCGTGTGGATATCAGCCATCCCGATGCAGATCGCGCACTGGTTGCGGATCGACGCGCAGTACACTGCCATACCGTTCTTCGTCGCCGCCGTGCTTGGCTGCGCCTGGTGGACCGCGTCCTTGTTGCGCGGCAGCAGCAGGCTGTTCGCGGACCGGCTGCCGGTCTTCGCGGCAATCGGCACCGTGCTCCTGGTGGTGCCGGCGGGGGATCTCGGACAACGGGAACACCTGCTGGTCGCGGCGAGCTTGCCCTATCTTGCCTTGTTCGCCCGGTCGCTCGACGGACAGCGACCGGCATCGCGGGACGCGATAATCGCCGGGGCGTTGGCGGGACTGGGCTGCGCACTGAAGCCGCGTTACGCGGGCGTGTTTGTTGTGCTCGAGGGACTCGCGCTGCTGCGTGGCGTCAGCCCGATGAACCCCAGGTCGCTCGCGGCAGGGGGCACCATGCTGGCGTATGCAGGGTTGGTCGGGTTGTTCTGTCCTGCTTACCTGCGCCGGGCCGTGCCGCTGGCGCTGGCGCTGTATGGCGCAACCGACGTGCCGTTGCGGCACCTGGTGGCTGACAGCCTGCGGCTGATGTTCGGACAGGCCGTTGCGCTGGCGCTGTGGTGGCACCGCCG
>DATBKQ010000119.1:0-6836 GCA_036555825.1 Acetobacteraceae bacterium | reverse complement strand
GCCGCCTGCCGGGATCGGGCGCAGGGCCCAGTCCGGACCGCATGTTCATCGGCTCCGAGGGCATCCTTGGGGTCATCACCGAGGCCTGGGTGCGGCTGCGGAAGAAGCCGACATTCCGGGCCGCCACCAGCGTGCGCTTCGACAACTTCCATGCCGGCGCCGATGCGGTGCGCGGGATCACGCAGGCCGGACTTTATCCTGCCAATTGCCGGCTGCTGGAGGCGCGCGAGGCGCTTCCCGATGGGTTGGAGCGGGGCGAAGAGGCGGTGTTGGTTCTCGCCTTCGAATCAGCCGATCATCCGCTCGAGGCCTGGATGTCGCGCGCGCTGGAAATCTGCCGCGACTGTGGCGGCACGGCGGACCAGGCGGCGCTGGAGGACGAGAACGCGCACCGTTCGGGTGCCGCCGGCGCGTGGCGCAACAAGTTCATTCGCGCGCCGTATTACGCCGAGCACGCGGTGGCGCGCGGCCTGCTGTCCTCGACGTTCGAGACTGCCATGACCTGGGATCGTTTCCGCGACTTCCATGCCACGATCATGCACGTTGCGCGCGAGACCATCAGGCAGGTCACCGGCCGGGAAGGCACTGTCACCTGCCGCTTCACGCACGTTTATCCCGATGGGCCGTGTCTCTATTTCACACTGGGTGGCGTGCTCGACAAGCGAGTGATGCTTGACCAGTTCATGGCGATATTGACGGCCTGCATGACGGCTACGGTGGAGCATGGCGGAACCACCACGCACCACCATGCGGTTGGCCGGTTCCACAGGCCGTTCTACGACCGGCAGAGACCCGAGTTGTTTGCCCGCGCGCTGCGTGCCGCCAAGCGAGAGCTTGACCCGAAGGGCATGATGAATCCTGGGGTATTGATCGATCCATAGCTGCCCGGCGGCCTTTGCCCACCAAATGCCGATAATCTAGCCATTTGAGGTCACGCGACAAATCCGACCAACAAGTGATCGATAATGGTGCGTGGCAGAGGACGCTGGTGAGTCGCCTGCGCCTCTGTTTGCGACACCCGCAATCTGCTGGGCGCGTGCCGTGACGTCTGGCCGTCTCGCGACCCTCTACCGTTGTACGGTGCTGACCATCGTGGCAGCGGTCTTCCAGCCCTGGCGGTGCCGGAGTGTGGGAACTGCCGCGCCACGGCATCGGCCGGCCGTTCATTGGCGGCCGCTACGAGCCTCCATCCGGTTGAGCCACGCTGGCCTGCCTTGCCAGGGGTGGGCAATCCGCCGATGGTCTTGGATGAAAGTCGCCGGGGCGTAAGACGGCGGGAGGAAACGATGGTGTCGCGGCGTGTCGTGCTGGCCACGATCGGCATTTTGGTGCTCGCACTGGCTGGCCATTCGCGCGCGGACCAGTACGGCGCGGACAGTGCACCGATCCACATCACCTGGCAGATGCAGCCGACACAATCGCCCAGATCGTCCGTGCCCAGCGTAAAGCAGTACTTTCAATCTCACATCGAGACCTGGGTGAAAACGCATGCCGATGTGATGCTCGACGTCAGCTTCCACAGCACCGACATCAACGCCAGCATGACCCGCCTGCAGGAGCAGGCTGCCGCCGGCCGTGCGCCCGATTTCGCGATGCTCGACTCCTTCTTCCTGAGCCGTTTCTACCAATTCCTGCAGCCGCTCGATCAGTTCTATGGGCCGGATCAGGTGGACGATTTCGTCGCCTTCGCCCGCAACGGCATGCGAGGACCGGACGGCAAACTGAAGGCGCTGTGGGTCAATACCGATGTGCGCGTGCTGTATTATCGCAAGGACATGGTCTCTGATCCGCCCAGGACATGGGACGGCTTGGTCGCGCAGGCGGCACAACTTTCGAAGCAGGGCCTGACCGGCTATCTGTATCCTGGCGGGCGCGGCGAAGGGGCAGTGATGGAGCACCTGCCCATGTTCTGGGCACAGGGTGGCGAACTGGTCAGTGCCGACGGCAAGCCGGTGTTCGGCGAGGGCAGGAACCGCGATGCCATGCTGAACCTGCTGCGGTTCCTCAAACGCACGGTCGATTCCGGCGCCAGCCCGAACCGCGTGGTGAACTACAAGTTCGAGGCCGACCTTTATCCGGAGATACTGCGCGGCAATGTCGCCATGTTCCTTGGCGGCAACTGGATGGCCAAACAATTGCGCGACCTTGGCGACAGGCACGACTGGGGCGTGGCGCCGATCCCGCTGATGTCGCCCGGCGATCCGGTTACCGCGGCCGGCGGCTGGACCTATGCCCTGTTCACGCCGGATGCGAAGAAGCAGGCCGTCATCGTCGATCTCGTCAACAGCCTGGTCGCAAGCCCCATGGCGATGGAAGCGGCGACTGAGGCGATCGGCAACCTGCCGACCCGGATCAGCGTTGCCCAGGGCGGCGCCGCCTACGTGAAGGACCCGACGGTGCACGATTTTCTCGGCTTGCTCCGCTATGCACGCGCACGCCCCGGGGCGGCCGTCTATCCGAGCATATCGACCGAGCTTCAGGTCGCCATGTCGGAGGTCATCACCGGACAACTGACGGCCGAGGCGGCGCTCGATCAGGCATGGCACAAGCTGGCCCCTTGATCGCGCCGCGCGATCCTCGTCTCGAGGACCGCCCACTCGTTTGGCTGGCACCGCTGCTCCTGCTGTTGGCAGTGCTGTACCTCTACCCGCTGTTCGATGTGGTGCGGCTGAGCCTGACGGACGCGACGGACGCCACGACGCCGGCGCATTATACGTTCGCCAGTTACCGCGAGGCGCTTGGTTCGGCCGAATTCGTCGCAATGACGCGGGTGACGGCCACCTTCGTTGCCGGCAGCACTGCCGGCCAACTGGTGTTCGGCCTGCTGATCGCCGCCCTGGTTTGCGAGGGTGAGCGCCGCCGCCTGCCTGGCGCGGCCGTGGTCCGCGCGGCGGTACTGGTGGGTTGGGTGTTGCCCGGTGTGGTCATCGGCATCGTCTGGAAGCTGCTGCTCGACGAGTCGGGCGCCGGCATCATGGCCTATGCGGCAACGCTGTTCGGTGTCCACGACCCGATCTTCCTGTCGGAACCCGCGCCGGCGCTGCTTTGGGTCACCATCGCGAACATCTGGCGTGGCACGGCATTCAGCATGATCATGCAATATGCCGGCATGAAGACGGTTCCGGCCGAGCTCTACGAGGCTGCGACCGTCGATGGCGCCGGCGCGCTGCAAAGGTTCCGCTTCGTCACGCTCCCGTCGCTGCGTGCCATTCTGCTGATCAACCTGGTGCTGATCACCATCGCCACGCTGAACACGTTCGACATGGTGCTGCCGCTCACCGGCGGCGGACCAGGCCGTACGACCGAGGTCATAGCGTTGTATATCTACCATCTCGTGTTCGCCGACTTCCAGTTCGGCCGCGGCGCCGCGGTCGCGGTCGTGCTCATGGCGATCGGCTTCGCGCTGTCGGCAGGTTACGCGCGCATGCTGCACCGGGAGCGGCTTGTGTGACGCGGGCGCGCGCGCGACGAATGGCGGGGTCCGCCGCGATCTACGCCGGCTACTTCATTGTCTGCCTGATCTTTCTGTTCCCGCTGCTCTGGGTTGCGTCCCTGTCATTGCGGCCACAGGCGGAGCTGTTCGCATTTCCTCCACGTCTCGTGCCGCAGCATCCGACGCTCGCGGCGTATCGGGACGTGCTGGCTCGCTCTCCCCTCGCGCTCTATCTGCTGAATTCGGCGAAACTGGTCTCTGCCGCGGTGATCTGCACGTTGGCCATAGCGGTGCCGAGCGCCTACGCGTTGTCGCGCCTACGCTTTCATCGCCGGCTGTTCAAGCCGCTGGTCATGCTCGGCATGCTTGCCGTGCAACTGATCTCTCCGCTGGTCACGGCTCTTCCGCTGTATCGCTGGTTTTCGTCGCTCGGACTGATCAACTCCCATCTCACTGTCGTTTTGGTCTATGTCGCACTCAGCGCGCCCTTCGCCACCTGGGTGCTGGCCGGATTCCTCGATACGGTGCCTTTCGCCCTCGACGAGGCGGCGCGGATCGACGGCTGTTCCCGCCTGCAGTCGCTGCGGCTTGTGCTGCTGCCGGTCATGCTGCCGGGCCTTGCTTCGACCGCGATCCTGCTTGCGATCAGCACGTGGGCACAGTTCATCGTGCCGTTCGTTCTGCTGACGCGCAGCGATCTCTATCCGGTCAGCGTTGGCATTCTGGACTACCAGTCCAGCAGCGACTCGGTCAGCACGCACCTGCTTGCCGCGGCTGCTCTTCTCTCGGCGTTGCCGGCCATGCTGATATTCATCCTGCTGCAGCGCTTCATCATCGGTGCGCTGACCTCCGGCGCGGTGAAAGGTTAGCGACATGCGCTTGCAGCTCAGCAACGTTGCCGGCTTGACTGGGATTTGGCCGCGGCTCCAGATGAGTACCTGATCACGGCAAAGGAAGTTCCATGACGAACCTCCCCCCCAATCTGCCGCCCGACAAGCAGCGCGAGATGCTGCGCCGGATGCTCACCATCCGCCGTTTCGAGGAGCTTGCCTCGGCCGACTATCTGGCCGGCAAGATCTACGGCGTGGTGCACTGCTACATCGGCGAGGAGGCGGTTGCGGTCGGTGTCTGCTCCGCGCTTGGCCCTGGCGACCGGATCATTTCGACGCATCGCGGCCATGGCCACTGCATCGCGAAGGGGGCCGACCTGAACCGCATGATGGCCGAGCTGTACGGCAGGCAGACCGGCTATTGCAAAGGCAAGGGCGGCTCGATGCATATCGCCGATTTCGATATCGGCATGCTTGGCGCCAACGGCATCGTCGCCGGCGGTATCGCGATCGTCACCGGTGCGGGCCTGGCGGCGCAGATGGAAGGGAAAGGTGGCGTGGCAGTCTCGTTCTTCGGTGACGGCGCATCGAACGCCGGGCCGTTTCACGAGTGCCTCAACATCGCAGCGGCCTGGAAGCTGCCGATGCTGTATGTGTGCGAGAACAACCTGTACGCCGCACAGACACCCGTCGCCGCGACCCATGCGCTGAGCGATGTCGCATCACGCGCGGCCGGCTACGGTATTCCCGGCGTGGTAGTGGACGGCAACGACGTGTTCGCGGTTCATCAGGCGGCGCACGCCGCGGTGGAGCGCGCGCGCACGGGCGGCGGCCCGACGCTGATCGAGTGCAAGACCTACCGCTGGCGCGCCCATACCGAGCGGCGCGGCCAGGCCGATCCGCGCGACCACACCGAAGTCGAAGCGTGGATGACAAGGGATCCGATCGCGCTGCTCGAGCGCCAGCTTCGCGAGCAGGGAGAACTCGACAACGCCGGGCTGCTGAGCATGGACGACGAGATCAGGCACGCGCTGGAGGCGGCCGTGGCATTCGCCGAGGCAAGCCCCTTCCCGTCGCCTGAGCAGGCGGTCGAGGACGTGTTCGCGGCGTGAAGCGAGGACCGGATCATGCGAGAGCTGAGCTATAACGAAGCCGCGGTCGAGGCGGTCGCCGAGGAGATGCGGCGCGATCCCAGGATCTTCTACATGTCCACCGACCCGATCCCGCCGCTGCTGAAGGAATTCGGTCCGCAGAGGATCAAAGCGACGCCGATCGCCGAAGCGGCGATGACCGGGATGGGAATCGGCGCAGCCGGCTCGGGGTTCCGTCCGATCGTCGATTGGCGGCAGGTGACGTTCTGCTTCGTCGCCATGGACCAGATCGTCAATCAGGCCGCGAAGATCCACTACATGTTCGGCGGTCAGGTGACGTTCCCGATTCTGTTCCGCGCTGCCGTCGGTGGTGGTGGCCGGATCGCCGCGCAGCACTCGCAGTCGCCCTATTCGATGTTCATGAATGTCGCCGGGCTGAAGATGTTCCTGCCGTCGACGCCCTATGACATGAAGGGCCTGCTGAAGACGGCGATCCGCGACAACAATCCTGTCATCTCGTTCGAATCCGGGCGGCTGACGACGCGCAAAGGAGACGTGCCGGAGCAGGACTACACGATCCCGCTCGGCAAGGCGGATGTGAAACGCGAAGGCCGCGATGTGACCGTGGTTGCCCTCGCCTGGCTGGTGCACGAGGCGCTTGCCGCGGCCGAGACGCTGGCCGGCGAAGGTATCTCGGTCGAAGTGGTCGATCCACGCACGCTGGTACCGCTGGACGCGGAAACGATCCGCGGCTCGGTGCGGAAGACCGGGCGTTTGGTCATCGCCGACGAGGCAGGTCCGACCGCGGGATTTTCGGCGGAGGTCGCCGCGGTGGTTACCGAGGATGCCGCGACGTTCGCGCGTCTGACGGCACCGGTGAAGCGGGTGTGCGCCTTGCAGGTGCCGATCCCGTACAGCCCGGTGTTGGAGAACCGCGTGTTCCCGGACCGCGATCGGATCATTGCCGGGATTCGCGAGGTGCTGCGGTAAAGCCAATGAGCGCGCCGATCGTCATTGCCGACAGCATCACCCGGGTCGGGCCGGAGGCCGCCGGGGCGGTCGTGGTCAACGCCTCGCATGGCGGGGTCTATGCTGCCTATCTTGCCGCGAAGCTGCCGGCCGCCGCGGCGATCTTCAATGACGCGGGCGTTGGCCGCGACGATGCTGGGATTGCCGGCCTTGAGTCCCTGCAGCAATTCGGCATCGGTGCGGCGACCGTCGGGCACGACACCGCGCGCATCGGCGATGGCGCCGACATGATGGCGCACGGCATCATCACCCATGCGAACGCATCGGCCGGGTCGCTCGGTGTTGCTCCGGGCATCTCGTGTCGCGATGCGGCTGCCCTGCTCCGGCACGCCGAGCCGATGCATGGCGCGCCGCCGGAAGCATTGGAGGCGGCGTTCCTGCTCATCGCCGAGTCGCCGCAGGTCTGGGCACTCGACTCCGCTTCACTTGTCGCTCCCGCGCACAGGCACGCGA
>DATBKQ010000118.1:0-3961 GCA_036555825.1 Acetobacteraceae bacterium | reverse complement strand
CGCGTGTACGAGGTCGCCACTTTCTATTTCATGTTCAACCTGAAGCCGATCGGCACATACCATCTGCAGATCTGCACCACGACGCCGTGCTGGCTGCGCGGCTCCGACGATGTGGTGGGGGCCTGCCGCGCGGAGACGGGCATTCAAGAATGGGGTGAAACCAGCGCCGATGGCGTGTTCACCATGACCGAGGTCGAGTGCCTGGGCGGATGTGTCAACGCACCGATCGTTCAGGTCAACGATGACTTCTACGAGGACCTCGATGCCGAAAGCACGAAACAGTTGCTGGCGGCCTTGCGCCGCGGCGAACCGCCAAGGCCTGGTTCCATGAGAGGCCGCCAGACGTCGGCGCCGGAAGGCGGGCCCACGACGCTGACAACGCTGCAGTTCGAGAGCTGATCGATGTTGCAGGACAAGGACCGCATCTTCACCAATCTGTACGGGCTGCACGATCCCTACCTGAAGGGCGCCCGCGCCCGCGGCGACTGGGACAACACCATGGCGATCCTGGAGAAGGGCCGCGAGGCGATCGTCGAGGAGGTGAAGACATCGGGGCTGCGCGGCCGCGGCGGTGCAGGATTCCCCACCGGATTGAAGTGGTCGTTCATGCCGAAGCAGTCTGACCGGCCCTGCTACCTGGTGGTGAATGCCGATGAGTCGGAACCCGGCACCTGCAAGGACCGCGATATCATTCGCCACGATCCGCACAAGCTGATCGAAGGTTGCCTGGTCGCCGGTTTCGCGATGGGCGCGTGCGCCGCCTATATCTACATCCGCGGCGAATTCGCGGGCGAGGCGAAGGTGCTGCAGGCGGCGATCGACGAAGCATATGAAGCGGGGCTGATCGGCAAGGATTCCTGCGGTTCCGGTTACCGGTTCGATGTGTTTCTGCACCGTGGAGCAGGCGCGTATATCTGCGGCGAGGAGACCGGACTGCTGGAGAGCCTGGAAGGCAAGAAGGGGCTGCCGCGGCTGAAGCCGCCGTTCCCCGCCGCCGTCGGCCTCTATGGCTGCCCGTCCACGGTGAACAACGTCGAAAGTATCGCCGTGGCGCCGACGATCATGCGGCGTGGTGCGGCCTGGTTCAATTCGCTGGGGCGGCCGAAGAATTCCGGGCCGAAGGTGTTCTGCATCTCGGGTCACGTGAACAAGCCGTGCAACGTCGAGGAAGAACTCGGCATACCGCTGCGCGAGCTGATCGAACGCTATGCCGGAGGCGTGCGCGGCGGATGGGACAACCTGCTGGCGGTGATCCCCGGTGGTGCGTCGGTCCCGGTGATCCCGAAGAGCATCTGCGACGAGGTACTGATGGACTTCGACTCGCTGCGCGAGGTCAGGAGCGGGCTCGGCACCGCGGCGGTGATCGTGATGGACAAGTCCACCGACATCATCAAGGCGATCGCGCGGCTGTCGAAATTCTACATGCACGAAAGCTGCGGGCAGTGCACGCCATGCCGCGAGGGCACGGGCTGGATGTGGCGCGTCATGACACGCATGGTCGAGGGCCGGGCGGAGGTGGCGGAGATCGACACGCTCGAACAGGTCACGCGGCAGATCGAAGGGCACACGATCTGCGCACTGGGCGACGCCGCGGCGTGGCCGATCCAGGGCCTGATCCGGCATTTCCGCCCGGAAATGGAACGGCGCATCGCCGCCTACAAGGCGCGCACACCGATGCGCATGGCGGCGGTATGACGATGTCACCACAAAGACACAGAGACGCGAAGGGCTTCGTGCCTTTGTGCCTTTGTGGTGAATTTTGTTCTCGAAAGAGTTTCTGATGGCGAAGGTCACCGTCGACGGCATCGAGGTCGAGGTCCCCAACGGTTCGTCCGTGCTGCAGGCCTGCGAAGCCGCCGGCAAGGAGATCCCGCGCTTCTGCTACCACGAACGCCTCTCGGTCGCCGGCAACTGCCGCATGTGCCTGGTGGAAATCGAGAAGGCGCCGCCGAAGCCCATCTCGTCCTGCACCTATCCCGTTGCCGACGGCATGGTGGTTCATACCGACTCGCCGATGGTGCGCAACGGCCGCCGCGGCGTGATGGAGTTCCTGCTGATCAACCATCCGCTCGACTGCCCGATCTGCGATCAGGGCGGCGAGTGCGACCTGCAGGACCAGGCGATGGGCTACGGCATGGACCACTCGCGCTACGAGGAGAACAAGCGCGCGGTGAAGGACAAGAACCTCGGCCCGTTGGTGAAGACGGTGATGACGCGCTGCATCCACTGCACGCGCTGCATCCGCTTCCTCGCCGAGGTCGCCGGCGTGCCGGATCTTGGCGCGACCAATCGCGGCGAGCACATGGAGGTCGGCACCTATGTCGAGAAGGCACTCGGCTCCGAACTCTCCGGCAACATCATCGACCTGTGCCCGGTCGGCGCGCTGACCTCCAAACCCTATGCGTTCGTCGCGCGGCCATGGGAACTGACCAAGGTCGACAGCGTCGATGTGCTGGACGCGGTCGGCGCCAACATCCGCGTCGACGCCCGCGGTCCCGAGGTGCTGCGCATCCTGCCGCGCATCAACGAGGACGTGAATGAGGAGTGGCTGGCCGACAAGTCGCGCTTCGCGCTCGATGGCCTGCGCCGCCGCCGCCTGGATCGCCCGTGGGCGCGGCGCGACGGCAGGTTGCACGAAGCCACATGGTCCGAGGCATTCGCAGCGATCGCCGAAAGGCTGCACGGCGTTTCAGGTGACCGGATCGGCGCCATCGCCGGCGATCTGTGCGACGCCGAGAGCATGCTGGCGCTCAAGGACCTCATGTCCGCCCTGGGGTCGGCCAACCTCGATTGCCGCCAGGATGGTGCGCACCTCAACGCGTCGCGACGCGACTTCTACATCTTCAACAGCACGATCGCCGGCATCGAGGAGGCCGATGCGATCCTGCTGATCGGCACCAACCCGCGCCGCGAGGCGCCAGTGCTGAATGCGCGCATCCGCAAGCGCTGGCTCGGTGCCAGCATCCCGATCGGCCTCATCGGCGCCGAGACCGATCTGACCTACCATGTCCAGCAACTCGGCCATGGGCCCGTGGTGCTGAACACGCTGAACGCGGAATTTGCCGGCAGGCTGCGCGATGCGAAGCGGCCGATGATCGTCGTCGGACAGGCGGCGCTGGCGCGTCCGGATGGTGCCGCGATCCTCGCGGCGGCATGGCGGCTCGCGACATCGGTCGGCGCGGTAACGCCCGAGTGGCACGGCTTCAATGTGCTGCACACCGCTGCCGCGCGTGTCGGCGCGCTGGACCTGGGCTTCGTGCCCGGGCCCAACGGCAAGTCGATGGACCAGATGCTGGACGGCGGTGTCGATGTCCTCTGGCTGCTGGGAGCGGACGAATTCGACACAGCGCGCATCGGCGCCAGTACTTTCGTCATCTACCAGGGGCATCATGGCGATGCCGGCGCGGCTCAGGCCGATGTGATCCTGCCCGGCGCTGCCTATACCGAAAAGCCTGGCACTTACGTCAACACCGAGGGTCGCGTGCAACGCGGATTCCTGGCGGTATATCCGCCGGGCGAAGCACGCGAGGACTGGAAGATCCTGCGCGCGTTCAGCGAACTGATCGGCCGCACGCTGCCGTACGATACGATTGATAAGCTGCGTCAGCGGCTCGAACAGGTAAACCCTGTGTTCGGCCGCGTGGGCTTCCTCCCGCGCTTCGGAGCCACCGATCAATCCGGTCCCGCCGGCGACCCAGCCGCGCTTTCGGACGCGCCTTTCGTGCCCAGGATCGCCAATTACTACCAGACCGACCCGATCAGCCGCGCCAGCCCGACCATGGCCGCCTGCACCGCGACCTTCGCGGCCACTCCGTTGGCCGCGGCGGCGGAATAGCCGATGCGCTCGTTCTTCTTCGACACCAATATCGGGCTGCTGATCCTGACATTCGGCGAAGCGCTGGCACTGCTGGTGCCGCTGCTGATCGGTGTCGCCTACCTGACCTACGCCGAACGCAAGGTC
>DATBKQ010000117.1:0-19830 GCA_036555825.1 Acetobacteraceae bacterium | reverse complement strand
CGTTCCGCGACTTCCTGGCCCGCATCGGCGCCGATACGCATGCGCGCTACGTCGCGTTCCGCTGCGCCGACGATTATCGCAGCTCGATCGACATGGCGACGGCGCTGCACAAGCAGACGCTGCTGGCGCTGAGCTTCCGCGGCCGGCCGCTTCCCGCCGCGTATGGTTTCCCGGTGAAGCTGCGCGTTCCGACCAAGCTCGGATTCAAGAACCCGAAGCACATCGTGGCGATCGAAGTGACGAACGTATATTCAGGCGGGTTCTGGGAGGACTATGGCTACAACTGGTTCAGCGGCAGCTGAGCGGAGTGCCCGCGCGGAGCCGGCGGGGCGACAAACTGTCGCCGCTATGGTTTAACTGCTCGTGCCTTCAGATTTGCCTCCAGGAGCATTTCCAAAGTGTCTAACCGCGGGGCGTAGGGCAGTGGGTCTGGGCAAACGTTTACGGCCTTGATCACAGCATCATGGAAATTCGCGCCGACGTCCATGATAGAGAAGCATCCCGGTCCTAAATCGAACCGGCCATAATACGATGCGTCGCCAGTCAATGCATGAGACAGTATGGCCTGATTGACTCCGCCATGGAGGACCCACAAGGCCGTCTGCCAACCCTTATCATCGAGCAGCGCATCGAGCGCCGGAAAAACTCTGCGCTGTAATGCCTCGACGCTTTCGCCTCGAAGGAGGCGCTGCTCGCCACTGACTCGGGGCTGCATCATGCCCAGAATAGACTGCGGCAACTCCGAGGTCGGCAGGTCGCGAATCTCCTGAGAGGATCCGATCCGTATTTCCCGCAGCGCTTCTACTTCGGTCGGTTCGCCGGCTTGTCCGAGCACTCCCATCACTCGCTCCGCAGTCTCAACGGTCCTGGGCAGAGTGCTCGAAATGACGCGGTCGAACTTTACGAACCCGATGCTCTTCAAATAGGTGCCGGTCGCATCAGCCTCGGCCCGCCCCTTATCGTTCAATGAAACCTTATCTGAATCAGACACCGGCTGTCCTTGCGCGTCGAAATAAGACACATCGCCGTGTCGCATCAACACAATCCGCCGCCGTTGCGGGGGTTTCCAGCCATCGGAAGCTGAGGTCGTTGGTTGGGCGCTGGCCAACCCTTCCTCGCCGACCGATCCGAGAAACACTGCAATTGCTATTGCAACGTACCGCAGCGTCAGCTTGCTCATCAGATCCAGCTCCAATTGCGCTTGGCTAGGGCAGCTTGTAATTGCCCTCGAGCGTGACATAGCTGACGTAGGTCCCGTCAGTAAGGGGTCGGAATTCCCGTTCGTGATTGGTGGTCGCTATGGCGCCAGAGATTCCGGCATACTTGCCCGACCCACCGATGAAGGTGTTCGATCCCTTCCGCACAGTGTTCGAAAGTGCGTTCTTTGCGCTGACCTTTACCTCGAGCAAGTCGCCGGTCGGATCGGTGCCGACGCAGTATCCTTCAGTAATGCGTTCGCCTTTGGTGATTTCGACGGTTCCCCAGCAATGGAAGGTCGTGTGATCGGCAAATCCGTTGGTCAACTGCGCGCCCGTCTCGTCGAAGGTGACCAGCGCCCGATCGTCACCGATCTTGGTGGTCTTGAATGTGCCGAGGCCTGTGCAAGTCCCGGAAAATGTTCCTTCCTTTGGAAGGTCGGCCGCCATCGCCGTGACGACAAAGAGACCGATGCCGCATGAGGAAAGAATCGACAGGACTTTGCGTGCCATGACGTTCGCTCCCTTTTTGTGAGCGAAGCTGCGATACAGGCTTCGAATTGTCAATTACTTGCACCAGGGGTTACACTTCGTAATGGGAGATTCAAATGCCAAGACATCCCAATGTGCTATCGTGCACACGGGAGACGCCGCTATGCAGAGAACCGCCCAGTGTCTATGTGGGTCGCTCCGGGCAGTCGCATCGGGAGAACCTCGGTTCAACAACATCTGCCATTGCCGCACCTGCCAGCGGCGCACTGGATCAATCGTCCACGCCGGGGCCTATTTCTTGCAGGAAGACGTGCGGTGTGAAGGGGTCAGCAAGACCTACATCCACCACTCCGACAGCGGGCGCAAAGTCTTCCTTCACTTTTGTCCCGAGTGCGGCACGACCGTATATTTCTTCGCAGAAAGAGCCCCTAGTCTGTGCGGCATCGCCGTAGGGTGTTTCGCCGACCCGGACTTTCCTGCGCCCTTGTTCTCGCTGTGGGAAGAGAGCCTGCATCCGTGGCTGCCGATCCCGGCGAGCATCAAACGTTTCCCGCAAGGAATCGGCGCCGACGTCATCGATCAGGTGTTGGGCGACGCTGAAGCCTGTTCTGCCATCTCCCCGAAGTCAGCCTAACCGCGTGGCAGCTCGACTGTCGTCAGCCATCCGCCGTACAGCACCGGCCCGGTCGGTTGTCCCGTCGGCGAGCCACCCTTCGGTTCCAGGCTCACCAGCAACTGCGTGTTCGGCGCGAGCCGCGCGGTAAGCTGCCGGCCGGATGCTGGCAGCACGCCGAGTGAGTACGGCTTCGTCTCGCCCTGGGCCAGGGCCCACAGCTCCAGGTCCTTGCCGGCCGGCACGGGGATCGACACCGTCGGCCGCACCAGCATCCTGCCGCTCGTCTCCGCTGTCGCCATCAGGACCGGCGCGCCACCCGAGAGCGGCGACAGTACCGCGACGCGCGGCTGCTCCGGTTGGCGCAGCACGATGAAGGCGGCGAGCGACGCGGCGATCGCCAGCGCCGCCGCCGTCGCGGTTTGCCAGACCCGCACGCGGTGCCGCAGCGGCAGAATGTCGGCCGTGGCGGCGGGTGCGATACCCGCCTCGATGCGCCGCCACAGTTCGGCCGGCGGTTGAACCGGCGCGGCATGGCACGCGAGCGGTGCCAGCCGTTGCTGCCAGGCGGCGACCGAGCGGGCGAACGCCGGATCGACCGTCAACAGGCGCTCCGCCTCGCGCCGTTCATCGCCTTCGAGCGAACCAAGCACGTATTCGGCGGCCAGCAGATCGTGGTCCGGTTCGCCGCTCATGGTGCGAGGCACTCGCGCAACGCGATCAGGCTGCGGCGGATCCAGGATTTCACCGTGCCCAACGGCACGCGCAGCCGGCCGGCCAGTTCGCTGTGCGACAGCCCGTCGACGAAGGCCATGACCACCAGCCGCCGGCGGTCCTCGTCGAGCCGCCCGAGACAGCGATGCAGCGCGGCGCCCTCCGCGGTACTCACCAGCTTTGCCAGCACATCGGGCGCATCGTCGGCACGCTCCTCGGGCACGTAGCCGGGCACCTCGCGCACCTGGCGGCGGACGATGTCCAGCGCGCGATAGCGTACGATGCCGATCATCCAGGCCTCCGGCCCGCCACGCGCCGGGTCGAAGCGGTGCGCCTGCTGCCAGATCTGCACGAACGCCTCCTGTGTCGCATCGGCCGCCAACATCGCCTGGCGCGTGATCCTGAGCGCGATGCCGTACAGCCGGCCGCCCCAGCGGTCGTAGAGCAGCCGAAACGCCGCCTGGTCGCCGCGGGCACAGCGGTGCACCAGCGCCTCGGTATCTCCGGCTCTGGGACTCTGGATTGTTGCCGACACCGACCCGACGCTCCCCGTACTGACAATAGCCCATACGGTGGCGCCGGCGAACCGGATGCATTCAGCCGAACCGATCCGCGTCCTCGCCGCCGGGAGACGGCCCGGGCGGTTGCATCTCGATCAGCACCAGGGCCAGCCCCACCATCACCAACGTGACCGCGGCAAGCCCGGCGAACCCGGCAGCGCTGAAGATCGCGCCGGCCAGCGCCGACCCGACCGCGGCGGCCAGCGAGGTCGAGGCGTTGAAGAGGCCCACACTTTCGCCGCGCGCCGCGGGTGCCAGCCGCACGGCCAGCGAATTGGCGCCGACCGCGAGCAGCGGCCAGACGAACTGGATCAGTGCGAAACCCAGCAGCACCAGCCAGCCGATCCAGCCGGCGTGTAACAGACCGGCGAGCGCGAGCATGGCCAGCAGCACGAGGCGTGCGCCGAACCCGAGCGCCAGCATGCGGCCGCCGCCGATGCGGTGTGTGGCGGTCCCTACGGGTGCATACAGGAGAAGGCTGGCGGCGACGCCCAGTGCGTAGGCACTCGACGGCAGGAGCGCGCCCATGCCGAACTGGCGGGTCATCGCCACCGGGAACAGCGTGGCGATCCCGTTCATGGCGGGGTAGGCGATCAGCCACACGATGAGGAACCACCGCAGGGGTGGGGTGATCACGCCAAGGAAGCTGCGCAGTTCCTGCCAGGAGACATGGTGGCCGCGATGGTGCGGACCCGCGACACCGGCGTCGCCTCCGACCATCGGCCTGGGTGGCGGCCGGTCGCCCGGCGCACGCGGCAGGCGGGCGGGCGCTGATAGGGCCGCCAGCGCGCCGGCCAGCAGCAGGGCGGCGCCTGCGACCACGAACCCCAGGCCTGGCGTGCGCTGCGCCAGTGCGCCGGCCGCGACCAGCCCGATCACCTGTCCCGTGCTGACATAGCGCTGCAGCAGCGCGACGCGCGCGTCCCAGTCGGCCTCGGCGAAGCCCTGGATGGCGAGCACATTGCCGGCGGTGGTCGTCGCCGTGACCCCGAGGCCGGCGCCCGCGGCCAGCAGGATGCGCGGCAGGCCGTGTGCCGCCTCGAACGGCAGCAGCAGCAGGCCGGCGCCGAGGGTGCCGCAGATCAGCAGGTCGCGATGCCGGCCCGTGCGGTCGGCCCAGGCGCCGAGTGCGGGTGCGAACAGCCCGAGCAGCGAGAATGCCGCATAGGTGAGCCCCGCGGCCGCGCTCTGTGCCGCGACCAGCGGCATCAGCACCGGCACCAGCCCGTTCTGCGTCAGTCCGAGCAGACCGTAGGAGAGCAGCCAGGCATTCGGGCGCAATCGGAGAGGCTCCGCGGTGGCCGGCCCAGATGAAGGCGCGGGCGCCGCGCGGTCAAATCAGGAGCGAGGTGCGAGCGCCTCGGCCGGCGGCGTTCGTTCCCGGGCCGGCGCGGCGACCTTCTCCGGGGTTGGACCCGCCGTCGCGTCGCACGGGAGGCTGCGAATACGTTGCGATAGAGAAATCATCAGCTAACAGACCCATTATCCTATGCGTCTTCATCTCAATATCCGGTTCCTTCCGGTCTTTTCTACTCGGCATCAGAAGAACCAACACGCCTTGGCATCCGCATATCATCTCTATGGGTGATGTTCGTAATCACAAAGGACCCAATGTTGAGCGGCAGATTGCACCTTGCACAAGCTTCGTTCCGACGATTAATGGACGTCCGTTTGCCATTCTGGATTTGTGCTCCGAGTTTTTTCGATGGGAGGCAAATGCTGGATCGGCAACCGCGCATGGGGAGAATAAAGGGTGATCGATCCTCACGATGTTCCGCAGATACCGTTCGATATAGATGGGGTGTATGGCCAGTTCACCGGTCCCGCTGGCATAAATGAGATATACCTGCTCTACACGGCGCTAAACGAGATCCAGCCACAGCTAGGAGATAATTGGGTAGATAGCTATACGGCCCTCGGTACATCCCAACTTATTCATAACTATATAGATACCGTGATTCCAAGAAGCTTGCTGCAGAGCGATTTGAACTCCGCCGCGGGCACTATAGTAAAAGCCTACGTCGATCTGGCTCAGCAAGGTGACCCTACCACAGCTCTGCTTGCCGCATTGAGTGCGAGCGGAAATTCCATACCGTCGACCGTGAAAGGGGTTGCAGATGCTCTCTCGCAGTACCTGACGATTACAAATGCACCCGACGGCACTTCAACGTCAACTGCCACTTATCAGTCAGGCTCGTCGATTGAGTCAGTCACGACGACCTACAGAGGTCCGAATGGGCAAGGAGGGCCTGCGCAAGTTGACCAAGAGAACGCCGACGGGGCCTCTCAGATTACAATCCTTAATGCAGATGGCTCATGGACCGAGACGATTTACAACGAGCCTGGCGGGATGGGCACCATTGAAAAGGTCGATCAGGGAAATGCCGACGGCACGTCGCAGGTCACGACATACAACCCGGACGGATCGAATGTTACCACGGTGTATAATGGCGAGCTTGGTGCCGGCACCGTTTCTAATGTGAACGTCACAAGTGCACAGTATGTTTGGCAAGGCTCCTCAAGCGGAGAATTTGATCTTGCTGCCAATTGGGCGGACACGAGCGAGCCAAAGACAGCGCCGAACTATCCGACTGCGATCACTCCGCCCGGACCGGATGACTACGCCCTTTTCGATACGGTCACTACGATACTTGGTGCTGGAACAAGCTTTGAATTGGGCCTGAAGGAAGGCGGAGACATAGAGGGAAATCTCAGCACCGGCGACTTTGTCATCGGGAGTGTTCTTGGTGGAAATGGTGGCAACATAACCATCGGCGGGCAACAGGGGGCGGCCGCATCATTGACGATAGATGGGTCACTCGATCCCGCCGCCGCCCCCTTCGAAGATACCTTCGATACGCTGACGATCGGAGGAGCTGGCGGGAGCGGAACTCTTGATATCATTGATGGGGGCCAGTTTTCGTTTGACTCGTTAATTCCGGCCGAACGCTACCTGATCGGGAATGGAGCAGGCAGCCAGGGCCAGGTCCTGGTTGATGGTCAGGGCTCTTCTTTCTTTGACGTGGGCGGCGACATCTACTGCGGTCAAAACGGCGGCGCCGGCACAATAACCGTCACCAACAATGCGACTTTCACCACGGACTTTCCGAGCAGTCTGCATCTAGGGGTGGGCGGAACAGGTACGCTGATCGTGGGAAGCGGCGGCAAGGTCTCTTTCAATACATTTTTCGGCGCCGGTCAGATATTCGTCGGTGATGGAGCAAGCGGCGTCGGTTCCATCATCTTGTCGGGCGGAACGATAACGCCTGACATGAACGTCGCTACGAAGTCCACGCTTTCGGGTTACGGCATTCTCGATGGTAATATAACAAACAATGGCGTCATCATTGCCAAGGGCGGCGCGCTTGAGATCACCGGCAATGTGACGGGCACCGGTATCCTGACCTTCGATCCGGATCCCCCCTCCCTCATCCTGGACGGCACAGTCGCCGCGACCGAGAGCCTGGCCTTCAACGCAGCCAACGAAACTCTGCTTCTCGGTGCCCAAGCCAACGTGCAGGCCACAATCAGCGGCTTCACCACTGGTGATGCGATCGGGATTGTGGGCCAGCAGGTGACCTCGGCCGTGTATGACGCGAGCACGAAAGCCCTCACGGTCACCGGGGCGAATGGGGGGGTATTTCACCTCGCCCTCGCCGGCGCTTACCAGCAAAGCGACTTCGGCCTCTCCAATGGCGAGATCGTGTCGGGCGCAGGAACGCCGTTGCCAACGGTGACGATAGCCGGTGCCGCCGCCAATCAGACGGTCAGCGACGAAACAACCGTGCAGCCGTTTGCGCACGTCACGATTACCGACACAGGGTCCGGCCAGACCGAGACCGTGACGGTGACACTCTCCGCCGCCGCGAACGGCACACTTTCAAACCTCAGTGGTGGTACATACGACGCTGCTACCGGCGTCTATACCATCAGCGGCTCGGCCGGCGCCGTGACGGCGGCGCTCGACGGCCTCACGTTCACACCGACCCTACATCAGGTGATGCCGGGCCAGACAGTGACCACCGATTTCACGATCAGGATTAGTGACACTGCAGGGGCATCGGCCACCGACTCGACGACCAGTGTCATCGCCACGGCAACCAATGGCCCGCCTACGATTGCGGCAGCCACGCCCAACACAGTCGAAGAGAATCAGACCGCGATAATCGCGACCGTCAAGCCGAGCGTTTTCGGGGACAAGGTCTCGCTGAAGGAAACCGCCGGCGCCGGAACGCTGAGCCTCGGCGCCGTGCAGGCCGATGGTTCTCAGCAGGTCATCTACGCCGCGCCCAGTTCCATCGCCGCGAGCACCAAAGATGCGGTCAGCTACACGGTCACCGAGAACGGAGAGAGCGCGACAGGTGCAGCCAGCGTCCAACTGGATGCCGGGCCGGCCGTCGCGCTTGTGCCCTTCACCCCCGGTGCTGCCAACAAGGCGGTCACGGTCGCCATGGCAACGCCCGGATTGGCAACCGACACGCTGAGCGTTGTGCTCACCCAGGCACCGCAGAGCGGTGCCGTGTCGCTGAACGGGACTTCCGTACAGTTCACCCCGAGCAGCACCAACACACTGTTGAAACCGGTGACTTTCAGCTTCGAGCTGAAGGATCAGCTTGGCGGCACGACGCCGGCGCGTACCGTGATTGTCGGTGGCGATCTCGCCAATAATGTAAGCGGCAGCGCCTCCGGCAACACGGACATAGGGCTGGGCAAGGGCATCAACCTTGTCAAGCTCGCCGGGGACAACAACATGGTCGATGCCGGCAACGGCGCTGATATCGTCTCCGGCGGAAGCAGCAACAATACCATTATCCTTGGCAACGGCATCGACAGCGTGACGCTGAGCGGCGGCAACAACACGGTCACGCTCGGAAACGGCCTCGACAACGTCAAGCTCTCGGGCGGCACCAACAAGGTGACGCTCGGCAATGCGGCGGATTCCGTGACCGTCGGTGGCGCGGGCAATCAGATTACGCTTGGCAATGGCATCGATATCGTGCACGGCGGGACGGGTGACACCATTACCCTGAACGGCAACAACGGCAGGCTCGCGCTCCATGGCACGAACGAGATGGTGTTCCTCGGCGGGACGAACACCGCGATCGACGATCTGTCGCAAGGCATGAAGCTGGTGCTGAGCGGTTCACCAGGAAACGTCAGCATCGCGGACTTCGCCAAGGACCCATCCGGCATCATTGATCTTCGTGGCGGACTCGGTGGGTTTGCCACGCCCCAGGCCGTTGTCGCCGCGCTGCAGACCGACCATCACGGCGGCACGCTGCTTTCGTTCGGCAAGGGAGGTTCGCTGGACATTCTGGGCGTGGCGCCGACGGCTCTGCACGCGTCGAACTTCCAGATCGGGTAAAGACGCGACCAGCTCATACCTATGCTCAACGGTCAAATCAGGAGCGAGGTGCCAGCACCTCGGCTGGCGGCGTTCGTTCCCGGGCCGGCGCAGCGACCGCCAGCGTGATCAGACCGCTCAGCAGCAAGGCCGCGGCCATCGTCAGATACGACACATCCGGGCCGCCGGTCGCCGCGTTCAGCCAGCCGATCGCATAGGACCCGACGAAGGACCCCAGCGCACCGCAACTGTTGATCAGCGCGATCGCGCCGCCGGCGACGTTGCGGGGCAGCACCTCGGCGATCCAGGCGAAGAACGGTCCATAGGGCGCGTACATGGCGCCCCCGGCGATCACCAGGAGCACGAAGCTCGGCCAGAAACTCGAACGGCCCAACGCCCAGGAGCCGGCGAAGGCGAATGCGCCGATGACGAGGCACGGCCAGACAAAGGCCTTGCGGTGGCCGGACCGGTCGGATCGGTACGACGTGACCACCATCAGAATTGTCGCGAGCAGGTAGGGCGCGGCGGACAGCCAGCCGACTTCCACGATGCCGAACTGGCTGCCGGACTTCAGCATCGACGGCAGCCAGAGCACGAAGCCGTAAACGCCGATGCTCCAACAGAAGTATTGCAAGGCGAGCGCGATCACCATCGGCGAGCGGAAGGCCTCGCGGTAGTTGCGCACCGGCTTCAGCGCGCGCTGTTCCTCCAGCAGGCGCTGCTCGATGTCCGCGCGTTCGCGCGGATCGAGCCATGGCGCCTGCGCGGGACGATCCTGCACCAGCCACAGCCACAGAAACGCCCAGACCACCGCGGGCAGGCCCTCGACGATGAACATGCCGCGCCAGCCCAGCGTGTGGACCAGGTAGCCCGAGACGATCGACATCCACAGCACTGTCACAGGATTGCCGAGGATCAAGAAGGAATTGGCGCGTGAGCGCTCGGCACTGGTGAACCAGTGGCTCAGGAAGATCAGCATCCCCGGCAGCACCACGCTCTCGGCCACGCCAAGCAGGAAGCGGTCGACGTACAGCAGTCCGATATCGCTGATGACGCCGGTGAGCGCGGCGAACACCCCCCATACCAGCAGGCTCCAGAACATCAGGCGCTTGGCGCTGCGGCTCTCGGCGTACCAGGCGGCGGGGATCTGGAACAGGAAGTAGCCCAGGAAGAACAGCGCCCCGAGCAGCGCGTTGGCTTCCCCGGTAATCCCGAGGTCGTTCGCCAGCCCTCCCGCGGCGCCGATGCCGTAATTCGCCCGGTCCACATAGGCCAGGCTGTAGGTGATGAAGGCGATCGGAATGAGCCTCGCCCAACGGCTGCTATATCTGGTGGCCATCGGCACCTCGGCATGGAACGCAACCTGTAGCGCATCGTTGCTCGCCGATATCAGCAACGGCAACCGGCGCCCAGCGCCTATCAAACCTCCTCCGTGGCACTCAGTGGCCCTCGCGCTTCCTCCGTGTTTAGACAGAACAGCAGGCGACGACCTAATCCGCGAACCGCGGAATCACCCTCTCTCCCACGATCTCGATCGCCCGCATGATCTGCGCGTGCGTGGTGCGGCCGATCTGGAACATGAAGATCATCTGGTCGATCCCGGTATCCGCCCAGCGCTCCACCTGCCGGCACACACTGTCCGCGTCCCCGCCGATAGCCATGCCGGCATCCAGCAGATCGTCGTTCGAGTAGCCCGCCATGCGCGCCTTGATCCGCGCCACGCCCTCGGACGAGCCGAACCGTACGTGGTTCAGTTCCGCGTCGTTGTCGCCGTAGTAGAAGCGCGCCGCCGCACAGCCCACCTCGCGGCCGATCCGGTCGTCGTCGTGCACGCAGCCGATCGCGAACACGCCGACATGGTTGTTGACGAAGCGACCGATCGGCACCGCGCTGCGCACCGCGGCACGATACGCATCGACATGCGGCTTCACCTCGGCGTGCGTGTAGCGCGTCACCCCAAGCACGCCCACCCCGGCCGCGCCGGCGCGCTCGAACGTCTCCAGATTGGACGCGGCGAACCACAGCGGCGGATGCGGGCGCTGGACCGGGCGCGGTATCACCTGGCGCGGCGGCAGGTCGAAATGCCTGCCCCGGTAGCCGGGGAAATGCTCCTGTTCGAGCATTCCCACCACCGCTTCCAGCGCCTCGCGTCCCACTTCGCGACCGTGCTCGGCATCCGCGTCGAAGCCGAGACCTTCCACCACATAGGCCGCCGTGCCCCGTCCGGCGCCGAATTCGCAGCGGCCGTTGGACAGCACGTCCAGCGTGGCGACCCGCTCGGCCACCATGAACGGGTTGTGGCACGGCAGCAGGATCACCGCGAAACCCAGCCGGATCGTGCGCGTCCGTTGCGACAGCGCCGCCAGCACCATCTCGGGACACGCGCAATGGCCGATCTCGGCGAAGAAGTGCTGCTCGGTCAGCCAAAAGTAACTGAACCCGGCGTGCTCGGCCGCGGCCGCGTGGTCCAGTGTCTGCCAGTACGCGGTGCGTTCGCTGTCCTCTGCCCAAGGCTTGGGAACCTGGATCTGGCTCAGCAGGCCGAACTTCATCGCGACGGTCGGGGACTACGCCCCCCGCTCCGGCCATTCCGGCCGGTTATAGCCCAACGGCACCGACGGCCGTGCCCAATAGGGCTGCGTCTCCGACATCTGCACCACCGGCGCCAGGTGCCGCAGCCGCCCCGACGGCGTCTCGCTCACCATCGACCACCGTTCGAGTTCGTCCGGCGCGAACTCGGCGGGCGCGTCGCGGGCCGCGCTCTCCGCCACCTCGCCCAGATCGACGATCCATTTGCCCACCTGCGCCAGCGAGATGCGCACCAGCCAACTGCCGCCTTCGCGCGCCCGCCGCGCCAGCGCCACCATGGCGCCGAACGCCATCAGGTAGCCGGTGCAGTAGTCGATCGCCGAGACCGGATAGAACTGCGGCCCCGCCGTCTTGCCCGGCACCACCTCGGCCTGGCGGGAGGTGATACCGCTGACCGTCTGCACAACCGTGTCGAAGCCGCGGCGCGACGCCCACGGTCCGGCATGGCCGAACGCGCACAGCGACACATACACCAAGCCCGGGCGCAGCGCCGTCAGCTCCTCCGGCGACAGCCCGCGGCCGCCCAGCGTTCCCGGCCGGTAGCCTTGCGAGAACACGTCCGCCCCACGCACCAGCCCGCGCAGCAGCTCCACGTCGCGCGCCTCCCGCAGATCGAGATGCGCCGACAGCTTGCCGTGCCCGGTGTCGAACTCCTGGTAGCCGAGATTGGGCAGGTGCGGCGCGGTGATCTTCAGCACATCGGCGCCATGTTCGGCGAGGGTGCGTGCACAGGTCGGGCCGGCGAGCACCCGTGTGAGGTCCAACACGCGTATGCCCGACAGGGGCCGCTTGCCGTCCGGCAGCGGCTCCGGCGGCGCGTCGCCGATGCGCACGATCTCCAACAGCGGCAGCGAGGCGATCGCGGCGGCCTGCGGATGCCGTGCCCATTCGGCCTGGGTCCGCGCCATGCCGCCGGCGCCCTTGGCGGCGATGATCGCCTCCTCCAGGTCCAGTGCGTTCCAGGTCAGCACCGCCTTGGCCACTGCGTCGCGATCCTCCGGCACGCCGAGTACGCTGAGCGCGGCGGCGCGGTGGTTGGGGAAGTTGCAGTGTAGGTAGCTCCAGCGGCCGTCCTTCGTCGGGTAGACGCCCATGATGGAGTTGCGCCGCGTCGATACCTCGCCGTCGCCCAATTTCATGTAATGGCCGCTGCGCAGCGACGCCGCGGCTCGCCGCACACCGACCTCCACCGATTGACCCGGTCCGCCGCGCATCTGCCATAGATCGGCAGCGGCCAGTCCGGTGGCTGCCAGTGTCGCGGCGCCCGCCGTCCCGATGCGGAATGGCGTCGGCAGGATCGGATCGGTGCCGCCGGTGAAGGCAATGGCGTCCGACCGGTCGGCGGACCAACCGGCGGCCGGCAGGATCGAGCGCAGAGCATCGCGGGGCGTTGGCGCCATTGTCGTGTCCTCCTCGCTGCTCCACCGTGCCGGCGGCACGGAAGAGGGGCAAGAGCACATGAAAATCAGCGCGATGATCCGCGTCAACGCCACCGCCGGGAGCGGCCGGAGGATGAACGGCCTGGTCGAGTACGCGCGCCGGATCGAGGAGAGTGGCTTTCCCGGCATCTGGGTGGGCGATTCGCTGGGCCGTGGCCGCCCCACGCTGGATCCGCTGATGGAACTCACCGCGGTCGCCGCGGTCACCGAACGGGTGGAACTCGGTATCTCGGTGATCCAGGTACCGCTGCGCCATCCGATCGAACTGGCGCATCGCGTGCAGTCGCTACAGGCCCTGTCGGGCAACCGTCTGCGGCTGGGCGTGGGCAGCGGCTCGACGCGTGCCGATTTCGAGCTGCTCGGCCTGGACTACGAGACGCGCTTTCGCACACTGCGCCGTTCGCTCGACGTGATGCGGCGCGCCTGGCGCGGCGAGCCGACCAGCAACGGCGGCGTGCTCGCCACCTGGCCCGGTTGCGAGGGCGGCCCGCCGATCCTGATCGGCGCCTGGCGCAGCCCGCGCTGGATCAGCTTTGCGGCAAAGGATGCGCAGGGCTGGACCCCATCGGGCCGCTTCAGCAGTTGGGAGGATCTGGAGGCCGGCATGCAGATCTATCGCGCGGCCGGCGGCACCAACGCGGTGCTGGCGAACGTCGCGATCGATCTGGCGGATCGGACGGAGTCGGCGGAGCTGAAGCAGGTCTCGCAAGTCACGCTGATCTGCGCGCCGGAGGAAGCGCGCCGGCGCCTGCGGCGCCTGCAGCAGCTGGGCTTCGACGAGGTGCTGCTCGTCTCTCACACCGGCGTGCTGGACGACCTCAAGCGGGCGCGCGACCTGATTTGATCAGTGCGTCGTATTGGTGTTGTTGCCGCTGTTCGTCTGGTCGTTCGCGTTGTTCGGCGGCGGCGGATTGTAGTTGGCCTGCCCGGTGTTGCTGTTCGGCGGCGGATTGTAGTTGCTGCCGTAGCGCTGACTGCTCGGCTGCTGCCCGTTGTTCTCGTTGTTCTGGCTTTGATTCGTGTTGTTGGTCCCAAGGTTCATGGCATCCAAGGTCTGCTGGTCCAGTTCACCCGTGGCATTCATGTTGTGCTGCTGCTGATAGTCGCGCACCGCCGCCTCGGTCTGCGGTCCCCACACGCCGTCAACCCTGGCGTTGTAGAGCCCTGCCTGCTTCAGGTTCTGCTGCACCTTGCGGATCATGGCGGGCGACAGTTCGCCGCTCTGCGCGCCCGAAGTGCGTGCCTGCGACGAATTGTAGTTCGGGCTGGCGGCATAGCTCTGGGTGGCTGGCGCGGCGGTGCTGGCCTGATGGCCGCCGCCGCCACCTCCGAACATCGAGCAGGCGGGAAGCACGGCAACGCTGGACAGTGCCAGGAGCGCGGCGAGATTGCTTGCCTTCATCACGTGGGTCTCCTCCGGACGGACGATCGCTGCCCACTGAACCAAGGCGGGCACCGCCGGTTGCGCGCGGCAACCGCAATGTGATTCCAGCTATGCTGCTGCCGCAGACTCGCGCCGGGACCGTTGAGTCCGGTGCACCAGAGCGAGCCAGGCGGTGCGCCGGCGCGCTGCCTGTGCGGCCAGCGTAGCGCCGGCGACTGCCTCCCGCGCGCCTGTGGCAAGGCGCCGGCGCAGCGCACTGTCGCGCACCAGCCTGGCCAGCGCGACGAACCACGCATCCGTATCGTCCGGCACCAGCCACCCTCCCCGGCCATCCGCGGGACTGCCGCGATAGACCGGCGCATCGGAGGCCAGGATGGGCAATCCGAGCGCCGCATAGTCCAGCGTCTTCAGCGCGGATTTGCAGCGATTGAACGGTGTGTCGGCAAGCGGCGCGATACCGATGTCCCAGTGTTGTTGCGTGATCCAGTTTACGAAGCCCGGATAACCCGACGCGGCGGGAATCGGCATGCTGATGCGGTTCACCCAATCCGGCAGGCTTGGCTGGCCGCTGATGCCCAGCAGATCGATCGATACGAAGTCGCCGAATACCGCCTTCAGGCGTGCAAGGGCGTTTTCCACGAGGGCAAAATCCGCGTCATGCGTCATGGTGCCCATGAACAGCACGCGAACCGGCCCCTCGCGGGGCGGGACCGGCGGCGGCCCGGCGAGCCAGAGCCGCTCGTCGATGCCATTTTCTACGACGCGCACATCGTCATGGACGTTGCACAGCGCGTCCGCCAACGCTGGCGTGGAAACCCAGACCGCATCCGCGTCCCGCGCCAGACGCGACACCTGCCTCGCCCTTGGCCGCAGCAGCGCCGCGTCCGGATGATCGCGCGGTATGCGCCGCAGGTCATCGTCGAGGTCGTAAAGCAGCGCGATGCCGTGCTCGCGGCAGTGCTTGGTCAGCGCGTCGATCGCATCCAGCTCGCCTATCGCGTAGCGCTGCGTCACGACGATGTCCGCCCGGTAATGCAGCGCCTGATCGGCATCGGCGAGCACCACGTCGAAGTCGCCGCCGATCGCCGGGTGGCCGAGCGGCTGCAACAGCCGGATATAGGCGCAGGGCGTCAGCGCACCGCTGCCGAACCGCTCGGGAATTGCCACGACACTGATCCGTCCCGGTCGCCGCAGGTCCACGAGATGGCGCGAGGCGCGGACCGGCGGTGCACGCAGATAGTGGTGGGCATAGTAATCGACAACCGGCTTGCGCGGCTTCGCCAGCGTTTTGCGCGGCCGCGTCAGTTCATTCCGCACCTTTTCGAAGGTGTCGATCCACTCCTCGGCTGGCGCCTCGGGATCAACCAGCCAGGTCATCGGCCGTCCGGCCAAGCGTTCAGGGAATGCGCCGATGCGCGACGCAACAATTGGCAGCCCGCTTTCGATCGCGGCGCTGAGCGTGTAGCCGTAGGTCTCCGGCCATTGAGCGGGCAGCCACAGTACGTGCGGCTTCACGCTCGTCAGCAGTGCGGGCAAATCGTCTTCCTGGTACTCGCCGGTGATCGTCAGCCGCGCCGGAGGCAACTCCTGTTCCGCTCGGCCGATGACGTGCACCGATAGTCGCGCGAGATCGCTCGCGGCGGCAACAGACAGTACCGTCACCGCACCCTTGTGGTAGGCAAGCACACCAAGCACCGCCACCCGCAGCGCGCGCCCTTTGGCGACCGGCGCCGGCGACAGTTTCCATGCCGTCGTGGCAACCGGCTCGTGCGGTACGACGATCGCCTGCCGGTCCACGCCGTAGCGCGCCAGACGCCGGCGCACGTCTTCGCTGGGGCAGATGATCCTCTCGGCCTCCTTGAACTGCCAGGCCTGACCCATGCGCCACGACACGATGTCGCGCGCACCGTGGCTCGGGCGGTTGGCGATGCAGGCGTTGCAGCCCGCGACATCCGGTTCGCCGCAATAGGTGCCTTGCAGCACCGGGAGCAGGTTCACCTGCGGACAGAGAGCGAAATAATCGTGCACCGTCACATCGAACGGAACGCCGAGCCGATGCAGCAGTGCGCGCGCATCGATGTCCATGCTCATCAGGTGGTGGATATGCGCGCGCGTCACGTTGGCCGATTGCAGCACCAGCACCAGGTCGGAGAGGCGGTCAGCCGGCAATACGAGCTCGGGATGACCGGGCAAAGCGGGCACGGAGAGCGCCGCGCCACGCGCGGTCGATTGCAGCAGCAGGCAGTTGGCCGCATTCCCGATCCGCCTGGCGAGATCCAGCACGTGCCGCTGCACACCACCGCCCAGGTCGTGCGACAGCATCAGGATCGTCGGCCGGCGCGAGCGGCGGAACAGTTCCAGGGTAACGGCGAAGCGGTACGGCGCAACCGCGTCCCGCCTGACGTGCCGCGCGACGATAGCCGTGTAGTTCGGATAACGGCGCTGCAGCACCGCCATTCCCGCGCGCGCCGCGGCGGTGGCGCCGGCACCGAAGCTGACCGAGCCCCGGTGATAGACGAATGTGTCGCAGGCGAGCAGATGCCGCCAGCCACGCGCGGCCGCGCGCAGGCAGAAGTCGTTCTCCTCGCCATAGCCGCGGCCGAACGCTTCGGCATCGAACTGGCCTGACTCGGCCAGCGCCGCACGGCGGATATACATGCAGAACCCGACGCTGGTTGGCAGTTCCACGCTGCGCCCGGCGTTCGCCGCGCGGCAGGCTGCATCCAGTTCGGCGACGCCGAGACCGAATGCCGGTCGGTTGGCCGCGTCGCCGGGGTAGCCGCAGATCGTTGCGTGATTGGAGAACGGCGATACCGAGGCGACCCGCGGCGTTGCATACGCGTGACCGGCCAGGCGCGCCAACCATCCCGCCGGCACTTCGGTGTCGCTGTTCAGCAGCACGACGTCATTCGTGGCGGCCGCCTGGATGCCGATATTGACGGACGCGACAAAGCCTCGGTTGCGCTGGTTGCGCAATGCAACGATCTTGCCCTTCCCGGCCAGGGCGGCAAGCCAGGCCGACAGCTTCGGTTCGGGAGAACTGTCGTCGATGACAATGACCCGTCCCATGGGGCGGTCACCGTCCGCGAGCACGGACTCGATGCATCGCCTGGTCTGTGCCAGACCGCGATAAACCGGAATGACGACATCCACGACGAGGCCGGGCGGTGCCACCGGAGAGAGACCGGCGCTCGGCAAGTAGTCGCGAATGACCAGCGGCTTCTCGGTAAGCCAGCCGCGGGCCACTCCGTGCCGCAGATGGTACAGCAGCGGATTGGCGGCCGACTCGGGATGCTGGTCCACGTAATAAGTGGCATCGAAGCGCGGATGCGGATTGCGCAATTCGGCAGCGCCGGCCTGCAGATAATGCAGCAACGGGTGCTGACCGGCATTCGCCACGTCCGGATAATGCGAAAGGTACCACGCACTGTCGAAGAAGCGGTTGGGGTCGCGGCACTCGGCGGCGCCGAAACGAACGAAGTGCACCAGCGGATCGGTGCCGGACCGGACGACATCGGGATAGCGCGCCACGTACCAGTCAGGATCGAAAAACCCGGCGAACGCCTCGCCGAACTCGGCGAACGGTGCGTCTTTCGAATGACTGGGGCCGGGCACCATGACCTGCGGTTGTGTCCGGTCTGTCCCGGTCGGTCAATCTCAATTTATTGGTGCAGGTATTGCCGGAACCACGCCACCGTCTCTGCCATCACCTCACGGAATGCTTCTCCCGTGTACACCTCGTAGTGGCCGAACCCGCGCAGAACGACCAGCCTCTTGGGTTCGCCGGCGCGCCGGAACATGGCCTCGCTCTCCTCGGGGGGTACCAGCCGGTCATTGTCGGTGGTGACGAACAGCACCGGGCGCGGCGCGATCCGGTCCACCACCCATTCGGCGTTGAACCCCAGCGTGTCGTCGACGAACTCCAGCGGTATCTGGCTCACCGCCCCCGGATTGCCGCGCCGCGCGGCGGCAGCCAGTTCCGCCGATTGCCGGTCCGGAACCAGAATGTCGGTCCGTTCGACCAGCGCCGACTGTCCTTCCATGACCCGCCTGATCCGGTCCTCCGCCGATCGCTCCAGCAGATCATGGTATTCGTCCGGCCGCCGCACGCTGCGCATCCAGCGCCGGCCGTCGCCGACGCCCACCACCGAGACGACGCACTTCACCCGCGGATCGACCGCGGCGACCCAGACCACCGTCGCCCCGCCGTAGCTCGTGCCATAGATGCCCAGCCGATCGGGATCGACGATCTCCTGCACGCCCAGCCAGGTCAGCGCGGCCTGCGCATCGATCACCCTGCTGTACGGCGCGAGACGGCTCCTCGGTCCGTCGCTGTCGCCCCAGCCCTTGTAGTCGAAGGTAAGCACCACATAACCCGCCTCGCAGAGGACGCGGGCGATGTCCGGCAGATAAAGGTTCCGCACGCCGGTGTAGCCGTGGCACAGCACGATGCCGGCGCGCCGCTCACCGGACCGCAGGCCGTCCGGCACGAACAGATCGCCGGCCAGCCGCACACCTTCGCTGAAGAAACTGATCGAGCGGGTTTGCATGACGTTCCTCGCTGGCTGATTTGCGTGGCCGGGCCGCGTTGCGGCACCATCGCCGCCCGCGCGGCATGTGACAAGGAGTTGCCGATGGCTACCATCCCTGATGCCTATCTCGATCTGTTGCAGCAGAAGAAGGCGTTCGCCAGCCTGGCAACGGTGATGCCCGACGGCACGCCGCAGGTGACCCCGGTGTGGTTCGACTACCAGGGTGGCGTGGTCCGCGTGAACAGCGCCAAGGGCCGCACCAAGACGCGCAACATGCAACAGGGCGCGCCGGTGGCGCTCTCCATCATGGATCCTGACAACGCGTACCGGTACATCCAGCTTCGCGGCAAGGTGACGCGTGTCACCGAGGAAGGCGCCGGCGCGCACATCGACGCGCTGGCGAAGAAGTATATCGGGCAGGACAAGTATCCGTGGTCGCGGCCGGGCGAGGTGCGGGTGACATTCGAGATCACGCCGACCGCCGTCCAGACGATGGGCTGACACCGCAATCCCGGGAAAGCGCCATGCAGACCACGAAGCACGTCATTGGCGCGGTCGAGGGCCGGGTCGAGATTCTGCGCGACCGCGCCGGCGTTCCGCACGTCTATGCCGCCAGCACGGCCGATCTGTATTTCGGTCTTGGCGTCGCGGTGGCGCAGGACCGGCTGTGGCAGATCGACCGGCTGCGCCGCCGCGCGCTCGGCCGCCAGGCCGAGATTCTGGGCGGCACCTATCTGGCGAGCGACATCGCGCACCTGACGGTGGGCATCGACCAGATTGCGATGCACGAAGCCGACGCGATGGACGAGCGGACGCGGCTCGTTGTGGCCGCGTATGTCGCGGGGATCAACCGGCAGATCGAGCTGATCGGCCGCGACCTGCCGCCGGAATTCCACCGTCTGGACTACGCGCCGGAGCCGTTCAGCGTGCGCGACGTCGTGGCGATCGCACGTGGCATCTGGTGGTC
>DATBKQ010000116.1:0-7330 GCA_036555825.1 Acetobacteraceae bacterium | reverse complement strand
ATTCACAGCGGCCACGACATCGGCCGCCGAGAGCGGCGCGACCGCATAGGCGCTCGGCGCCGACGTCCACGCATCCACCCATCCGGAGGTCTGTGTCCCTGCCGCCTGCTCGCCAAGAAAGTAAGGGTTCCGGAGCTCGCGCAGGACGTCCGCGCAGGCGGTGCCGGCCGGATCGTTTTCGCACGCGGCAAGGAGCGGTCGCACCTTATGCAGGCGCCCACCCACCGCGTCGTTCAGTCCGCCCCACGCGGCAGCATCGGGCCAGGCGGAGTCGCCCGGACGCACGCGGGGCAGTCGCTGTGCCGCCCGTGCGCCAGTCGTGCCGCCCAGGGATATCAGAGCCATGCTGCCAGCGCCCCGCAAAACGGCTCTGCGATCAGTCTGCATGACGTTGCCCTGCTGTAGCTTGCTTTGGTTGAGCGCTTGATTCAGGCCCCCGACACGATTCCGCCTCTGGTCATCAGCCGCTAGCTGTGCAGCCGCGGCAGCACCTTTTCGCCGAACAGGCGCATGGAGCCTTGGGCGTCGGCGAGCTTGATGTCGTTGAAGTTGACCTGCAGCGAGGCGATCTCGAAATCGCCGATCTGGCGGCAGTAGCTGCGCACCGTGTCCAGAATGCGCTGCGGCGTGCCGACCCAGGCCGCGCATTTCTCCACCTGCGTCTCGAAGGTTTCGCGTGACAGCGCGGCGATGATCCTGTCGTACCCCGGATAGTCGGCCGAGGTCTCGCCCGCCATCCAGTCGGATGCCGCCGTCACCAGCGAGCGCAGATAGCGATTCAGCGGTTCGCGCGCGATCGTTTCGGCTTCGGCCTGCTCAGCGTGGCAGAACATGTGGAACGCCAGCATCACCGTGCCGCAGCCAGGATGGCCGGCGCGCCGCCAGGCGTCGCGATAGAGACCGATCAGCTCCGCCATCGCGCCGCCCGCCATCGGGATGGCCATGATGGCATGGCCCGCGGCGCCGGCGCGTTCGAACGACTCCCTGGTGGCCAGCGCGGCCACGTAGAACGGCGGACGTGGCCTCTGCGTGGGGCGCGGCAGCGAGGTGACATTGCGGAAGCTGTGGAAGCGGCCGGCGCAGGTGACGTTCTCCTGCTCCAGCAACAGGCGCACCTGCTCCATGCCTTCGTCGAAGCGGGCACGGCTTTCGTCGAGCTTCACACCGAAGCGCGCGAACTCGTGCGGCAGGAACGCACGCGCGAAGCCGATGTCGAGCCGGCCGTCGCACAGCGCGTCGAGCATCGCCAGCTCGCCGGCGAGCTTCAGCGGGTGGTTGAACGCCGGCAGCACGGCGCCGGTGACCAGGCGTGCGTGCTTCGTCACCTGGGCCGCGGCGGCGAGGAATACCACCGGGTTGGGGCTGTAGCCGCCGTACGGGTGGAAGTAGTGCTCCACCGTGCGGACATGGCTGTAGCCGTAGCGGTCGCACAGCGAAACGAGCGCCAGCGCATCCTGCCAGTAATCGCGCGCCGAACGCATGTCGGGACCGATATCGGGAAAGAACTGGATGCCGACCTGCATCACTTGCCCCCGTGACCGCTGGCGATGCGGTCCATCACCGCCATCAACACGCCCACCACGCCGATCGCAAGCAGGATCGCGACCTGCAGCATCGCCTGCGCCTGGCTGATCTCGCTGATGTGCACGAAGGTTTCCAGAATCAGGATCGCCGCGACCGTGGCGATCGAGCCCAGCAGCTTGAGCTTCACCGTACTGAAATCCAGCCCGGCGAGCCAGGCGGGACGTTCGCCCGCCGGACCTTCGAGCAGACGGCCAACAAAGTTCTCCCAACCGGCGAAGATCACGATCACCACCAGATTGGCGACCAAGGTCAGATCGACCAGGGTAAGGACGGCGTAGATCGTCTCGTTCGAGGTCTGGCCCAGTAACGCAGGGACGGCCCGCACCAGGACCTGGATGAACTTGGCGACGATCAGCACCAGGCCGGCGAGCAGGCCGATATAGAGCGGTGCCATGATCCAGCGCGCGGCGAGCATGACACGGCCCAGATTACGGCGGGCACGGTCCTCGAGCGCGCTGAGCCATGCTGCCGGTTGATCGTTCATGTCCGCCCCCGTGACATTACGCACGCTAGCTCAGCCGAGCGAGCGCTCCAACGCTCCGGCCATCAGTTCGAACTGGCGCGCGATGCGTGCCACCGACTCGACCGATGGGCTTGGCCACGGCGGCAGTCGCGGATCGCCCTCGGCAAGTGCGGTGCTTGATCGGGACACCCAGTCGCGCCACGCCTGCCACGCCGGAGGCGGCAATTGCGGCGGTGTCGCGGGATCGAGCGCCATCGCGGTCAGTCGGCCGGTGCAGCGCCGCAGCGCGGCATCGACCAGGGAGGCGGACCGCAGCAGCGGCGGTTGGCGCGCGATCGGTTCGAGCAGGGTTCGGCTGATCGTGGTCTCCAGGCTGTTGAGCGCGATTCCCGCCTCGCGGCGTGCCGGATTGGCCGCGTCCACCGGAGCTTCGCCCGCGAGCGACGACAACACCGACGCCGCGTAGCGCCCTACCGTAGCGATGGCGCCGCGAATCTCCTCCGCAAGCTGTCTTGGCGCGAAATCCGGCCACAGCAGGAAACAGCCAGCGACAATCACAGCACCGCCTGCCGCCGTGAACAGGCAACGGATGCCGGCAACCAGCCATTCGCTGCTGCCGGGTTGGTTGATATCGACCAGCAGCACGACCAGCGGGGTGAGCCAGGTGATGAACAGGCCATAGCTGAGTGCGCGCCCGGCCAGGGTGATCGTCGCCAAGGGGAACATCGCCACCGCGAGAGCGGCAGGCGTGGTGCAGACCAGGCCGACGAGGGCGGCCACCAGTCCGCCTGCGATCGTGCCGGCGATGCGCTCCAGCACCCTCGCATACGTGAGCCCGAAATACGGCTGCGTCGTCATGACGATGGTTATGGTGAGCCAATGGTCATACGGGGTGAACCACAGCATGGTGAAGGCGAAGGCCGGCGCCGCGAGCGCCGCCACCCGCGCCGCGTGGCGCAACGCCGGCGAGCGCCAGTCGAGGTTTGCCGCCAGCGGCACCAGCAGACGCTGGCGAAGACCTGGCGGCGTTCCGTCGAGCCCAGCACCGGGAAGGTAATTGGCCGGGACCGAGAGCGTCTGCGCCACGCGCAGCCGCTCGGCGATTTTCGCGCCGATCGCCCGGACCGGATCGGACTCAGGCGACGCCTCGACATCCGCGGCAACCGTCGCGATCGATTGGACCGGCGGCAGGATTGCCTCGGTGCGGTCATTGGCGATGGCATTGGCGAGTGCGGCGAGGGCCGGTTGCAGCCGCTGCAACAGGTGCTGGGCGGCGGCACGCTGATGCGCATCGGCGCGTTCCAGGATCTCGGCGAGCGCGGCCAGGCCGCCGAGAAGCTGCTCGGCCGTCTCCAGACGGATCGTGCCGCGCCGGAGCCAATTGCCCGATCCGCCCCGCGCGCGTTGCAGTTCGAGCGTCGCATCGCGAGCAGTCTCGAGGGCGGCGCGGGCCGCGGCCATGCGGGTCTGCGCGAACCTTGTCCAGGCGGTTTCGTCGGAGAAACTGCTGTCCAGCAGAGCGCCAAGGCCTTCCGCCATGGCCGCCAGCGCCCGATAGACCTCGGCGGTGGCGCGCTGTGCCGGACGATCGGGATAGATGCGCCAGATCGCCAAGGTAAGGGCGGTCGCCCAGAGACCGCCGCCGATGAACGCCATCGCCACCGTGGCGGCCTGCGCCAGACCGGGCAATGGCCGATCGACAGCGAGCACCAGCATGACGCCGAGGATGGTCCCGACCAATTGTGCCGTCTGGCCATAGATGCGGGCGAACGAGGCGCAGAAGATGCCGAATACGCCAAGCGGCAGCGCCGCGGCGATGCCGCCGCCACGTGCCAGTCCAGCCCCCGCCATGATCAGCGCGCCCAGCAGGGTGAAGGCGAGCAGTACCGGAAAGCGCCGGCGGATCGGCCCGCCCGGATCGCACATACAGGTGTTCAGCGCCGCCAGCGCCGCGACGAACAGCGGCGGCCAGTCGAAATACACGTTGGCCCCGATGATGACGGCCACCGACAAAGCGGCCCGGGCGCCCTCCTTCAGGCTGAGCACCTGCAGGTCGATGCGCCCTGTTGCCTGCCGGAGAAGTGCCCGCAGCGTTCCCCGCGAGGCCGCGAGGGTCACGGCGGATCAGGCAGCCTTAGCCATTCCTCGCAGCACGTAGTGCAGGATGCCGCCGTGCCGGTAGTACGCGACCTCGTCCACCGTATCGATTCGGCAGGTCACTGGCACGGTGTCCACCTTCCCGTTCGGACGGTGGATCACCAGGGACAGGTCCATGCGTGGTGTGATGTTGGCAAGCCCGGTGATGTCGATCAGCTCCTCGCCGGTGATGCCCAGCCTTTTGCGGTCCATGCCTTCCCTGAACATCAGCGGCAGCACGCCCATGCCGACCAGGTTGGAACGGTGGATGCGCTCGAAGCTCTCGACGATCACCGCCTTGATGCCCAGCAGCAGCGTACCCTTGGCGGCCCAGTCGCGCGATGATCCGGTGCCGTATTCCTTGCCGCCGAACACAACCAGCGGCACGCCTTCGGCCTTATAGCGCATCGCCGCGTCGTAGATCGGCATCTGCTCGCCGGACGGCAGATGCCTGGTGTAGCCGCCCTCGACACCCGGCACCAGCTCATTGCGGATGCGGATGTTGGCGAACGTGCCGCGCATCATGACCTCGTGGTTGCCGCGGCGGGCGCCATAGCTGTTGAAGTCCTTCTGCAGCACCTGGCGTTCCAGCAGATAATCGCCGGCGGGCGACACCTTGCGGATCGACCCGGCCGGGCTGATGTGGTCGGTGGTGATCGAATCGCCCAGCTCCGCCAGGATGCGCGCACCCTTGATGTCGACGACTGGCGGCGGCTCCATGGAGATGTTCTCGAAATAGGGCGGGTTCTTCACGTAGGTGGAGCCTTCGTTCCAGCGATAGGTCTCGCTGTCGGTGTCCACCTCGATGGTCTGCCACTGCCGCGGGCCTTTCGTCACCTCGCCGTAGCGCTTGAGGAACTGCTCGCGCGACAGGTTCGCGGCGATGACATCGCGGATCTCCTTGTTGGAGGGCCACACGTCGCGCAGGTACACCGGCTTGCCGTCATTGCCGGTGCCGAGAGATGCCGTGGTGATGTCCTCGGTCATCTTGCCGAGCAGCGAATAGGCCACCACCAGCGGCGGCGAGGCGAGATAGTTGGCGCGCACGTTGGCATGCACGCGGCCCTCGAAGTTGCGGTTGCCGGACAGCACCGCGACGCCGACCAGGTGATGGTCCTCGATCGCATCGGCGATCGCGTCGTCCAGTGGACCGGAGTTGCCGATGCAGGTGGTGCAGCCGTAGCCGACCAGGTTGAACCCGAGCGCGTCGAGGTCGGCCTGCAGTCCGGACTTTTCCAGGTACTCGGTGACGACCTGCGAGCCGGGGGCCAGCGACGTCTTTACCCACGGCTTCGGTTTCAGTCCCTTGGCATTGGCCTTGCGGGCAACCAGGCCGGCGGCGACCAGCACCGACGGGTTCGAGGTGTTGGTGCAGGAGGTGATCGCCGCGATCACCACGTCGCCATGGGTGATCTCGTAGTTCTTGCCTTCGACCTTCACAACGGTGTTCACATCGTTCGCCGGCACGCCGAGGCTCTTGGTGAGTTCCGCCTTGAAGGCGGAGGCGGCGTCCTTCAGCGCGACGCGATCCTGCGGCCGCTTGGGGCCGGCGAGGCTGGGCACCACGGTGGAAAGGTCGAGTTCGAGGGTGTCGGTGAACACCGGTTCCGGTGTGCCCGGCTCGCGGAACATGCCCTGCGCCTTCAGGTAGGCCTCGACCAGCGCGATGCGGTGCTCGTCGCGGCCGGTCATGTGCAGGTAGTCGAGCGCGACCTTGTCCACCGGGAAGAACCCGCACGTGGCGCCGTATTCCGGCGACATGTTGCCGATGGTGGCGCGGTCGGCGAGGCCGAGTTCGTCGAGCCCGGGACCGAAGAACTCGACGAACTTTCCCACCACGCCCTTGCGGCGGAGCATCTGCGTGACGGTGAGCACGAGGTCGGTGGCGGTGGCGCCTTCTGGCAGCCTGCCGGTCAGGCGGAAGCCGATCACGTCGGGGATCAGCATGGCGATCGGCTGGCCGAGCATCGCGGCTTCCGCCTCGATGCCGCCGACGCCCCAGCCCAGGATGCCGAGACCGTTCACCATGGTGGTGTGGCTGTCGGCGCCGTACAGCGTGTCGGGATAGGCGATGGCTCTGCCGTCCGCCTCGCCGGTCCAGACGCACTGGCCGAGATATTCCAGGTTCACCTGGTGGCAGATACCGGTGCCCGGCGGCACGACGCGGAAGTTGGAAAACGCGCTCTGACCCCAGCGCAGGAACGTGTAGCGCTCGCCATTGCGTTCGAACTCGATCTCGACGTTCTTGGTCAGTGCGTCGGGCTTTGCGAAGACATCGACGATGACCGAGTGATCGATCACGAGGTCCACCGGGACCAGCGGGTTGACCTTTTGCGGATCGCTGCCCAGACGGCGGATGCCGTCGCGCATGGCGGCGAGGTCCACGACGGCGGGCACGCCAGTGAAGTCCTGCAGCAGGATGCGGGCGGGACGGAACGGCACTTCCTTGTCGGAGTGCGCCGCGGCCAGCCAACCGGCGATCGCACGGGCGTCTTCCACGGTGTAGCTCTGGCCGTCCTCGGAGCGCAGCACGTTCTCGAGCAGGATCTTCAGGGTCACCGGCAGGCGTTCGATATCGCCCAGCGACTTTGCCGCCTCGGACAGGGAGAAGTAGTCGTAACTCTTGCCCTGCACGGTAAGAGTGCGGCGCGTCTTGAGGGTGTCCTGGCCGATCGCTTTCATGGCAGCGCCTTCTGTTGAGCGGCGTAGTTGAGATGGCATGCCGCGGGTGCAATGGTGGACATATGGCCCACATTTTGCCCCCAGGGCGACGGGGCATAGAACACACCAGCAGGCGAGCGTCCACAAGACAGGCCAAGGGGCGGGGCAGAGGGTTTGTTGCAGGCGGAGGGTCTGGCGGCATTTCGCGGCGAACGGCTGGTGTTCCGCGATGTGGGTTTCGCGTTGCAGGCGGGCGGGGCGCTACTGCTGACCGGGCCGAACGGGTCGGGCAAATCAACGCTGCTACGGCTGCTGGCCGGGCTGCTGCATCCGGCGGCGGGGACGCTGACGTGGCAGGGTGAAGACGCGCTGGCGGACTTGCCGGCGCACGCGCGAAGGGTCAGCTACGTCGGGCACCTGGATGCGATCAAGCCGGGACTGACGGCAACGGAGAACCTGGCGTTCGCGGCGCGGCTGAGCGGTGGC
>DATBKQ010000115.1:0-32869 GCA_036555825.1 Acetobacteraceae bacterium | reverse complement strand
TGGCATGAACTGCGTGCTGCTCATTGTGCTGGTGCCCAGGAGAAGACTCGAACTTCCACGACCTTGCGGCCACAGGTACCTGAAACCTGCGCGTCTACCAATTCCGCCACCTGGGCAATGAGCATTCCGCGACGTTGCGGGCGCAGCGGTAGGGCGCGGGATGTAGCCCCGGGGCGGGGGGGCGTCAACGGTATGGCAACTGGATTCCCACTCCGCTCAGCTTTCCACCCTCGTCGGCGCCGTGCTGTCGGGCTCCGTCATCACCTCACGGATCTTGGCGGCCAGTGCGGCCAGGCTGAACGGCTTGGCGATGAATTGCGTGCCCTGGACCTGCCCGCTTGCGCGCGCATAGCCGGTGGCGAACAGCACGCGAAGACCAGGTTGAGCCCGGCGCGCCGCGTCCGCCAACACGTGCCCGCTGACGCCGCCCGGGAGCCCCACGTCCGTGAACAACAGATCGATGCCGCCCTGATCGACGATCAGCCGAACAGCCTCCATGGCGTCGCCTGCCTCAAGCACCTCATAGCCCATATCGCGCAGCGCCTCGACCGAGGAGCGCCGTACATGCTCATCGTCCTCGACGACCAGGATTGTCCGGCTCGATCCGCGTCGACCTGGGGTAACGGCGGCGGGAGAGGCCGACCGATCCTCCGCGTCGCCGCCGAAGCGGGGCAGGTAGAGCCTTACCGTGACGCCCGTTCCTGGGGTGTTGTCCAGTGTGACATGGCCACCGGATTGTCTGACAAAGTCTTGCACCATTGAAAGCCCGAGGCCGGCGGCCGCGTCGCCACCGCTGTCCGGCGCCGACCTCGCTCCGGTGTCCGTGACCGCGAGCAGCACGTATTGCCCGCAACACGCTTTTGCCCGCGCGGCGGCGGGAGCTTTGTCCAGCCAGGTGTTCGCGGTCTCGATCGTCAGCCTGCCGCCGTTAGGCATGGCGTCGCGCGCATTCACAGCGAGGTTGAGCAGCACGTTCTCAAGCTGGTTGGCATCGACCCGGGTCCGCCAAAGCCCGTCGGCGAGCACCGTCTCGACGGCGATATCCTCACCCAGGATGTGCCGCAGCAGATCCGTTGCATTGGTGACCAGGCGGCCTAGGTCGAGCGGTTCCGGGTCGAGCGGCTGCTGGCGCGAGAAGGCCAGAAGCCGATGCGTCAGCGCGGCGGCACGCTGCACGCCGGCCATAGCCGCGTCGGTAAATCGGCGCAGCGAAATGCTGTCGGTTGGCAGCCGGCGCTGGGCCAGCTCGATGTTGCTGCTGATAACTGTCAGGTGGTTGTTGATATCGTGGGCGATGCCACGGGTGAGCCGGCCGATCGCCTCCAGCTTCTGCGCGTGGCGCAGGGCCTCCTCCGCCACTTCGCGGCGCTTCGCCTCATCCCGCAGCAGCGCTATTGCCTCGCGCCGACCGCGCCATTGCCGCCAGGCCAGCAGGCTCAGGCCGAGCAGAGCAACCGCCGCAGCAATGCCAAGCAGCAGCTCGCTCATCATCGGGTTGCGCCACTCGACCAAGCGCTCATCCGCGATTTCGTCTCCCGATATGCGCGACCCGCGGAACCGTGTCATAGTACCGGGGCTGTCGCCAGATGTGGTTTGGCGTGGCACCGATTTCGTGCTGACCCAGCAACGCGAGGACGATCGATGGCGGATGCGAAGCCCGTCCTGGTGATCGGCAGCCTCAACATGGATCTGGTCGCGCGCTGCGATGATCTGCCGCGGCGGGGCCAGACCGTGTTCGGATCGGACTTCTTCACGGCTGCCGGCGGCAAGGGGGCGAACCAGGCGGTTGCTGCCGCACGCCTCGGCGCGCGGGTCGCCATGGCGGGCTGCATCGGCGACGATCAGTTCGGCCGCGCCCTGCTGGATGGACTGCGAACCGAGGGGGTGCGGTGCACGTCGGTGGAACCCGTGACCCGCCCAACCGGCACCGCGCTTATTACGGTCGAAGCACAAGGCGCCAATACGATCGTGGTCATCTCCGGCGCCAACATGTCGTGCGACGAGGTGTTGGTCGATCGGGCTCTCGCATCCATTGCCGGTCCGGGGGTGCTGCTGCTGCAGCACGAAATCCCGGACACCGCGAACGTGCATGCGATCCGCGTGGCCCGGTCGGGCGGCTGGTTCGTTGTGCTGAACCCCGCGCCGGCACGCGTCGTCCCTTCGGAATTGCTGCCGCTGATCGATGTCATCGCGCCGAATGAAACCGAGGCGGCGGCGCTTGCCGGCACCAGCGATCCGTGGACGGCGGCGCAGCGCCTGCTGGCGCAAGGGGCGCGGGCGGTGCTGGTTACACTCGGCGGGGAAGGAGCGTTGTATTGCAGTGGTGATCATGCATGGCGCTGTCCCGCCGCTGCGGTGCCGGCAATCGATACAACGGCCGCCGGCGACGCTTACCTCGGCGCTCTCGCCGCCGCGGTGGCCGAGGGACGAGGCGTACCCGATAGCCTCGGGTTCGCGGCCGCGGCTGCCGGACTGGCGGTGACGCGTCTTGGCGCGCAGCCGTCACTCGGAACACGACAGGAGGTCGCTGAATTCACCGCACGCTATGGCACCCCGCGGCCCGTCGCCGTCTGAGCGGCGGCCGACGGTTTCGCTTCGGCCTCGGGCAGCGGCTCGGGATGGTGTGACAATGTCCGTAAGTACGCGATGACGTCGAGGCGCAGCTTCGCGTTCTTGATCCCCGGGAATGCCATCCGCGTCCCGGGCGCATAGGCATCAGGCTTGGTGAGCCAGGCAAACAACTCGTCGTAGGTCCAAGGTCCTTGTTTTGCCTTCAGCGCATCCGAATAGCCGAAGCCGGCCATGTGGGCGTGCGGGCCGCCGACCACGCCGTACAGGTTGGGGCCGATGATCGCCTTGCCGCCTTCATTGAGCGAATGGCAGGCGGCGCAAACCTTCTTCGCGTACGATTCGCCGCTGGCAGGATCGGCGGTTGCAAGCAGGGCCGCGATGGGTGGCGATATTGCATCAGCCTGCGCCAACGCGTTGCCGCCCAGCATCCCGGCGACGCCAAGACCAAGAACCACTCGCCGCATAGTGTTGTCTCCACGCTGCGGCGAGTGAACCGGTGTTGGCGCGGGTTTATTCCCGTCCTCGTGCTGTTGCGTTACGGCTGGTCGGGAACCAACGGCGCGTCAGGGCTGCCGCCGACCTCATCCCAGATGCGGATCTGGTGGGTTGGCTCGCGCACCGAGAGCGAACCGACAACCACGCCGACCGCCGCGACCGCCATCGGGTAGACGAGACCGATGAGCGGAATTCCCGGGATGACCGTAGACAGCCAGGTGCCGATGAACGGCACGCCGCCACCGAACACGCCGTTGCCGACGTGGTACGGCAGCGACATGGAGGTGTAACGGATTCTGGCCGGGAACAGCTCCACCAGGAAGGCGGCGATCGGGCCGTACACCATGGTGACCAGGATCACCATGTAGAACACCAGAATGCACAGGATGACGGGATTGTCCTTCCAGGCCCCCAGCCAGGTGAACACCGGCCAGTAGGTGATCACCGCCAATGCGAACCCGGTGATCATGATCCCTTTGCGGCCCCAGCGGTCGGACAGCGAACCGAACACGATGAAGAACGGCGCGCCCAGCAGAAGGGCGAAGGTGAGGATCAGGTAGACTGTAAGGAACGGGATCTTCAAAGTCGCGATCATGTAGGTTAGCGCGTAGAACTGGCCGGTGTACCAGACAACGCCCTCGGGCGCGGTGAAGCCGAACAGCGCGACCAGGATCAGCCCCCAGTTACGCCCGCTGCCGAAGCTCTCCAGTGCCGGATTATCCGACGCCTTCCCTTGCGCCTTGAGCCGGTGGAACAGTGGCGACTCCTCCAGGCGCAACCGGATATAGCCGGACAGGATCACCAGGATGGCCGACAGCAGGAACGGGAAGCGCCAGCCATAGGACTGGAACGGACCTTCGCCCATACCGACGCGGAAGGCGATGATGACCAGCAGCGCGGTAACGATTCCCATGGTCGCCGTGGTCTGGATCCAGCTTGTATAGAGGCCGCGCTTGCCGTCCGGGGCGTGCTCGGCCACGTAGGTCGCGGCGCCGCCATACTCCCCGCCCAGTGCAAGTCCTTGGACGACACGGCACATCACCAGGATGAACGGCGCCGTCCAGCCTATCGAGTCATACACAGGGATGCAGCCGACGACGAAGGTGGCTGCGCCCATCAGACCCAGGGTAAGCATGAAGGTGAACTTGCGGCCGATCAGGTCGCCGACATGGCCGAATACGATGGCCCCGAACGGGCGGACCACGAAGCCGGTCCAGAAGATGCCCAGGCTGAACAGGAAGCTGTTGCGCATATCGCCGGGGAAGAAATGGGAGGCGAATATCGGCGCAAGCACACCGTAGAGATAAAAGTCGTACCATTCGATCAGCGTGCCGCAGGATGAGGCAGCGATAATGAATGGCAGGCTAGGTGCGCCGGTGGCCACACTGGCTCGGCCTGTTGCATATGTCGTGCTCGACATGGCGTATATACCCCCTGTGCTGCGACCGCACTGCGCTGGCGAATCGCTCACAGCGCGTTATGCTGCACGATTTTACAACATTCCGCCACGGATCGGGCAAATCAGCATTTGGGATGTGGCTTTTTCGCAACGGCGGTTTGCCGGAAGCGCTATATGGCCAGCAGCCGGTCCCTCAACGCCGTATCGTCGCGCAGTTCGGCGGCGGGGCCGCTGTGGCGGATGCTGCCCTTCTCCAGCACATACACCCGGTCGGCCAGCGCGAGCGAGAAATCGACACCCTGCTCGGCCAACAGGATCGTCAGCCCCTGCCGCTTGAGTTCGCGGACCTTGCCAAGCAAGGTCTCGACCACCAGCGGGGCCAGGCCTTCGGACGGTTCATCCAACAGCAGCAGTTCCGGATTGCCCATCAGCGTGCGGGCGATGGTCAGCATCTGCTGCTCGCCGCCGGACAGGTGTCCGCTTGGCCGGTTGCGCAGTTCGCTGAGCGCGGGGAACAGCTCGTATACCGCCGCAATATTCCAGCGTCCTGGACGCCGCGCCGCCCGTGCGGCAACGTCGAGGTTCTCCCACACTGTCAGTTCGGCGAACACGCGGCGGTCCTCCGGCACGAAACCGATGCCGGCCCGGGCCGTGCGGTGCGGCGTCCAGCCGGCAATGTCCGTGCCCTTCCACATCACCCGGCCGCTGGTCGGATGCAGCAGGCCCATCACCGATCGCATGGTCGTGGTCTTGCCGACACCGTTGCGCCCCAACAGGCAGACACACTCGCCGGCGGCGACTTCCAGCGAGATGCCGAACAGCACACGGCTGAGGCCGTACGCCGAGCAGATATCCTCGACGCTGAGCAGAGGGGTCATCGGCCCTGTGCCATCCCGTGGCCGAGATACACGCGGCGCACCTCTTCATCGGCGCGAACCGTCTCTGGCGCGCCCTCCGCGATGACCCGCCCCTGGTGCAGCACGGCGATCTTCTGCGCGATCGAGAACACCACCTCCATGTCGTGCTCGGTGAACAGCAGCGTCAGCCCGCGCTCCTCGGCGATCCGTTCCAGCAGCCTGATGGTTTCATGCGTCTCGCCGGCCGACATACCGGCGGTCGGCTCGTCGAGCAGCAGAAGCTGCGGGTCGCTCGCCAGCGCAAGGCCGAGTTCGAGCTGCTTCTGGTTGCCGTAGCTGAGGGTGCCGGCAACGATCTTGCCCTGCCCCGAGAGACCGATCGAGGCAAGCAGCGCCGCAGTCTCATCTCGGTACATCGCATCCGACCGGCGCCAGAAATTCACGCCCTGGCGGTGATGCACCAGATATGCGGCCTGCAGGTTCTCGAACACCGTGAGCCGGGGAAAAATGTTGGTGCGCTGGAAGGACCGCCCGACCCCCATGCGGCAGATGCGATGCGGCGCCGCGGCGGTGATGTCGCGCCCGTCGAGCCGCACCGTGCCGCTGTCGGGCCGCAGATGCCCGGTGATCAGATTGAACAGCGTGGACTTGCCGGCGCCGTTCGGGCCGATAACGGCGGCGATCTGCCGTGTCTCGACGGTGAGGCTGACGTCGGACACGGCACGGAAGCCGCCGAAGGACTTGCCCAGCCCGGCAACCTCAAGCACGGCGCAGACCTCGCAGCCGTGTCCATAGCGCATACAGACCGCCGACGATGCCACCGGGGAACGCGAACAGCAGCACCAGCAGGATGGTGCCCAACACGAACGGCCAGTACTGTGTTACATCGGTGATCCGCTGGTTGAGCCAGACCAGCGCCAGCGCGCCGACCGGCGGACCCCAGAAGAAGCCCATGCCGCCAAGGATGGCCATGATCATCACCTCGGCCGATTTCGACCAGAACACGTAGTCGGCGAACACGCCACGGCTGAAAATGCCGTAGAGCGCGCCGGCAAAGCCCGCGAAGGCGCCGGCGACGACGAAAGCGGCGAGCTGGTAGGCGCGCACGTTCACGCCGATGAACGCGGCGCGCTCCGGGTTGTCGCGGATCGTCGTCAGCACGCGGCCGAATGGCGAGCGCACGATGCGCTGCAGGATGGCCAACGAGATCGCGATGATCGCCAGCGCGAACAAATAGAACTGTTCGTTCAGGCGGAGCTCGCCCAGACCAGGGATCGACGACATCCAGCCGAGATCAGGGAACGGGATCTCCGGCAAGCCCTGATCGCCGCCGGTCACATCGTTCCACTTATAACAAATGGCCCAGATGATCTGCGAGAACGCCAATGTCAGCATGGCGAAATACAGCTTGATCAGGCGGACGCAGAAATACCCGGAGACCAGCGCGAAGCCTGCCGCTCCCACGCCCGCCGCGGGAAAGGCGACCATGAACGGCAGCTCGTAGGTCTTCATCAGGATCCCGCAGACGTAGGCGCCCACGCCGAAATAGGCGACGTGGCCGAACGAGACGAGGCCGGTGGTGCCGAGCAGCAGATTGAGGCTGACCGCGAACAGCGCGTCGATGGCGATCTGTTCGGCCAGGAACGTGTCGTAGCGGGAGCCGATCCACGGCACCGAAGCCGCGGCGAGGAACACGATCAGGGTCCATGGAATGCGGCGGGTACTCACAGCAGCGGCCGTCCGAACAGGCCCCAGGGGCGCACGATCAGGATCACCGCCATCAGGGCGAACACCGAGAACAGCGAGAAGCTCGGGAAGATCAGGATGCCGAACGACAGCACCTGTCCGTAGATCACCGAGCCCCAGAAGGTGCCCCAGAACGACCCCATCCCGCCGATCACCACCACGATGAACGCCTGCACGATGATCAGCACGTCCATGCCGGGCACGATGCTCTGGATCGGCGTGACCAGTGCACCGGACAGCCCGGCCAGGAACGAGCTGAACACGAACATACCAGTATAGATCGTGCCGACGTTGGCACCGAGAGCGTCGAGCATTTCGCGGTCCATCTGTGCCGCCCGCACCATGCGTCCCATCCCGGTGCGGTTCAGTATCAGCCAGCCGAAGAATGCGATCGCCGGACCGACGGCCATGATGAACAGGTTATAGAGCGGCTGCGTCGTGCCGAACATATCGACCCCACCGCTGAGCAACGGCGGGGTCGATACCGTGAGCTGATCAACACCCCACAGGTACTTCGCCACATCGCCCAGGATCAGGACAAGCGCATAGGTGAACAGCAACTGGTACAATTCTTCCCGGCCATACAGTGAACGGAAGAACAGCCGCTCCACCAGTGCGCCAAGCAGTGCCACGCCGGAGGCAGCGAACAGTGTCGCGAGCCAGAACGCGCCGAGTAGGGGTTCCAGCCATTTCATGCCCTGCCACGCGAGATACGCGCCCAGCATGTAGAAAGAGCCATGCGCGAAGTTGATCACCCGCATGACACCGAAGACCAGCGACAGTCCCGAGGCGATCAGGAACAGGAACATCGCGGTGGTAAAGCCGCCCATGAACTGGCTGAACAGAAGCGAGCTCGCCACCGCCGGTCATTCCCCCATGCGCGCCGTGCCCGCGGTCACGCCTGGATCGCGGGCATGGGTTCTGCCTTTACCGCCGTCAATCCATCGGGAAGGATGAGGGCAGCAGTTCCGGATCCTTCATGATGGCGAACGGATAGTTCGGGTCCTTGACCATCGTGCCCCAGTATTCCGGCGCGAACGTCTCGTGTGACTTGACGCTGAAGGTACGCTTGCCGACCGGAGTGTCGAACGACATGCCCGCCATTGCCTTGGAGACATCGTCGCTCTTGGTGTTGCCCGCCTTCTTGATGCCGTCGGCCAGCGCATAGATCGCCTGGTACCCGACAACCGACCAGCCCGACGCGTACTTCGCCCTGGTGAAGTTCTTCAGGTCCTCGATGAACTTCTTGTGTTCCGGCGGCTCGTTGCTGCTCCAGATCACCGGGTCGTAGGTGTCGCCGATGACGCCGTACGGATAGTCGTTGCCGAGTGCCTGCGCTTCGTCGGTAGTGCCGATCTCGGCGCCGTCGATCAGGCGGTTGTTGATTGCCTTGAAGTAGCCGCGCGGCGTGGCCTGCTTGGTGAAGGTGACGAAGTCGCCGGCGAACAGCGAGCAATACACCGCGTCGGGCTTCTTGCTCATCTGCGCGGTGATGAAGGCGGTGAAGTCCGGCTCACCCAACTTCGGCCACTGCGAGTCGACGATCTGGATATCGGGGCGCAGTTTCTTCAGCGCGGCAATGAAGGCCGCGATCGAGTCACGGCCATAGGCGTAGTCCGGCGCGATCGTGGCGACGGTCTTCACGTCCTTCCATCGCGCCATCAATGTCGCGCCGGCAAGGCCTTCGACATCCGTGTTGGAGGAAACCCGGAAGATGTACGGGTGGATGTGCTGCGCGTCGGTCAGGATCGTGCTCTTCGAGGTGGGCGCCACGAAGACGATCTTGTTTTCCTTGGCCACCGTCGAGACGGCCGGCGCCTCGGCCGAGGTCAGCGTGCCGGACAGGAAATCGACGTTGTCCTTGATGATGAGCTCGCGCGCGAGGCGTACCGCCTCATCGGCGCTCGCCTTGCTGTCGCGCGACAGGAGTTCGAGCTTGCGGCCAAGCACTCCGCCCTTCGCGTTGATCTCGGATACCGCCATTTCGGCACCCTTCAGCACCGGCTCGCCATAGACCGCGGTGGGTCCCGAGAGCGGGATCGGGAAACCGATCCTTATGGGGTCCGCCGCGCGCGCAGTCAGCGGCCAAAGCGCGGCCAAGGCCAGCAGCGTGGCCAGGCGACGGGCTATACGCATCTGGAGCCTCCCAGTATTTATTACGTTTTACGATCCGTCAGCCGGCATCATTGGTGGTGCCTTCGCGGCGTGTCAAGCAAGCCCTCCGCGTAGGAAGCACATCACCGACCGCCATCCACTTGTAGTATTTGGCCATTGACAAATGCCGCCAGGTCGGAGGCGAAGAACACCACAGCGTTGGCGATGTCCTGCGCGCTGCCGAGATGCTTCATGGCGATCCGCTCCACCAACGCCCGCTGGCCGTCCGCTCCGTAGCCCTCCCATTGCCGCTCGGTCGCCGGGTTGGTCCGAATGAACCCAGGCGCCACGGAGTTGACTGTGATGTTATGCGGTCCCAACTCATGCGCGAGCTGACGTGTCAGCCCCACAACCGCATGTTTCGCCGCACAGTATGCTTGAATGCCGGTAAGCGACGGCTGCAAGCCGGCACCCGAACTGGTGTTGACGATGCGGCCTTCGCCGTTGCGTTTCATCCCCGGTGCGGCTGCGCGGCACAGCGTGAAGGCCGCGTTGACGTTGATGTCGAACAGTATGTTCCAATCTTCGTCCGATACCTCCTCCAGCGGCTTGGGGCCCTGGCCGGCGACGCCGCCGGCGTTGTTCACCAGCACGTGGATGGGACCGCCGGTCTGGGTCTCGATCTGGCGGATCCAGGCGGTAGCCGCGGTGCGATCGCGCAGGTCCACCACCTTGGTGGCGATGCCCCCTTCGGCCGCGGTCTCGGCGAGTTGGTCGGCGAGGATGTCGGTGGCGAACACCCGCGCTCCTAGGCGAGCGAAGGTCTGGGCGATACAGCGTCCGAAGCCATGGCCCGCGCCGGTGACGGCGACAGTCTTGCCATCGAAGCGTATGTTCATGGTCTGGCCTCCCGAAATCTGATAGTGATTTGCGGGCAGCCTAAACGGTGGAGCGGCGGTTGCGCCATTGGTCATGACACCGCTGCTCGCGGCGGGCATCGCAGCGATCGTTCTAGGAATGGCAATCGGCGCGACGGGTATAGGTGGCGTGCTGCTGGTGCCGATTCTGACGCTGGCGCTGGGCATCGACGTGAAGCGGGCGATCGCGGCGGCGCTGCTCAGCTATCTGCCGGGCTGCATGGTTGCCGTGGTGATGTACGCGCGTCGCGGCTCGATCGTCTGGCGGGACGCCTGGCCACTTTGTCTTGCCGCACTGCCTGCGGCGTGGCTGGGTGCGCGGGCGGCGCGTGGAGCGCCGGCGGGGCTGCTGGAGGCGGCGATCGGTGGACTGCTGTTGGCTGGCGGGCTGTATGCCCTGCGTACTCCGCGCGACGTCACTGTCGACGGCAGGCGTTTGGGCAGCGGGGTGCTGATCGGGTTGGGCGGCGGCACGGGTTTTGTCTCGGCCTTGACCGGGGCAGGAGGGGCGTTCGTGCTGCTGCCGGTTCTGCTGCTCTTGGATGTGCCGGTGTTGCCGGCGATCGGCCTGGGCCAATCGATCGCGTTGCCAATCGCCGGGCTGGCGAGTGTGGCCAACATCCAGGCGGGGCTGGTGGATGTGCCTTTGGCCGCGCTGCTGGCGGCCGGGCTGTCGGTGGGAATAGCAGTCGGCACACCGATCGCGCACGCACTTCCACAGCCGGTATTGCGGCGGTTGCTGGGAGGGTTTGTCGTTGTTGCCGGAGCCGGCATGCTGCTGCGCATAGCGATGCAACTGCTCGGGGCATGACGGGGGTTGGATCGCGTCGCATCAGCGGGGCTCGATCGCCGCGAGCCACTCAGCCAGCCTGGTGCAGAGCAGCGGATCGCCGTAGGTCGCTGAACAGTGCCTGGTCATTGATGATGCGAGGAACCTTGTGCTGACCCCCAAGTTGTCCACGCTGCTTCATCCACGCCGCGAACGTGCCGCGGCGCACCGCGATCACCTCTGGCGCCTGAAGACCGAAGCCGCCGGACCGATGTGCGCGATAGTCATCATTCGCGTTGCACAATGTCTCGTCCAAGGTCCTGGCAAATTGCTCGATCCGTCGCGGATCGGGGGTGGGGGGATCGAATTCGACCACATACGCATGCCCGCCCCTGGGGTCGCTGGCGTCGGGAAACATCGCTCCGACCGCGAATTCCGCGACATCGGCGTGAATTGCATCGGCTGCCTGGCAGATCGCCGTTTCGATCTCGTGACCAGCAAGATGCTCGCCGAAGGCGGATAGGAAATAGGATAGTCTGCCGGTGAACAACAGGCGCGGAGGATGTAGATCCACCAACCTGATCGTGTCGCCGACGACGTACGACCAGAGCCCAGCGCAACTGCTGATCACCAACGCATAATCGATGCCGGTCTGCACATTGGCGAGCCAACAACGCCTTGGTTCGGAGTGCGGCAGCTCTTGCGGCTGTACGAACTCATAGAAGAGTCCATTGTCCACGATCAGGCGCATACCTTCACCCGCCCTCCGATCGGCAATAGCGAAGAAGCCCTCGCTCGCTGGATAAACCTCGCGGAACTCGGCATGGCTGCTCCGCAGCAACTCGGCGAACCGATGCTGGTAGGGGGCGAAGTTCACGCCGCCATGAACCAGAAGCTCGAGCTTGGGAAACATCGCGTGGAGACTGGCCGATCCTTCAGGGCGCCGCGAGAGCAGACGCTCGAAAAAGATCACCAGCCAGCTCGGTGTGCCGCTGATGGCGCGTACGTCCTCCCGCCGGCATGCGTGTGCCAGCTTTTCCACCTTTTCTTCCCAGTCGGTGATCAGCGCGAGTTCGGGCGGCGGGAAGGAATAGCACCGCGCCCACCACGGAACCTGGCTCGCGGCTATGCCGCTCAGATCGCCGCTGCGGATGCCGGGGGCGAGCTCGACCAGGTCGGTGCTGCCGCCCAGCATGAAACTCTTGCCACCGAGCACACGGCTTGCTGGCCGGTTCGCGAGATGATGCACAAGGATGTCGATCGCTGCCCAGGCATTTGCGTGATTCATCGCGGCTGAGCACGGAATGTATTTGGTCGTCCCGCTGGTGGTACCAGAGGACAGGGCAAAGAACGGGACGATCCCCGGCCAGGTACAGTCGGCCAGCCGCGGGAAGCTCGGCTCCCAGTAAGACGCCCACATCTGCTCGTAGTGCCATAGTCTGACCCGGTCCTGAAAATCGGGCACGGACCGTACTTCGGCGAAACCATGATCGCGGCCGAACCGCGTGTCACGCGCCTGATGTACCAGATGCAGAAGCTGACGTTGTTGTTCGGCGACGGCATCCTGGCGGGCCAGCCGCGCGAGGCGATGTCGCGCGTAACGCCGCAGCAGCGGTGTCGCATCGAACGGCACCCCGCCGGTCATGGCGCCAGCAGGGTCACATGCCGAAAGGTTGCGCGCGATGTTTCCATGCGCAACGGCAGCGAGATGTAGTTGCCCGCCTGCCACAACGCGACCTGATCAAGGAACGTCGTGCTGCCGATCCAGCCATCCTGCCCGCCCAGCAGCACGAAATAATTCCGGTCGGGGTCGGACATCTCCGAGATATGGCGCGCCATTGAGCCGTAACTGACGCCATGCCGGCAGGCTGTTTGCCGGTGCGCGGTCTTCATCAGTGTGTCGGCGCCCCCGCCGGCCGGCAAATCCGCGAAGCGCCAGGGCCGGCCGAACATCGGCAGCAGTGCCAGTGGATGACCGAGCCGGAGTCGATGGCGGTCGCCCCATGTCTCATTGGGTCTGAGCGTATTGGCCGCTTTCCGCAGCGCCTTGTACACCGCACGCCGCCGGCGGTGTGGCTCGGCGGACTGGATGTCGTCCCATATCAACCGGCGCGTTCCCCAGGACGCGCTATAGATCCTCCTTCTCTGCCGTGGCACAAGCAGGCGAGCCAGATGATGGCACCACAGCTCGAACGCAAGCGCTCCACGCGAGCCTCTGCCGTAACAGCAATCCCAGTCTGAAATGATATCCACGAACTGGCGCTCACGCGCGCGCGTACCGAGATTTTCGGCCCAGTTCAGAAGTTGCCGGCGCTGAGCACATGCGGGTTTCCAGTACGTGTCACGCTGGATCCGCGCCAGGCTGTCGAATGATGTGTGCTCGTCTTGTCTCAAGAGGGCCTCGAGCCGCCGCTTTCGATCGCCCGCCGAAAACAGACTGCCGATGAGCGCGCTGCATTCGCGCGGTCGCTCATTCGCCGATGTGATGAACCCCTCGGCTGGATCGAGGGTGCGCGGAAGTTCCGGACTGCTTACCGGGGCGTCCCAGCCATCGTCTGACCTGGGCTCCACCACCATATCATCGCGCATCCGGTGCAGTCGGCGCGGCACCCGCACCGCCATCAGCCGCCCGATCTGACCGGAGGCTTCGGCGCACAGCATGTTCTGTCCGGGCACGGCGAAATCGTCGAACGCCGACCGGAATTCATCCCAGTTTCGTGCACGATTGGCCGCGAGCATGGCGGTGGTTTCATCCGATGCCCGATGTCCCATCCAGCGCAGCGCCAGCGTCACATCGCCGGCCCGGAGCAGCGGTACGTCAGACACCACCGGGCCCCACTGGCTTTCGCGTATGCAGATCCGGCGTTTGCGCCCCCAGCGCACGGTCAGTTCCACCTCGCGCCGCTTCAGGTTAGCGAGCTGCCCGGCGGGCACCGCGACGAGTTCGCTGCTGGCAGCGTGCAGGCTCGTGCCACCCCAGGCTATCCACTGATTGCGACCCAGCGCCATGAAAGGCAGACCAGGCAACATCAGTCCCACGGCATGGTACGACGGTGAGTGGCACGCGGCGAGCATCCAGGCGTTCGGCAGCATGATCCCCAGATGCGGGTCGCTGGCGATCAGCGTGCCACTATTGGCAGAGCGGGACGATCCGACAACAACCGAATTGCTGCCGGACCGGAGAAATGGCATCGGCATCGCATCAATTTCCGCCGTTCCGCATGACAGGCTGTCGACGGCGAGCAGCTTACGCCAGAGCTTCGGCCAGCTGGCTTCCTGGCGGAACCTGAGCAACCGCAGGCAGACAATCCAGTTGACATCGGCGCTTGCCAGGCGGCCCAGAGTGACAATATCCGCGATGCTCCACGGCTCCGACCTCAGGTGGAACAGTTCGAATTCCACCGGCAACGGCCGAACCCGCACGAGATAATGATTAAGTCCCTGCACGAAGGCTTCCAGCCAGTCACGCGTGGCGGATGGAAGCGTGGACAGGATCGCCGGAACAGCGCGTCCGAGATCGAGCGTGCGCAGCAACTGGTCCACCTCGACGCCGATCGGACCGATCATCTCCGCTACGCGCCCTTGTGCCAGGCGCCGCATCAACTCGATCTGGCCGAGACGAAGATGCGCGTGTACCAGTCCTAGTGAGACCGCCAGATCATGATCGCTGCTGGCTTCGATGCAGGGAACCTGGTGGCCGTCCCAGCGGACCACGACGGGGCGCTCGACAGGCAGGCCCCGGCGCGGCAGCATCGCGAGCCGTTCCTCGAGCGAGCAGGTCCGTCGGCCGTGTAGCGCATGGCGGGACAGCGCGGTCGCCAGCATTGCCATGCCGACCAGCCGGTCAATCGCCTTCGCCACCCTTGGCAATCGCGCTTTACCCATCGGTGCGCCTCGCCGGAAGAGTGCAGAATCTGCACATAGGGGCCCATCCCACTGGATCATTCGGTCCCTTCACAAATCTGTCATGCGATGGACCGCCGCCGAACCGTTAATTCCGGCCGCCAGAGTCCGCTCACGGATAGTTGTGGTCCTGGTTGCTCCCAGGTAAGTGAACATGCCGGGGCGCAATCGTTACAGCGGATGCCAATCGTCTGCCGCAAACTGGCGTTGGCATCTGCCGCAGGCGCTTGGGCACCGAGAACTGGCCTTTCTGAGCAACTGGAACGTCGCACTGCATGCCACCACGAATTTATCACCTGCATCCGCTGGTCGCCGGCGCCTTACGCGATTGGCCAGCGCATTTCGCACGTTGCCGGGAGTTGGGTTTCGACACAGTTTGCGTCGCCCCTCCATTCGCACCCGGAGCTGCCGGCGACATTTTTTTCACCGCCGATCATGAGGCACTGCATCCCGCGCTGCATTGGTCGGGAACGGCGGATGAGGGGATTGCGGAGGTCGTCCGCCAGGCTGCGGAGCACGGCCTGCGTATCTGGCTCGATTTGTCCATCGATCAGGTGGCGGCCGATGCGCCAATTCGGCGGCGCGAGGAAGGCTGGTTTGCGTCAGGTCACTGTGGCGCGCCGCTCAGTCCATTGCAGGCGGCGCGCCGGCTCGATGTAGCCTATGCGCAATTGCAGCAGACCGATGTTGCCGAACCCATGGCGGACTGGTGGCTCGACCGGCTCTCGCGTCTGCTCGAGGCGGGCGTGAGCGGATTCCGCTGCCTGAATCCCGACCAAGTACCGCCGGCATTCTGGCGCCGGATCATCGGCGCGCTGGCGCCTTGCGAATTCCTTGCGTGGACGCCGGGGCTCGACCGTTCCACCCTCCCGCGGCTCGAAGGCGTCGGCTTCGACCACACGTGTTCGTCGCTCGCCTGGTGGGACGGCCGCGCACCCTGGTTCGTGGAGGAATACGACCTGTTGCGCCTTATCGCTCCTCCCATCGCCTCTCCAGAACCCTCGTTCTTCGACCGTCGGGCGGCACATCTGCCTTTCGGGATCGACCTGCTGGCGTCGTATCGGTTCGCTCTGCGCTTGGCCGCATCGGCTGGCAGTGGGCTGTTCGTGCCGATGGGCTTCGAGTACGCAGCACGACGACCGTTCGATGCCGTGTCGGGCGCGCCTGAGGATTTCCTGCGGGCTCGCGACGAATCGCAGTGCGACCTGTCGCAGGAGATCGCGGCGGCGAATGCCCTGGTCCAGCAGATTGCCGATTACCGGGTCGACGGCGAGATGCGCCGCCTGACGACGCTGAATGATGCCGTCACCGCCCTGCTCCGATCGAACGCGCCGGACGTGCGCGTCGCCTCGCGCGCCGTCCTGGTGCTGCTCAATCCGGACTTGATGCGCAGCGCACCGCTCGACCTGCCGCTATCGCCGTTACCACCGCAGGCAGGTGCCGCGTTCACGCTCCAGGGCTCGGCGGATGCCGTCGATACGGCAGTGCAACCAGGAGAGGTCCGCACGCTGCCTTATACTTCAAGCGAGCCTGTCAGATGCAAGCTTGTCGGCGATGAGGACCTGCAGACCAAGTGCCTGGAGGCGCAGCGTATCGGCATCGAAGCAGTACAGCCACTGATTCCGGGCGGCGCATTCGCGGTGAAGCGCCTGGTCGGCGAAGAAGTGATCGTCAATGCCGACATCATCGCGGACGGCCATGATGTGCTCGCGGCCGAGCTGTCGTGGACCGCAGCCGACGAGGCGAGTTGGCATCGGGTGCCGATGCGCCTTGTGGTCAACGACCGCTGGGAGGCGCGCTTCGTGCCAGACCGCGTCGGCCGTCACCGCTTCACCATCCAGGCATGGTGGGATGCATGGGGAACCTTCCGCCACGATCTCGCAGCGAAGCACGCGGCGGGCCAGACGGTGACGCTGGAGACCGAGGAAGGCCGCCACATGATCCGGGCGGCTGCCGCGCGGAGCGGCACCTGTATGCATGGCCGGCTTGCGGCCATCGCAGAGCGGCTGAAATCGCTCGGGTCCGAGGAGCAGATTGCGCTGCTGCTGGCGCCCGAAACTGCGGAAGCGATGCGGGCGGCTGATGACCGGCCCTTCCTCGCCGAACTGAGGCCTCCGGTCGCCATCGACGTGGACCGGCCACAGGCCGGCTTTGCGAGCTGGTACGAGATGTTCCCGCGCTCAGCCACGGACGATCCGGCGCGACACGGCACGTTCAGCGACGTGGTCGCTCGGTTGCCGTCGATCCGGGCGATGGGCTTCGATGTGCTGTATTTCCCGCCGATCCATCCGATCGGCACCACCAACCGCAAGGGCCGGAACAACGCGCTTCGGGCCACGCCCGATGATGTCGGCAGCCCTTATGCGATCGGTGGTCCCGAAGGTGGGCACGACGCGGTTCATCCGCAGCTCGGAACGCTCATTGACTTCCGCCGTCTGGTTGCCGCCGCAAAGGACAACGGTCTGGAGATCGCGCTCGATTTCGCAGTGCAGTGCTCGCCCGACCATCCCTGGCTGCGCGACCACCCTGACTGGTTCCGCTGGCGTCCCGACGGATCGATCCGCTTCGCCGAAAACCCGCCGAAGAAGTACGAAGACATCGTCAACCCCGATTTCTATGCCGACGCGGCGATGCCATCGCTCTGGTTCGCGCTGCGTGATGTGGTGCAGTTCTGGGTGGACCAAGGCGTGCGGATCTTTCGCGTGGACAATCCTCACACCAAGCCGCTGCCGTTCTGGCAGTGGATGATCGCCGACATTCGCGGTCGCCACCCGGATGTCATCTTCCTGTCCGAGGCGTTCACCCGGCCAAAGCTGATGTACCGGTTGGCCAAGGTGGGGTTCACCCAATCCTACACGTATTTTACCTGGCGCAATACCAAGCACGAGCTCGTCGAGTACCTGACAGAGCTCAACACGGCACCTGCCCGCGACCTGTTCCGGCCGAATTTCTTCGTCAACACGCCTGACATCAACCCGCCATATCTGCAGACCGGCGGCCGCCCCGCCTTCCTGATACGGGCGGTTCTGGCTGGTACATTGTCGGGTCTTTGGGGCATGTATTCCGGTTTTGAGCTGTGCGAAGCGGCGCCTCTGCCTGGGCGTGAGGAATATCTCGACTCCGAGAAATACCAGATTCGGGAGCGCGATTTCGCAGCGCGGGGTAATATCGTCGGGGAAATTTCCGCGTTGAACCGCATCCGCCGGGCGTATCCGGCGTTGCAGACGCATCTCAACCTGACATTCTATCCGGCGTTCAGCGATCAGGTGCTGCTATATGGAAAACGCATCCCAGGGGCTCGCGACATGATCCTTGTCGCGGTCAGCCTCGACCCCCACAACGTGCAGGAGGCCGCCATCGAGATTCCGCTATGGGAATGGGGACTGCCCGACCATGAAGCGCTGGCGGCCACCGATCTGATGCGAGGCCACAGCTTCGTGTGGCATGGCAAGCGGCAGACTGTCCGGCTCGATCCGGGCGAGCTGCCGTTTTGCATCTGGCGGGTCGCGCCGTGATGGATATCGCCGCGGCACCGGAAGCCCTCGCCACAACCACCGTCAGCCCCGATGGGCTGTGGTACAAGGATGCGATTATCTATCAGTTGCACATCAAGTCGTTCTTCGATGCTAACAACGATGGAATCGGCGATTTTCCGGGCCTGATCTCCAAGCTGGACTACATAGCCGATCTCGGGGTGAACACCATTTGGCTGCTGCCGTTCTATCCCTCGCCGCGGCGCGATGACGGCTACGACATCAGCGACTATCGCGGCGTGCATCCGGATTACGGGACGCTGGCGGATGCAAGGCGCTTCATCGCCGCCGCCCACGCCCGCGGCATGCGGGTTATCACCGAGCTGGTGGTGAACCACACCTCCGATCAGCACCCCTGGTTTCAGCGTGCCCGCCAAGCCAGGCCAGGGTCGTCATATCGCGACTTCTATGTCTGGTCGCACGATGATAAGCGATATGCTGCGACGCGGGTTATCTTCGTCGATACGCAGAAGTCGAACTGGAGCTATGACGAGGTCGCGGGCGCATACTACTGGCATCGGTTCTATTCGCATCAGCCCGACCTGAATTACGACAACCCGCGCGTGCTCAAGGAAGTACTGGCGGTCCTGCGCTACTGGCTGGATATGGGCGTGGATGGGCTGCGGCTGGACGCGGTTCCCTACCTGGTAGAGCGGGAGGGCACCAATAACGAGAACCTGCCGGAAACCCATGCGGTATTGAAGAAGATTCGCGCCGAACTGAACCGGCACTATGCCGATCGCATGCTGCTGGCCGAGGCCAATCAGTGGCCGGAGGACGCCAAGGAGTATTTCGGCGGCGACGATGAATGCCACATGGCGTTTCATTTCCCCTTGATGCCGCGGATGTACATGGCAATCGCGCGCGAGGACCGCTTCCCGATCACCGATATCCTGCGCCAGACTCCGGAGATCCCACCGAACAGCCAGTGGGCCATCTTCCTGCGCAATCATGATGAGCTGACGCTGGAGATGGTCACGTCGAGCGAGCGGGATTTCCTCTGGGAGACCTATGCCGCCGACCGTCGTGCGCGGCTCAATCTGGGCATTCGCCGCCGGCTGGCGCCGCTGCTGGAGCGTGATCGCCGCCGCCTGGAGCTGATGAACTACCTGCTGCTGTCGATGCCGGGCACGCCGGTTATCTACTACGGCGACGAGATCGGCATGGGCGACAACATCCATCTCGGCGACCGCGACGGGGTGCGCACGCCCATGCAGTGGTCCTTCGACCGCAACGGTGGGTTTTCCCGTGCCGATCCGTCGCGCCTTGTGCTGCCCACCATCATGGATGCGCTGTATGGCTACGAGGCGGTCAACGTCGAGGCGCAGCAGAGCGACCGTCACTCACTGCTGAACTGGATGCGGCGGGTCATCGCGGTGCGCCGGCAATATCAGGTGTTCGGCCGCGGCACGTTCCGGCTGCTGTATCCGAAGAACCGCAAGATTCTCGCTTATCTGCGGGAATACGAAGGCCGCACGATCCTGTGCCTCGCCAATCTTGCGCGCACACCCCAGGCAGTGGAGCTCGACCTGTCGGAGTTCGCCGGCCGCACGCCCGTTGAGCTGGACGGTGGCTCGGCCTTTCCACCGATCGGCCAACTCAACTACCTGCTGACCTTCCCGCCGTATGGCTTCTATTGGTTCCTGCTTGCAGATCAGGAGGCGGGCTGGCCGACCACCCACACGCCCGCGCCAGAGCCGATGCCCGAATATCAGACGATCGTCCTGCGTTCCCGCCTGTTCGACGCGCTGACAACCAATCGCGCCATCGTGGAGCGGGAAATCCTGCCCGCGTATCTGGCCAAGCGGCGCTGGTTCGCGATGAAGGATCAGACGCTTCGCGCGGTGCGGCTGGCCTCGCTCACGCCATTGCCGCACGCCGAGCAGGAGTTGCTGTTGGCGGAGATCGAGACCGAGGCACCCACCGGAATCGCGCGATGGCTGTTGCCGATGGCGATCGCCTGGGAGGATCGGCAGACCGGCCCGTTGCCGGTGCAGCTCGCGCTGGCGCGTGTCCGCCGCGGTGGGCGTGTCGGCCTGTTGACCGACGCGTTCGCGCTGCCGGAGTTCGCCAATGCCGTACTGGCCGGGCTCGCGGCGGGAGACCGCGATGGCGAGGTCCGCTTCGAGCCCACCTCTCGCATGGCCGATGTCGCGGTGCCGCCCGATGTGGAGATGAATTGGCTCTCGGTCGAGCAGTCCAACTCGTCGATGATCGTTGGCGACGTCGCCATGCTGAAGCTGTTCCGTCGGGTGGCAAGCGGCCCGCACCCCGAGGCGGAGATGGGCCGGTACCTGACCGAGCACGGCTACGCCAACATCCCGCCGCTTCTCGGCGAGGTGGTGCGCATCGATCCCGATGGCCAGCGACACGCCATGGCCGTGGCACAAGGCTTCATTCGCAACCAAGGCGACGCGTGGACCTGGACGCTCGATCTGCTCACGCGCGGTCTGTCCGATCTGACCGCCGGAACGCAGGAGACGCAGGCCACAGAAGCCGAGGAGCACGAGGATTATGGCGGCATAGCCACTCTGTTCGGGCGCCGCCTTGCCGAGATGCATGCCGTGCTCGCCGGTTCCTCACACGACCCTGCCTTCGCGCCGGAGCGCGCAGGCGAGGAACTCGTGGAACAATGGGCTCATCAGGCGGAGCAGCAGCTTGGCATCGCGTTCGCCGCGCTGGACGGGCTCACCAGCCTCGAGGGCGAAGCGGTGCAGGATCTTGCCGCCGTCATGGCGGAGCGCGATGCGCTGGGCGATGCCGTACGCCGGCTGGCCCGGTCCGGCCTTGGCGAGACCGTGACCCGCATCCACGGCGACCTGCACCTTGGCCAGGCACTTGTCGCCAATGGCGACGTGTACATCATCGACTTCGAAGGTGAACCGGCGAAGCCGCTGGCGCAGCGCCGGGGCAAGAACCATCGGTTGCGCGATGTCGCCGGCATGCTGCGCTCGTTCGACTACGCGGCTGCGGTCATGCGGCGCAAGAGCCTGACGACCCAGGCGCATGTCGCCGATCCGCAGCGGGACGCGTTCCTGCGCACCTTTGTCGAGCGCGCGACGCACTGCTTCCTCGCCGGCTATGCCGAGGTTCTGCCGGCGCAGGACATGTCAACCGAACAAGACCTGCTGCGGCTGTTCCTGATCGAGAAGGCGGCTTACGAGATTGCTTACGAGGCGGCCAACCGCCCGGCCTGGATCGATGTGCCATTGCACGGCCTGGCGCAACTGCTCGTGCAGGTGCCGGCATGAACGACATCGTGGAGCTGACCGAACTGCCGACTGGTACGACGGAGGCGCTGGCCGCCGGCACGTTGCGCGATCCATTCGCCGTGTTGGGACCGTTCGACACCACCGCTGGCAGAATCGTGCGTGCGTTCCTGCCGGGCGCGTTGGCCGTCGAGGTGCTGGCGCGTTCGACGCGAAAACGCCTGGAACGACTTCCTCCGATGCGGCCGCAGGGCCTGTTCTCTGGCCGTGTCAGCAGCGCGGAGCCCTACCTTTTGCGCATCACCTGGCCCGGCGCCGTGCAGGAAACCGAGGATCCCTATTCCTTCGGCCTGCTGCTCGGTGATCTCGATCTGCACCTGTTCAACGAAGGCCGGCATTTCGAACTCGCATCGCATCTGGGCGCCAATGCGATAACCATCGATGGCGTCAGCGGGGTGCGGTTCGCGGTGTGGGCACCGAACGCCCGAGCGGTATCGGTGGTCGGCGACTTCAACTCCTGGGATCCGCGACGCAACCCAATGCGGCTGCGCTACCCGGCGGGAGTCTGGGAACTGTTCGTCCCCAGGATTGCCGCCGGCGCGCGCTACAAGTTCGCCATCGTCGGCTCGGACGGGTGGCGGCTGCCGTTCAAGGCCGATCCGCTCGCGCGCGCCACCGAGCCGCCGCCTGCCACCGCTTCGGTCGTCATGGATTCCACGCCGTTCGTCTGGCACGACGAGAACTGGATGCGGCAGCGGCGGCGCCGGCAGGCCACCGATGCGCCGGTCGCGATCTACGAGATGCATGCCGCATCCTGGTTCCATCCCGATGGCCGGATTCCGACCTGGGACGAACTCGCCGGACGCGTCGTGCCGTATGTCAGCGAGATGGGATTCACCCACATCGAGCTGATGCCGGTGGCCGAGCATCCGTTCGGTGGCTCATGGGGCTACCAGCCACTCGGCCTGTTCGCGCCAAGCGCGCGGTTCGGCCCACCGGAAGGCTTCGCCCGCTTCGTCGATGCGTGCCACCGCGCCGGTATCGGCATCATCGTCGATTGGGTGCCGGCGCATTTCCCGACCGACGCACACGGCATGGCACGATTCGACGGCACTGCGTTGTACGAGCATCAGGATCCGCGCGAAGGCTTCCACCAGGACTGGAACACCTACATCTACAATTTCGGCCGGCGCGAGGTGCAGGGCTTCCTGATCGCCTCCGGTCTCTACTGGCTCGAGCAGTTCCACGTCGACGGGTTGCGGGTCGATGCCGTGGCATCGATGCTGTACCGCGACTACTCGCGTGCCCAGGGCCAGTGGATTCCCAATATTTACGGCGGGCGTGAAAATCTCGAGGCGATCGGCTTCCTGCGCCACTTCAACGCGGTGGTCGAAGAACGCTGCGCCGGCGCGGTCACCATCGCGGAGGAGTCGACCGCCTGGCCGGGCGTGTCACGGCCGATCCGCGAGGGCGGCCTGGGCTTCTGCTACAAGTGGAACATGGGCTGGATGCACGATACGCTCCGCTATATGGAGCACGACCCTGTCCACCGGCACTGGCACCACAACGACATGACGTTCGGCCTGCTCTACGCCTTTTCGGAAAACTTCATCCTTCCGCTGTCGCACGACGAAGTGGTGTACGGAAAGCGTTCGCTGATCGGCAAGATGCCGGGTGACAACTGGCAACGCTTTGCCAACCTGCGCGCCTATTTTGGCTTTATGTGGGGACATCCCGGCAAGAAGCTGTTGTTCATGGGCGGCGAGATCGCGCAGGAACATGAATGGAGCCACGACGGAGAGATCGATTGGCCGGCTCTTGGTGATCCGCACCGTCTCGGCATTCAGCGTTTGGTGCGTGACCTGAACCGTGTCTATAGGGGCCAACCGGCGCTGCATCAGCGCGATGCGGTGTCCACCGGTTTCCGCTGGGTGGTGGGTGACGACACCGCCAACTCTGTGTTCGCCTTCCTGCGTTACGGAAGCGAAGAATCGTCTCCCGTGCTCGTCGTGTGCAACATGACCCCAGTGCCTCGCTCCGGCTATCGCGTCGGGGTTCCTCGCCCCGGACTCTGGCATGAGGTTCTCAACACCGACTCTGCCTTCTACGGCGGCTCCAACCTGGGCAATGGCGGCGCGGTGGCGACGAGCCCGCTGCAAAGCCACGGCGAGGCACAGTCGCTGGAATTAACCCTGCCGCCATTGGCCGCGCTGTTCCTGTGCCTGGGCAACTGACCGAGAGAGATGCATCATCTGCCTGACGCGTTGCTGCCGGGCCGGCCGTACCCGCTCGGCGCCACATGGGACGGGCTCGGCATCAACTTCGCAGTATTCTCCGGACATGCCGAACGCGTCGAGCTCTGCCTGTTCGAGCCTTCCGGACGGCACGAAATCGCCCGCTATGCGCTGCCGGAATATACCCACGAAGTCTGGCACGGCTATCTGCCCGACGCCACAGCCGGGCTGCTATATGGTTATCGTGCCTACGGTCCCTACGCGCCCGAGCATGGACATCGGTTCAATCACCACAAATTGCTGCTAGATCCGTACGCGCGGGCGTTGGCGGGCACGCTGCACTGGTCGGACGCCCTGTATGGCTTCCGGCAGCACTCCGCGCGTGGTGACCTCTCCTTCGACAGGCGGGACAGCGCCGTCTTCATGCCTAAATGCGTGGTAACCGACGATTCGTTCAACTGGGGTGGCGACCACCCACCGTTGGTACCTTGGCCGGACACGGTGATTTACGAGGCACACGTCCGGGGCCTGACGATGCTGCGCGAGGACATTCGTCCGTCCGAGCGCGGCACCTTTGCCGGTCTGGCGCATCCTGCGGTGATCAGTCATTTGCGGCGTCTCGGTGTCACGGCGGTCGAGCTGATGCCGGTGCATGCCTTCCTGCAGGACCGCGCCCTGCAGCGGCGCGGGCTGCGGAATTACTGGGGCTACAACACGCTGGCATTCTTCGCGCCGGAGCCGTCCTATCTGTCCGGCGGATCGCCAAATGAAATCCGCGTCGCCGTGCACCGGCTGCACGCGGCAGGAATCGAGGTGATCCTGGACGTGGTGTACAACCACACAGCTGAAGCCGAGGAGACCGGCCCGACGCTGTCTTTCCGCGGTCTGGACAACGCCAGCTATTACCGGCTGGAAGCAGGCGATGCGCGGCGCACCGTCAACGACACCGGCACCGGCAACACGCTCAATTTATCGCATCCGCGCGTACTGCAAATGGTGCTGGATTCGCTGCGCTACTGGGTTACCTCATACCACGTCGATGGTTTCCGGTTCGATCTCTGCGCCACGCTTGGCCGCGAGTCGTATGGCTTCGATCCGAATGCTGGCTTCTTTGACGCGCTGCGCCAGGATCCCGTGCTCGCCGGCGTGAAGCTGATCGCCGAACCTTGGGATATCGGCCCCGGTGGTTACCAGCTCGGCAATCATCCCCCTGGCTTTGCCGAGTGGAACGACCGGTTCCGCGACAGCGTGCGCCGGTTCTGGCGTGGCGACCCGGGTGAGCGTCCGTCGATCGCGGCGAGCCTCGCGGGATCAGCCGACATCTTCGCGCGCCACGGCAGGCGTCCCTGGGCGTCGATCAACTTCGCCGCCTCGCATGACGGTTTCACCCTCACCGATGCGGTGAACTACCAGGAGCGTCATAACGAGGTAAACGGCGAAGCCAACCACGACGGCCATCCCGCCAATTTTACCAGCAACTGGGGAACCGAGGGTCCGACGAACGACCCGACAATCACTGCCGTGCGGGACCGGGTAAAGCGCGCCATGCTGGCGACCGTGTTCTTCTCGGCCGGCACGCCGATGCTGCTGGCGGGAGATGAGTTCGGCCGCACGCAGGCCGGCAACAACAACGCCTATTGCCAGGACAATGAAATCTCCTGGCTGGATTGGAGCATGGCGGCTTCCCCGCCGGGACTTGCCCTTACCGCCTATGTCGCGCGCCTCATCGCGCTCCGCCGCGATCATCCGGTGCTGCGGCATTCGCGGTTCCTGCACGGCACGGAGCACCCCGCTTCCGGCATCGCCGACATCGCCTGGTTCGACCAGCACGGGGCCACAATTCCATCGGATGCTTGGAACGATATCGAGCAGCGCACGTTGATTTTGCGCCGGGCGATGCAAGTCCCTGAGGGACAAGTGACAATTCTGACCTTGCTGCTCAATCCGGACGATCAGCCGAGCCGATTCCTTTTGCCGGCGCCCCAGCTGCCGTGTCGTGTGCTGCTCGACAGTGCAGCGCCCGATGCACCTCTGGGGGAGGCGAAGCACGAGGTGGTCGTCGGCGCGCACAGCGCGGTGCTGCTGTATACGGAGCTTGCGGGATGAAGTTCGGTGCCAATCTCCTGGGTGGCGGACGTACACAGTTCCGCTTCTGGGCACCGGCGCAGGCGAGCGTCGGCGTCGCGGTGGAAGGCGGGCCGATCGTGCCCATGACACGCTCAGCGGATGGCTGGTTCGAGGCGATAGCAGACTGTCCGGCGGGCACGCGTTACCGCTACCGCTTGACGGACGGCACGCTGGTGCCCGATCCCGCATCACGCGCGCAGTCGAACGATGTGCATGATCCAAGCGTGGTCGTCGATCCGCAGGGCTACACCTGGCGCAACGCGGCATGGCGCGGCAGGCCCTGGCACGAGGCCATTCTGTACGAATTGCACGCCGGCGTGCTTGGCGGCTTCCGCGGCGTTGCGCGGGAACTCCCGCGTCTGGCGGCTCTCGGCATCACCGCGATCGAGCTCATGCCGGTCAACGACTTTCCCGGCAGGCGCAACTGGGGTTACGACGGCGTACTGCCCTACGCGCCGGATGCCGCCTATGGCTCGCCCAATGAGCTCAAGGGGCTGGTCGACGCCGCGCACGATCACGGCCTGATGATCTTTCTCGATGTCGTCTATAACCACTTCGGGCCTGACGGCAATTACCTCTCGCTCTACGCCCCCCAGTTCTTCCGCGAGGACTGTCATACCCCGTGGGGAGCGGCAATCGATTTCCGCCGGCGCGAAGTGCGCGATTTCTTTACCGAGAATGTGCTGTATTGGCTGGACGAGTACCGTTTCGACGGGCTGCGTCTCGACGCTGTGCACGCCATCCTCGATCAGGACTGGGTTGACGAAATGGCGGCGACCGCGCGCAGTGCCATTGGTCCGGGCCGGCACGTTCATCTGGTGTTAGAGCACCACAACGATGCATCGCATCTGGATAATGGTCTGGATGCGCAATGGAATGACGACGGGCACAATGTGCTGCATGTCTTGCTCACGGGTGAGCACGGCGGTTACTATCGCGATTATGCCGATTGCTCGGCATGGCGGCTGGCGCGGTGCCTGGCGGAAGGCTTCATCTACCAGGGCGAACGCACGCAGTATACCGGCGCGCCGCGCGGCATGCCGAGTGCCCATCTGCCGCCGACAGCCTTTGTGCTGTTCCTGCAGAACCACGACCAGATCGGCAATCGTGCATTCGGCGAGCGCCTGACCACGCTGGTGCATCCCGCGACGCTGGAAGCAGCGATAGCATTGCAGTTGCTGTGCCCGCAGGTGCCGCTGCTGTTCATGGGCGAGGAGACCGCGAGCCGCACGCCATTCCTGTTCTTCACCGATCATGGGCCGCAGCTCGCCAACGCTGTACGTGACGGCCGGCGGAACGAGTTTGCCAAATTTCCCGCGTTCGCGGATCCGGCCAATCGTGCGCGTATCCCCGACCCCAACGCACCAGACACCTTCGCCGCGTCGGTACCGCATGCGGATCCGGAACGTGGCGCCGCGCGCTGGTCGCTGTATCGACGACTGCTGCGGCTGCGCGCATCGGCGATCGTGCCGCGCCTGGATGGAGCGCGCTCGCTCTCGGCGGAGGTCGTGGGACCGAAGGCGGTGCGCGCGTGTTGGCGGTTGGGCGATGGCGCCCGGCTGACGCTCGCAACCAACCTTGATGGCCAACCGGTGACCCTGGATCTTCCGGAAGGGCAGGTACTGTTCAGCAACACGCCTACATTGGAGGGCCGGCTCCCCGGCTATTGCACCTGTGCGTATCTCGAAGAAAATCAAGCATCGCCATGACCGACGAGACGCTCAACGATCTTGCGCGTCGTGCCGGCATCGCCGTGGAATGGAATGACTTTGCTGGGAAATCCAAGATCGTTGCGCCTGACGTGCTGCGTCGCATCCTCGATGCACTCGGGTTGCCGACCTCCACGCGCGGCGATCTGCTGCACAGCCGCAAGCTGCTGCAGCGACGCTCAGCCGTTCAGGTGTTGCCGCCACTGATCACCGCAACGGCCGGCCGCCCGACACGGCTCGATGTCGGTGCAAGCGAGTCACAACTGGCGCAGCTTTGGCTTGAGAATGGCGACAAGCGCGATGTGTCATTGACACCGGTGCGAGGGCGCCTACGCGTTCCCGCGATCGGCGAAACCGGGTATCACCGCTTGCGGATCGACGATCGGGAATTGGTGTTGGCAGTGGCGCCAAGCCGTTGCCGTACGATCGATGACGCAGTGCCGGACGCACGGCTATGGGGCATAGCGGCGCAGGTCTACGCGTTGCGTCACCCGGGGGACGGCGGCATCGGCGACATAGCGGGTGTTGCCGCACTCGCGCAGGCAGCGGGTGAGCGCGGAGCCGACGCCCTGGCGCTGAGCCCGCTGCATGCCTTGTTCGGCGCCGATCCCTCGCGCTTCGCACCCTATGCGCCATCCAGTCGTTTGTTCCTCAATCCGCTGCACGCCTCTGCCGAACTCGTATTCGGCCGTGAGTGGCTCTCCGATATGCTGCAGGCCGAAGGTCTGCTCCACAGCTACAAGGAGCTGGAGGCTGCGCGTCTGATCGATTGGCCGGTGGCCGCAAAGGCCAAGGTCAGACTATTCCGCGCCATGTTCGACGCATTCATGGAGGACAGGGACGGCGACTGCCCGCGCCATCTGGACTTTGCCCGCTTCCGCGCCGAGCGGGGCCACCTGCTGCGCCAACATGCAGTGTTCGAAACGTTGCACGGCGTGCAGAGCGCGGCCGGCGCCGACGATTGGCGCCACTGGTCGGCGGACCTGCGCGATCCCAGCAGTGCCGCCGTGGCGGTGTTTGCCGCGTCGTATGAACACGAGGTGATGTTCCACTGCTTCCTGCAATGGATCGCAGACCGCTCGCTGCGGGTGGCGCAGAGCCGCGCGCAGCGGGCTGGTATGCGGATCGGGTTGATCGGCGATCTCGCGGTGGGCATGGACCGTTCCGGCAGTCATGCATGGAGCCAGCAGGGCGACATCCTCGGTGGGCTGTCGATCGGCGCGCCGCCCGATCTGTTCAACCCGCGCGGCCAGGATTGGGGCCTGACCGGTTTTTCCCCCCGCGCGCTGATCAATGGCGGGTTTGCTCCATTCATAGCGACTGTGCGCGCGGTCCTGCGCAACATGGGCGGCATTCGCATCGATCATGCGATGGGACTGACCCGGCTCTGGCTGGTTCCGGAAGGCGCCGACCCGGCGCACGGCGCCTACCTGACGTACCCGCTCACCGATCTGCTGCGGCTGCTGGCACTGGAATCGCAGCGCCATCGCGCGATTGTCGTCGGCGAGGATCTCGGCACGGTACCGGACGGCTTCCGCGAGACGCTGGACACCGCCGGCCTGCATGGCATGCGCGTCCTGTGGTTCGAACGCACCGGACAGGGGTTCGCTTCGCCGCGCGGGTGGCATCCATCGGCAGTCGCGATGACCTCAACCCACGATCTGCCGACTGTCGCCGGCTGGTGGCATGGCAGCGACATCACCACACGCGCCGCATGCGGCCGCCTTGGCACTGGCGTGAACGAGGAGGACCTCGCGGAAGAACGCAGCGCCGATCGCAAGGCACTATGGCGCACATTCGTCGCCAATGACCTGGCTGAGGGGGAAGCGCCGCCGCCGGAAGTGACGAAGCCGATTGTCGATGCAGCGCTGAGCCTCGTCTCGGCTACCCCATCGCCACTGTGTCTGCCGCCGATCGAGGACCTGCTCGGTGTCGAGCAGCAGCCGAACCTGCCGGGAACGGTCAACGAGCATCCGAACTGGCGCAGGCGGCTTGCCGCGCGCGCCGACTCCCTGCTGGATCAACCGGACATCGCGCAACGGGTCGAACGTCTGGCAGCGCAGCGGCCACGGTCATGACCGCGCTGCGCGCGACGATGCGCCTGCAACTGCACCGCGACTTCACTTTTGTGGATGCCACCAAATTGGTCTCCTACATGGCGAAGCTGGGGATCAGTCACCTGTATTCGTCGCCAATCCTCACTGCGCGGGCAGGCTCGATGCACGGCTACGACGTGATAGATCCGACGCAGGTCAACCCGGAGCTTGGTGGCGAAGCAGGGCTGGGGCAGCTCGTGGCGGCACTGCACTCAACCGGACTTGGACTTATCGTGGATGTGGTGCCCAATCACATGGCAGTCGGCGGAAGCGAGAATCCGTGGTGGGCCGATGTGCTGCGGCACGGCCGCAACAGCCGCTACGCGTCCTTCTTCGACATCGACTGGGACTGCGCCGATCCGGAACTGCGCGGCAAGGTGCTGGCACCATTCCTTGGCGAGCCGTACGGCGACACGCTGCGCAACGGCTCGCTGACACTGGTGCGTGACCCCGATGAGCCGGTGATCGCGTATTTCGACAACCGGTTCCCCATTCGCCCGGAAGACCACACTGAGATTGGTGCGGCGTCACCTGATGCGTTCGATCCGAGGACCGAGACGGGTAGGGCTCGTCTGCACCATCTGCTGGAGCGGCAGCACTATCGGCTCGCGTGGTGGCGCACGGCCGGTGATCTGATCAATTGGCGGCGCTTCTTCGATATCAACGGCCTGGCCGCACTGCGCATCGAGCACGAAGCCGTATTCGAGGCGACGCACGCAGCACTGTTCCGGCTGTACCGGCAGGGACTGATCGATGGCGTGCGAGTGGATCACGTCGATGGCCTCGCCGATCCACCGGGCTATTGCCGGCGGTTGCGCACGCGCTTGCAGGAATTGGCGCCACAGCGGCAGCCATGGGTGGTGGTGGAAAAGATCCTCGGAGCGGGTGAGCACCTGCCTGACGACTGGGCGGTGGACGGCACTAGCGGCTACGACTTCATGGATCAGGTGAGCGCGCTGCTGCACGCGAGAGCGGGCGAAACGCCGTTGCGCAGGTTGTGGAGCGAGATCAGCGGCCGACCGAGCGACTTCGGCGTGGAAGAAGCCAGCGCGCGGCGAGAGGTGCTGGACCGCTCATTCACCGCGCAGCTCGAGGCGGCAGTCGCGGCATTGCATGAGATCGCGCTGGCGGATGTGGCGACGCGCGACGTCACGCGGGCTGCCATTCGCCGCGCACTGACCGCGCTTCTGGCGCATTTTCCGGTGTATCGCAGCTACGGGTGTGGGCAGCGATCGGCGGCTGTCACCACCGCGGTCGCGGGAGCCTTGCCGGATGTCGTCCCCGCCGACCGCGGCTCGCTCGGCATGCTGGAACGCTGGCTCGGCGTGGACGCGACACCCAAGGCCGCGATCCGCTTCCAGCAGCTCAGCGCGCCGCTTGCCGCCAAGGCAGTGGAGGATACTGCCTATTATCGTTACGGCGTCTTGCTGTCGCGCAACGAGGTCGGCGCCGATGTACGCCGCTTCAGCGCGCCGCCGGCAGAATTCCACGCCGCGTGTCTGGAGCGTCGGCAGCGTTTTCCGGACGCCATGTTGGCGACCGCGACGCATGACCATAAGCGTGGCGAAGATGTGCGGGCACGCCTCGCCGTGCTGAGCGAAATTCCCGATGAGTGGCAGCGCGCTGTGCGCAACTGGTTCGTCATGAACACACCGCATCGTCGCGACGGTCCGATGCCTTCGCCGGGCGATGAGGCGATGCTGTATCAGATGATTGTCGCGGCCTGGCCACTGGATGATACCGATTTGGTTGAATATGCCGATCGCCTTGCCGACTGGCAGCTCAAGGCGCTGCGCGAGGCGAAGCTCGTCACTGACTGGACGGCGCCGAACCTGGAATACGAGGACGCGGCGCGATCGTTTCTTTACACCATCATGGCGGACACTGCGTTTGTCGCCGAGGCGCGGGCATTTGCCGAGCGGATCGGTCCGGCGGGTGCTGTGAACGGGCTGGCGCAGACATCGTTGAAGCTTACGGCGCCGGGCGTGCCAGACTTCTACCAGGGCACCGAGTTCTGGGACCTCAGCCTGGTCGATCCGGACAATCGCCGGCCGGTGGATTTTGTTCGCCGGATCGACGCGCTGGGCGCTGACCGATCACCGGTCGAGCTGGTTGCAAGCTGGCGGGACGGCCGGGTGAAGCAAGCGGTGGTCCGCCGTGCGCTGGCTATGCGGCGCGAGCAACCTGCGCTGTTTGCCCGCGGCACTTATCGCCCATTGGACGTCTCCGGGCCGCTGGCCGAGCATGTGGTCGCGTTCGCGCGGTCGTACGAGGATGCGCACTGCATCGTGGTGGTGCCGCGATTGCCTCTGACGTCGCATCACGAAATCGGGCGCACCCCGCAATGGCAGGGGACCATTCTGCACGTTCCCGGCAACCTGGCTGGCCGATCGATGCGCGATCGTTTCAGCGGCGACGTCCTGGCAGTCGGGCCGACTCAGGAAATCGAGCAGGTCCTCGGCCGGTTCCCGGTCGCGCTGTTGGGGGCCTGATCCCCCCTGTACGCACCTTGTGTCTTCAGGCGTTGGCCGCTGCGCGCGCGTCGGGCCGTTCGTCCCGCAGGGCCGCGGCAGCCGCGGCACTCGGCACCTCGACGTCGATTTCCAGCGTCGAGATCGGATCGCCGCGGTCCAGCTTGATCTGCACGCGCTCGCGCTCGATCGACACGTGCTTGGCGATCACCGCGATGATCTCCTCCTGCAGCACCGCGAGCAGGTCCGACTTGCCGATGAAAGCACGTTCATGTGCTAGCAGCACCTGGAGCCGCTCGCGCGCGACCGGCGCCGAATCGCGCCGGCGGAACAGGCCGATCAGGTTCATGCCACGGCCCTCCGGCCAAACAGTCGTGCCACGAAACCGCGCCGCTGCGCGGGCACCGTCACCACGAGGGTCTCGCCGCGCAATCGCCGGGCCGCCTCGAAATAAGCCTTTGCCGCCGGGCTGTTTGGATTGCCGATCGTCACCGGCGCGCCGAGGTTGGATGCGCGCAGCACCTCCTCGCTTTCAGGGATGATGCCGAGCAGCGGGATCGACAGGATTTCCAGCACATCCTCGGTCTTCAGCATCTCACCGCGCGAGGCGCGGGCGCCGTCGTAGCGGGTCAGCAGCAGGTGCTTGTCGATCCGCTCACCCTTCTCGGCGCGGGCGGTCTTCGCGTCCAGCATGCCGATGATGCGATCCGAATCACGCACCGACGACACTTCCGGGTTC